>NZ_JARZHI010000015.1:0-212133 GCF_029946465.1 Polyangium sorediatum
ATGGCGAAACAGGTGGTCACGATGGCGAAACAGGTGGTCACGATGGCGAAACAGGTGGTCACGATGCCGCGAAACAGGTGGTCACGATGCCGCGAAACGGGTGGTCACGATCGCGCGAAATTCGCACCGAAGCGTCGCGCCCAGCGTCCCGAGGACTGCGCCGCGCCGCGTGATACGCACGGGTTCTTACTTGTAATAACTCGCTCCGGGGGGCTGTAATAACTCGCGCCGAGCCTTGCGGCGTCCCCCGCTTTCCGCGCCGTCGCACGGCGCGCCGAGCTTCCCAGGGCCACGCCGAGCGCCACGAGGGCCGCGCCGTCGAGCACGACGCGCCGAGCTTCCCAGGGCCGCGCCGAGCTTCCCAGGGCCGCGCCGAGCGTCGAGATCGCCGCGAGAACTGCGCCGTCCATCGCGGGCGCGGAGCTGCAAGCGCGCGATTCGTTCGGCAATGGGAGGCGGAACGCGTGCGCCGAGCAGCGAGCACGCCGCGAGGGCCGCGCCGAGCACGTGCGCCGAGCGTCGAGCGCGCCCCGAGGGCTGCGCCGTCCCCCCGTTCTCCGCACCGGAAAACATCGCGCCGATCCGGACCTTCTGTATGGATCTCGCGGGGTGACGCGTGGATCGAGGGCCGCGTATCTCTGGCAGAGATACACGCGCGGGCCCGAGGGCCGCCCCAGGACGGGCGCCGCGAAGGGCTGCGCCGTCGAGCATGATCGCGCCGAGCGTCGAGAGCGCCGCGAGGGCCGCGCCGTCGAGAGCGCCGCGAGGGCCGCGCCGTCGAGCATGATCGCGCCGAGCGTCGAGAGCGCCGCGAGGGCCGCGCCGTCGAGCTCGACCGCGCCGATCGCCGCGAGGGCCGCGCCGAGCGCCGCGCGGGCCGCGCCGTCGAGCTCGACGTGCCGATCGCCGCGAGGGCTGCGCCGTCGAGCACGACGCGCCGAGCGTCGAGAGCGCCCCGAGGGCTGCGCCGTTGTGTTGTCACGCATGTCTCGGGGCCGTGTGTCTCGTGAGACAAGCCCCCCCGAGACAACGTGACAAGGAACATGCGCCCCCTCGCACGTACCCCTTGACAAGCGCCGCGAGGGCTGTGCCGTCGAGCACGACCGCGCCGAGCGCCCCGAGGGCTGCGCCGTCAAGGGGCATGTGATTAGTTCAGGGTTTCGTATTCTAATTCGTGGGCTAAGTGTCCGAATTTAGACCCTTCAAAAGGTTCCGTGGAATTAGATTAGTGTCGTGCGTTTTCTAATTCCGGACGAACGAACGGCAGCAGACCCCTTGAAACGAAGCGCCGCGAGAAGCCCGACAATTATTTCGCCTGCAAAACACGGCCTTTGCGCCACGGCGGAGGGACGAGGGCTGCGCCGTCGAGCACGACCGCGCCGAGCGCCCCGAGGGCTGCGCCGAGCGACGCGAGGGGGCGCCCGTCAAGGGGAAGCGTGCCGCGTGGATCACGAGGTGCTTGTGGGCTTGTGGCCACAAGAGGCTTGTGGCCCAAGCCTCACGGCTACAAGCCAGAAGCGACCGCGGGGGGCTTGCGTGCGCCGAGCGGCGCGCGAGGGCTGCGCCGTCGAGCACGACCGCGCCGAGCGGGACTTACGATAAGTCGCGGCGCGCCCGCGGTGTGCTGCGGTGTGCTGATCGGTCCACCGTGCCACGGCACACTCGCGGAGCGGGACACACTGCGCGGCGAGCGGGACGCTTAGCGTAAGCGGTCCACGCGAGGGGACCGCGCCGCCTCCCGCGGTCCCCTCACATGCTCACGCAAGGCTTGCCCTCACGCGTGAGAGTGCGCCCGCGTGAGACCGAGAGCGGCGGCGCCGCCAAGGGGGCGGCTCGCATGCGAGCCGCGACGCCACGCCTTGCGAGTCTTCCGTGGAAGGGCCGCGCCATCGAGCACGACGGCGCCCAACGTCGCGAGGGCTGCGCCGAACGTCGCAAGGCCTGCGCCGAACGCGCAAGGCCTGCGCCGAACGTCGCGAGGGCTGCGTCGGTCGAGCACGACCGCGCCGAGCGTCGCGAGGGCTGCGCCGTTCGTCCAGTCGAGCGTCGCGGGTACTAGCCTCATGACTCCCCTCGGTTGTATGCTGCTCGTTCTGGGTTCGGGACTACAGTGGAGGAGAGCGATGGAGGGATTTGTTTGGTGGTTAGGTTGGCGCTTCAAAGTAGCAGCGATCGGCGCGGTAATTCTCTTCGTCTTCGGCGCTGGCGTGCATCCCGCCTTCGGCATGGTCCTGGCCGCCGGATGTCTCGGGCTCTGGTTCTGGGGGGTTACAGTCATCAACTCGAACCACGAGAAAATCCTTGATACCGCCGTAGCGCAGTTCATGCGTGACGGCGTTGGTAACCCGGAACAATTTGCCAATGTGGCACCCATTGTCATCTCGACAGCATGGGGAACTGAACCTTTCATCAAATGCTGCGCCGACTATTGGTTCGTGATCCTCTACCCGGGAGAAGGCGCGCTTCGGGTGTATGACCGGCCCCGATTCGACCTTAAGAACAAACGTCCTTACCGTGGGGACAGTACGCGTGAAGTCTACTATGAGCATATCAGCAACGTCGATTTCGTAAACGGGGCCCTCGTCGTCGCCTTGAGCTCGGGTGGAGGTCTCAGGTATCCGGGGCATGGTGCCGATGCGGCCGTAAGTCTTCTCCGAGCCAAGCTTCATTCGTTGCGCGAAGCTCGGAATGCGCGTCAGCATTCGCTGCACGCCATGCCGGCCGCCATGCCGGCCGTGGTCCACAGGGAGCGTGAGGTCATCGAGCGGCAGGTTGTCGTGATGCGGTGCCGCTTCTGCAATCAGCTAACCCCAGCGGAACTCACACAATGCAAGAGCTGTGGTGTGGTGATGGGCGGTGCATGAGACGATCCAGGAATGTGAAGCGCTCGGCGCTTTAGGTGTGCTCGGGCGGAAGCTCCCGCGGTGGCGCTTGCGCGCGCCAAGCACCCCGAGGGCAGCGCCGTCGAGCACGACCGCGCCAAACAGGGCGAGAGGGGGGCTTTACGCGCTCTCGACGCTCGGGGCGCGCATCCGTCACCCCGAGATCGAGCCCCCCGCAAAACGGGTGTTGGGTGGGCACGAGAGGTCTACGACTGCCAAACGTGGCAGTGTCCACGTTCAGCAGGCTCCATCGCGCTGCAACTGCGCGCCCACGTTGGGCTTGACGCGAATCAAGCCGACCCGGTACTCTGTAAATGATAAACAAGGAGCGGGAAGTGGCCATCCCTTGGAACGTAACGCAACGCCGCAAGGTTCGCTCTGCCCTCGCGAAGTATCCTGCGGACAGTTCCAAATGCGCCGCGGCAGCGCGGCGGGTGCTGCCAGTTGCGAAAGAAGTGCATCCTGGAGCATACGGGATCCAGTTGCTACCTGTCGAGCCCGCTCCCTACCTCTTGACCACGGGCGGTCACCGAAAATGGTATCACCATGTTCTCGTGGAGGTGATCGAGCATCGTGTAGATGCGCTAACTGGTCCTTCCGGCGACCCTGCTCGCCAATACCTCGCTCTTCGTTTTCAATACCCGGACGATATTCGCGAATCGGCAGTGGACGTGGAAAGCGTCGACCCCGGAATTCAGTCGGATGATTAGCCATGGACGTTAAGCGATTTGTAGATGCTCGTCTACTGGCCTTCCGTGATCGCACCGGAATGTGGGGCTCCAATGAGGCCGTTGAGCTTCAAGCTCTGCAATTGCTAGAGTTTGAGGCGCGATCAATTTCTGAAATCGCGGTTAATAAAAACCCGCGGTTGGTCCTCGATCTCTACGTCGGCGAAGTTCGTGCACGCTTCAGCAGAGCGGAAACATTGCCGCTGCATGACCTCGTTTCTGCCGGCGAATTCGGCAAAGCACTATATGATGTTTGCAGCGCCGTGAGATTGCGAGTAGATAAGGTTGTCGGCCGCCACGCGAGTGTCCTCGCGCGCCCCGAACGACAGGACAACCTCCGCCCTATGTCGACCAATCGGCTTAGCGTGTGCCTTTCGTCCGAATCCACCAGAGGTGGCTCGTTGCCGCTGAAAACCGCGGTGCAAACGATGTCGGGTCTTCGAGCATTGTTCGTATCCGCGGCAAGAATGGAGGACCAACCCGCTCCTTCGCACCTTGTTCCACGGAAGCGGGACATGGAATTCGGTGATGCTTGTCGCCTCGGACAGACTGAGCTGGGCAGCTTCGTCATCAACATCGAGATCCCTTCGGCAACCCTCGAATTCGGGATGGCGTCATCTTTTTCGAGTCGCGTAATGCGACGGATCATGCACGGGCTCTGTATTGTTGCCGAAACGCGTAAGTCGGAACAACTGGTGCACTCATACTCAGATGGCATGAACGCGAACATGCTTGAGGCGATGCTTGAGTTGAAGCCCGACGATCCACAGCTTATGCTTGATTTTTCGTCACATTTCGGCAGCCAGGGCCAATCTTTGCCAGGAATTGCCCCGGTCCGTGTGGCGCCGCCGCAATTCGAGATTATGGAAGAGGGGGCGCGCCAACTGCGCGCGCTTTCGGAGACACGGGAAGAGCCATATAAAGGCAGGGTGCGTACGCTCGTAAGCAACACGGGCCAGGTGAACATAGATGTTGATGATGGGGGAAGAGGATTTCAGTTGCGCGCCTACCTAAGTCCGCTCGACTATCGCAAGGCCGTTCGCGCACACGACGTCGGAAAGCACGTGATTATTGTTGGTAAGAAGTCGCTACACGGCTCGCAGCGTTGGATCGACGACGTGGTTCGATTCGATGTCGTCGATTGATTGGAAGAGCCGCCCAACAAGGGCTTGCATCCGACCGAGCACCGCAGGCTCGCTCCGCTCGCCAGCGTGCTCGGTGGCAAGCCCAAGTCGCTAGGCGCCTCCCGGGAGCATCGGGCGAGCAGGGCGGCGCGGATCGTCGCTCGCATGGTCGAGCGTCGCGGGATCGGGTAGGCGCCCCTCCGCGTACCGGACGGCCATCGTCGCGGCGTCGCTCCATTCGATTGCGATCCCCTCCGGACCGATCTTGATCCCGTCGAGCATCGCGCCGAGCGCCGCGCGCCGAGCAGGGACGCCCATCGTCCCCCATTGCGCCACGATCGAGCGCAACCACGAAAGCGCGCCCTTCCGATTCTCGACCGTATCGGCCGAAGCTTCCGCGGAGAGCGCTCGTTCCTCCGCATCGATCGCGGCAAGCTCGCGCTCGATCCGCGCCGCTTCCGCCCGGATCACGTCCATCCCCCACTGGCCCGAGGAGACCATGGAAACGAGATTGCTCCGCGCCGTTACGAGCTTGGCCCGCTGCACCCTGAAATTCGGCGCATGGGGGGACGGCGGGGGCGCTTTCGACAGATGCCCGTCAAGCGCTTTGAAGTGCCGCGCCGCGAGCCTTTCGATCTTCGGATCGATCTCATCCTGCCGATTCCAGGGCGCCTCCATGCACCGCTCGCGCGTGGCATTCTTCAACTCTGGCGCGTAGCGCTTCCGGCACACGTAGTATCCCGCGTGCTTATTCTTCTCGCTTGCAGGCTTGGCCGTGATCATCGATCCGCAAATGGAGCAACGGGCGAGCCCTCGGATCAACCATTCCGAGGTGATCGTGTCCGTGCGAGGCTTGCGCCCGTAGGAGCGCCGTCCCGCTAGCGCGTGCTGGGCCGCGTGCCACATTTGCAGGGAAACGATCGGTTCGTGCGCGTCGACCCATTCCGCGGGCTTTTGCGTCAACTGGCGGTTTTTGTCGGGCCGGACGGGCGTGGTCGCGATCTGGCCGGCGTACATTCGGTTTTTGAGCAATTGCAGGATCCAGACGGTCCGGAACATCGCGAGTCCTGCATAGGTCGTCTGGCAATGGAGCGCGATGTCTCGCGCGCTCTTGCCTGCAAGGCACATGTCGAACATTTCGCGAACGATCGGCGCCTTGACCGGATCGATCTCCAATCGGCGCGGCTTATCGTGTGCGTCCGCGCCCTTGGCCCGAACGTAGCCGAACGGGGGCTGTCCCTCTACGAATTTCCCGAGGGCCCGCAGCCGCTTCCGGTTGCCTTCCGTGCGCTCGCGAATGCGGGCCCGCTCCATTTGCGCGATAGAGGCCCACAGCGCCATTTGCGTCTCCCCCTCGGGGGTAGAGGCGTCGAACCGTTCAGCGAGAGACAGGAAGCGCGCCCCCCGCTTGATGATGTCGCGCACGGCGGAGATCGTGAAGACGATATCGCGAGAGAACCGATCGAGCTTCGCCACCACCACGAGATCCCCCGGGCGGACGGCCTTTAGCAGGGCTGCGATCTTCTCCCGTTTCTCTTGTGACTCGACGCCGCCCGATTCCGTTTCTTCAAAGTCAATCGGATCCGGGAGGCGGGCGTACTGACAGTAACGCCGGATCTCCTCGTCCTGCGCGTCGAGCGACGTGCCCGATCGCATTTGCTCCATGGTCGAGACGCGCCGATAGGCGAGGACTCGCGACGTCCCCGCGTGAGGACCGTTGACCGTGAGGACCCGCCGAACCGAGGAAGGATCGGCGATTGTGGGCCCTGCGTTCACGACCGCGGGCGCATCGGGCGCCGCTTCGAGGATGGAGACCTCGCGCGGGGGGCTGACGTGCGCGCGCTTCTGCGCCGTTCCGCGCGCCTTGCCGCCCTTGCCGCCCTTGCTGCTCTTGCCGCCCATGCTCGGGATGATGCCGGTCCTGGCTTCCATGGTCGAGACCTCTCGATCTGATTGCGTCACTACTGAACGCGTGATCAGTCTATTTGGCCGGGCAGCGGGTCGCTGTCAGTGTGTTGCAAGTGGTCGGAATCATTAAGTTTGCTGCCTAGGTAGTAGGTAGCAAATAGATTCCGGATCGGGGGCGGAGGCGGGGGCGGAGGCGGAAGCGGAAGCGGAAGCGGAGGCGGAAGCGGAGGCGGGGGCGGAAGCGGAGGCGGAGGCGGAGCCGGCGGCGGGAGCGGCGGCGCCGGGGGCGACATGGATGGCGGCGTGCCCATGGCCACCTGCAAGCTGCCGGATGCGTGTACCCTCTCCGTGCCGATCGAGACGCAGGACACGTCGGTTGCCGGATACAACACGAAGATATGCGTCGGCGGTCCCGATCCAGACAGCAACCCCAAACGCTGCATCGCCGAACTCGACCTTTCGCAGCTCCCCGCGGCCACGGCTCCCGCGGATACGTGCGGCCCGGTGTCGGTCAGCGGCACGCTGCGACTACGGCTCGATCAACTGCCCATGCGTACGGTCGTTTTTGGGAGCCCCATCAACTACCACGTCACGGTGGGCGGCATGTGCGGCATGCCCGCCTGGGTGGACATCCCGGTGTTCATCCAGGGAATGGGCGTGGCATCTGCGAATGGCGCCATCCGATTCGGGTGCGAACCGCTCACCCTCACGCGGGTCTCGCTCAACGAGGATGCGCTGCTGGACGCGACGCACATCTGCAACGCAGGCGCGCTCGGCGCGGTCGCGAACGCGATCAAAGACCTCGTCGCCGACCAGGTCGCGCTCCGTATGCAAGAGATGCTTCGGGTCATCGATCGAGGTCGGGCCTGCCTCGACGTCCCCGCCGGCGCGACCCCGATGCCTGCGCCCTGTGTGCAGACCCCGTGTGATCTCGGCGCCGCTTGCACGGCGAACGGCGAATGCAGTGCAGGCACCTGCACCTGCGGAGCCTGCGCGCTCTGATCGGAGCTGACCGAGGAGGTCGCCGCGTGGCGAGGGGTGCAGGTGACGATGGCCTGCGGGGGTCGCCGCGTGGCGAGGGGCGCAGGTGACGATGGCCTGCGGGGGTCGCCGCGTGGCGAGGGGTGCAGGTGACGATGGCCTGCGGGGGTCGCCTCGTGGCGACGGCGGCTGGTGAGGATGGCCTGCGGGGGTTGACGCGTGGCGACGGGGGCGGGTCAGGATGGACTGCCGGGGTAGACGGGCGTCAGGGGGCACGGGTCACGGTGGACCGTCGGGGTGGACGCGTGTCGAGGGGGGAAAGCGGCGTTTGCCATGGTGCGGGGCGGAGAGCGGCGCGTACGGAGGGGAGTGGGTGGGGGCAGGAGAAAAGGGAAAGTAGGGAGGCAGGCGGTGGCGGTTTGACGCGCGCGACCTGTCGCAGGGGCTGCCCAGGTCGGGATCTGCTCGGCACTTGCCAGCGGCCGACCAACCGCGGTAGTGTTGCACACTCTTCCGGCTTCCGGAGACGGAGCACGGATCACCCGCTGGGCCACCTGGAGTGTCGCGGATGCCTGTTGACGTCTACATCTCCTTCGCCGCGAGGGCACCCAAGGATGTCGAAGCCTACCGAGCGCTCGAGAAGCATCTCGCCGGGCTCCTCACCCGCCGACGGATACGAATTTCCCACACCGGAAATGTCTTGGCTGGCCAGACACGGCCTGATGTCCATCCCGACCTCGAACGCGCACAGATCATTTTATGTTTGCTCACCTCGGATTACGCTGCGTCCCGCGAGTGCAACGCCGAGGAACACCGGGCTTATGCGCGGCATGAGGAGCGTACGGCGTCGGTCGTGCCGGTTCTGGTGCGGGCGCTCGATATAAGAGCCACGGGCGTGAGGCCAGCCGGGCTCCACGTGCTCCCCTCCAATCTCGTGCCCGTGGAGAGGTGGCCACAGCCGGATGACGCTTGGAGCCTGGTCGCGGAGTCCATTCGCTATCTCGTGAAGAGTATCGAGGCACAGAACCAAGGCGCATCCCCGTCGCACAGGTCGAGCGCGCCCTCCTTTTCGTCCGATCCGAGACCGATGCACGCGTCCTCCCCAGATTTCGGAGGGGCGCATCCATCTTCGCCGGACCTTCGTTGGAGTCAGCCTCATGTGAGTCTGTCGTCTCCTGGAGCCGGTACCGGGCCGCTCGAGCGCGCTTCGGAAGCTCGTTCGTGGTCTCGCACGTCATGGATGATGCTCGCGGGTATCTTTGTCGTCCTGTTCTGCGTGGGTATCTTCAAAGGTATTTACGGGAGCACCTCTCCGAACCAGGCCGCTTCTCCTCCGTCCGTCAACGAGCAGGGCCATGAGTCCTCCGTCAAAACGACGGTCCCGGTTGCTCAGACGCCAAGTGGTTCCCCCTGCTGCGGGGGTGTCGAGTGCCGAACGGACGCGTACAACACGAGCAAGCTGAAAACGATCTGCAAGGAATCAGCCCAGTACTGTGGTCAGTGTGCCTCGGGTCGTGCATCGGTCCCAGGCGCTTGCGCTGACGCTCTTTCGCCGACGCAGCGCCATTTAATTCGACTGTACAGTGTCCGCGTGAACGGCAACGATGTCCCCGACGACGCCCAGGTATGTTTTCGGAGCGTCGACGCGCGCGAATGGATAGGCTGTATCCCGATCTCGGATGCCTATACGAGAGGAAGTGGGCGCTCTCCACGGCGCGTTCCGGTGACCATCGGAGACATGCTCGAGCGCAAAGGTCTCCATGTCGAGGTGTTGGTCGGGCAGACGGCGTGGGCAACGGGGGACGTCGCATACGACGATATCAAGCGGACTGCTCTTTGTGTTGGATTGAATTTGCCGCTCAGCCCGACCTCCGATGCGCCGCCGCCCAACGCCGACAGGACGACGAAGGTCGTCGTGCTTCTGGACGATCCGTGAGTGTTGTCACGTCATCAAGGAGATCCCATGAATGCGCCGCTCGACATCTTTATTTCGTATTCGCACACGGATGAGGCCTATCGGGTCGAGCTGGAGAAGCACCTTTCCCTCTTGAGGCGCAGCGGTGCCATCCGAAGCTGGCACGACCGGCAGATCGGCGCGGGTGACGAGTGGAAGCGCGCCATCGACGGGAACCTCAATCAAGCCGCGATCATCCTGCTGCTCGTGAGTGCCGATTTTGTGGCTTCCGAGTACTGCTATGATATCGAGTTGAAGCGGGCCATGGAGCGCCGCGCGGCCGGAGAGGCAGTCGTCATTCCGATCATCCTGCGGCAATGCGACGGATGGCAGAATACTCCTTTTGGGGCGGTTCAGGCATTGCCGCGTGACGGAAAGCCGATCAAGTCCTGGGCCGATCCCGATGAGGCGTGGACCGACGTCGCCCGGGGGATTCGTCGGGTCGTCGAGAAGCTCAGGGCGCCGTAGGAAAGCCCGCGTGCGCGAGCTCGGCGTAGACGATGGGGGCGAGAGGTCCCTCGGAGAGGGCGCCGCCTGCGACTTGGAGAGCGTGTCGAGGATCTGGAAGCCGGCCCCTACCAGGGTCGTGTTCCCTACGAGGAGGGGTGATTTCGCGCATCGGCCTTTCCCGCCGCAGGCCCGAGCTTGGAGAAACCTCCCCCTTTGCCCCGGCCCGAAGGCTTGCTAGTGCATGGCCTCCCCGAGCCCGCGAGCCATGAGCGAGATCAAGCAAGATCCGACCGACGCAGCCGACGAAAAAGCCGACCGGCCGGAAGATCAGCCGGCCACGGAGACGGAGACGGAAGCGGGCCCGGAAGCGGAAGCGGGTCCGGACGCGGAAGCGGAAGCGGGTCCGGACGCGGAAGCGGAAGCGGACGACGACGCCGCGGACGACGACGCCGCAGACGACGACGACCCCGACGCCGACGACCCCGGCGACGACCCCGAATCCCCTCCCGCCCCCGATCCTCTCCTCCGCCCTGGCAACCCGCTCCAGCTCGTCCGCGGTGCCTCCACGCTCGCCACCGGCGCGCTCGTCGCGCTCCTCCTCATGGCGCTGCGCCCGCAGTACCGCGTCGGCGTTCCCATCGGCATCGTCGCGATCCTCGTCGCCACCTTTGGCCTCCTCGACCTCTGCGGCACCTTCGACGACCCTGACGAGCGCGTCGCCAAGCGGGTCGCGCTCGCCGACCTCGCCCAGCCCCTCGCCCTCCTCGGGGGCTCCGTCCTTGGCCTCTTGGCCTCGGTTTCCCTCGCCGTCTCCGGATATCTCGGCCCGATCGGCGCCGGCCTCGCCGTTCCCGCCTGCTTTCTCGGCGCCGTCGTCTCCACCTACCGCGTCGGTGAGAAACTCGGCGCTTGGGAAAAAAAGCCCTCCGGCAAACCCATTCCGCTCCTTCGTCGCCACGGATTCTGGCTCGTCACCCTCGTGACGCTCCTTTATTTGCCGGCGCTCGGCAGCCATTCGCTCAGCGATCCGTGGGAGACCCATTATGGCGAGGTCGCGCGCGAGATCCTCGCGCGGAATGATTGGATCTCGCTCTGGTGGGCCCAGGACGGCTGGTTCTGGTCGAAGCCCGTCCTCGATTTCTGGATGCAGGCCATCGCGATGGCGACGTTCGGCGTTCGGTATCAGCCCGGCGCCATGCTCTCCGCCGTCGCCGAGGGGCGCGTGCCCTGGCCCGAGTGGGCTGTCCGTTTGCCCTTTTTCCTCATCACGCTCGTCGCGACGTACCTCCTGTACAAGGCCGTCGCGCGTGTCTTTGGTCGTCGCGCAGGCTTCTTCGGCGGGCTCGTGCTCACCACGATGCCGCAGTGGTTTCTGGTCTCGCACCAGACCGTGACCGACATGCCCTTCGTCGCCACGATGTCCGCGGCGATGGCCCTCTTCCTGCTCGGCATTCACGAGGACGCGGAGCGCGAGGTGCGGGTGTACGAGGTCTCCGTGGGCGAAGCGAAATACCGCTTCTCCGGGTATCACCTCGTCCTCGGCATGATCATCGCCTGCGCATTGCCGCAGATCCTGTACCTGATCTCGCGCAACCTCGAGATCCTCCCGTCGCCGTTCTCCCTGCGGTTTCACGCCGACGCCTTCCGCTCCGGCTCGCCCATGAATTGCGGCATCCCGGGCAACCAGCCCTGCGGCGACGCGTCCCCCGTGCTGAAGGGCCTCCAGCCCGCGCTCCAGGCGGTCCTCTGGATCCAGGCGCTCGGCCTCTTGCTTTACATGTGCTGGGGCGAGCGGCGCGCGCAGCGGCTTTATTTCCTGGCGGCCTGGTTCTTCGCCGCCCTCTCCACGATGGCCAAGGGGCCGGCCGGCTTTGGTTTGCCCGTGCTCTGCGCCCTCGCGTACATCGTCGTGTCGCGCCGGTATCGCGACCTGCTCCGCCTCGAAATCGTCGCGGGCCTCTTGATTCTGCTCACCGTCGCCCTGCCGTGGTTCGTCGCGATGTATGCGCGGCACGGGCAGCCGTTCACCGATCGGCTGCTCTTCCACGACATGTTCAAGCGCGCCTTCACGCACGTGCACGACACGAACGAGGGGGACGACGTCGGCTTCCGTTTCTACGTCTGGCAACTCGGCTACGCGATGTTCCCGTGGACCGGCCTCGTGCCCGCGGCGCTCGTCGCGTGGCTCCGGCGCCGCGAGGAGGGCGATCGCAGGAGCGACGCGTCGATCTTCCTCGCGATGTGGTTCCTCTTCGCGTTCGTGCTCTTCACGCTCATGCTCACGAAGTTCCACCATTACATCATGCCGGCCCTCCCGCCGGCCGCGATGCTCACGGGCATTCTGCTCGACGAGATGGTGCAACGCTCGGGCGCGCGAAAGATCACGGACGCCTTCGCCGAGCAATACGAGCGCGTGTTGTGGGGCGCCGCCGCGATCGCGGGCGGCTTGCTCGTCTTTTTCGTGGGCCGCGACCTCGCGGGCGCACGCGAAGGCATGCTCGGGCCGGTGCGGCTGCTCCACCTCTTCACGTACAACTACAAGCGCGTGTTCCCCTCGACGCTCGATTTCCGGACCGCGCTCCTCGTCTTCACCAGCGCCGCCGCCCTCTTCACGCTCGCCCTCGTGTGGGCCCGCGCCCGCCGCCACGTCGTCACGGGCCTCTGCGCCGTGTCCGTGCTTTTCACGGCCTGGGGCATCGACGTCTATTTCGTGAAGACCTCGCCGCACTGGGGGCAACGCGAGACGGTGCTCGCGTATTACCGCGCCAAACAGGAGATCCCCGGGCCCATCATCGCGTTCCAGATGAACTGGAAGGGCGAGAATTTTTACAACGGCAACGCCGTCCCGGCCTTCGTCTCCAGCGGCAAGAAGTTCCAGGATTACGTCCTGGAGCAGAAGAAGAAGGGCGTGAAGACCTTTTACTTCATGACCGAGCACGGCCGCATGGGCTCACTCGCGAACGAGCTCGGCGCCCCGCGCATTTTCGACAAGCTCACGACGCCGGAGCTCAACAACAAGTTCGGGTTGGTGCGCGCGACGTTCGAATGATTAGGGGCAGGCGTCGAGCGCTGCGATCTGCCGGGGCTTTTCCTGCGCCTTGGGCGACGTGCGCCATTGCTTGTAATACCGGCAAGCCGCGTCGTGGTCCCCCTGGGCGTGCGCGGTCGTCGCGAGGTGGAAGAGGACCAGGTCCCCCGGCAAGATGCGGTACGCCTCCTCGAATTGCCGCCGCGCCTGGGCGAGGTCCCCTCGCTGGGAGGCGAGGAGCGCCTCCTTGAAGGCCCGCTTCGCGAGGACCTGTGGTGTCTCCGGACAGCCGTCCTCATCCTCGCGGCCATCCCTGTTCTCGGGTTCGTCCGGACACTTGTCGTTCGCGTCCGCCACGCCGTCTCTGTCATTGTCGATGTCGGGGCAGCCGTCGTCATCTGCAAAGCTGTCGCGATCCTCGGGTTCGTTCGGGCAGCGGTCCGTGTCGTCGGGGATCCCATCGCGGTCGGCGTCACGCCCGTCCGTGTCCTCCGATGGGATTCCATCCGTCTTCGCGACGGGCGCGGCGACATCAACGATGGGCGCGGCCGAGCGCTCGGACTGAGCCGCGCAGCCGACGCAAACGAGCGCGAGGAGGAGGGACGAGCCACGCACGCAGGGAGTGTCGGCGCGACGTGGGGCCGGAGCAACAGGGTTCCGTGGGCACCGTGCCCGGGGGCTGTCCAGGCCAACGGGATAGGGCTACGCTTGCGCCATGCGCTCGCGCGCCACGCTCCAGGACGCCCGCTTCGAGCAGACCGATCCGCGGCGCCTGGTCGAGTACCACGACCCCGAAGAGTTCGATCGCATCGACTTCGCCATGCGCGCCCTCGACCGCCTGCGGCCGAAGCGCCTGCGCATCGCCGTCTACAAGACCGTCAGCGCCGTCCAGATCGAGACCGTCGAAGACCTGTCCCGCGAGGGCTACCGCATCGCGAGCGTGGGCATCCCGCCGCACGCGAGCCGCGAGCACATTGCGTATGCGCTCGCCGAGCTGGCCGGCGTCGCGTCGGTGCCGTACGTGGTGCGGACGCTGCTCGCGATGGAACGTGCGAGCGTAAAGCCCTATCGCTAGCGGCCGAATTTCTTCCGCAACGCCTCGCTGACCGCGGGCGGCGCGTAATGGCTCACGTCGCCGCCGTGGCTCGCGATTTCACGCACGAGCGAGGCCGAGACGAATCCGTAATTCGTGCGCGTCGGCAGGAAGACCGTGTCGATGTGCGGCGCCATGTCGGCGTTCGCGTGCGCGATCTGCAGCTCGTACTCGAAGTCCGTGGCGGCGCGCAAACCCCTCACGATCACGCGCGCGCCGACCTTCTCGCAATACTGGAAGAGCAGGCCGTCGAACGAGTCGACCGTGAGGTTCGGGATGCCCTTCGTCACCTCGGCGAGCAACGCGAGGCGCTCGTCGAAGCTGAAGAGCGGGTTGCGCGTCGGGTGGCGGCCGATCGCGATGATCACGCGATCGAAGAGCTTCGCCGCGCGCTCCATCAGGTCGAGGTGGCCGAGCGTCGGCGGATCGAAGCTGCCCGCGTAGACAGCGATCGGGTGCTCCATGGCTCAGCGCTCCGGGGCCTTCTTCGGGGGCTTCGCCCCACCGGGCGGCGCGTTGCCGCCGGGCGCAGGTGCAGGCGCGAGGCCGCCGCCCGGCGGCGCGAGCAGCCCACCCGGATTCCCGAGGCCCGGCTGCGGGCCGAAGGGCGAGAGCGGATCGGGCATCCCCGGCATCGGGTCGTCGGGGAGCGGCTGCCCGCTGCCGCTCTCGGCCAGGATGCGCTGGATGAGCAGCGTCGTGTCTTCGAGCCACATCAGGCGGCCCTGATCCCCGAACGTCACGCGGAACGGCGCGAGCAGGCCCGTGCCGAGCACGCCGTCGATGTCGAGCGAGATCTGCCGCTCGATCTGGTCGACGGGCGTGCCGAACACGCCGGGCACCTTGGGCACGTCGAAGGCGCCGAGGCGCACCATCGGGACCACGCCCTCGCGCAGCTTCTGCTCCGGATCCTCCGCCACGATCTTGAGGTCCTTCGCGACGGAGCCGGCCTTCTTCCAGCCGCCCTCGTCGAGCGCGAGCGGGAAGGTCATCGACGTGTCGAGCAAGAGGCTCACCGGCTCGCCACGCTCGCCGCCGAACTTGCCGCGCAGGATCATGCCGCCGCCGCGGATGTACGAGAGGTCCACGCGCGTCGCGTCGGGCGGCGGCGGAGGCGAGAAGCTCCGCGCCACGAACTGGTGGCCGTCGTAGTCGATCGTCGCGTGCAGGTGCCGGAGCAGGTTCACGCCGAGCAGCGCCTTGATCGGCGCGCCCATCTGCTTCGAGATGCCCGAGAGATCCTGCGTCAGCGCAGGCACGTCGTGCACTTCGAGCTTCTTGCCGAAGCGGAGCGAGATCCAGCTCGGCTCAGGCCGCGTCGCGCTGTCGAGCACGACCTCGGCGTTGCCCGTGGAGATCATCGCGAGCGCGCTCTCGCCGTCGATCTCGACCGGCACGACGAAGAAGGGCGCGAGCGGGCTGACGTGCGGGAGCTCCACCGCCGCGAGCAACGCGCCCGAGAGCGCGAACGGCGTGCGCCCCGCGCCGCGCCGCGCGAGCTTCGTGATCCCCTTGGCCCAGTCGTCGACCACGTCGGGATCGTTGAGCATCGCGTCGAGCTGATCGGCCGCGGCTTCGAGGTCGCCCTTGTACCAGAGCGCGCGGCCGCGCAGGCCCGAGGCCTCCGAGCCCTTGATGCCCTTGAGCAGGCGGATCGTCTCGGCGTAGTCGAGCTGCGCGAGCGCGATGCGGGCCGCGAGCTTGCGGACCTCGGGGTCGTCGGGGACGATCGCGAGCGCCCGCTTCACGGCGTCCCGCGCATCCTCGATGTCGGCGACCTTGAAGTCCTGCTGCGCGCGCTGGAACCATTTGTCGGCCGTGGCAGGCCGCGCATTTTGCAGCGTGCCCGCCGTGGGACACCCGGAGAGGAGCAGCGCCAAGGCGGCCGCGCCGAGGAGGGAAACGCGGCCCAGCGGCCGATCGGAATCTCGTCGAGACATACTGCTTCCCACGGACGTTTCGCTTTCTACTTTCCCGCTTCGCCGGGAGCTTCGATCAGCAGGATCCGATCGGCTCGTAGCTCCCTGCGGCTGCGCGAGGGAAGCAGATAGCCGAGAACCCGCGGAGGGTCGAGGTCCGTTCGCACGCTCGTCACGCAGAACTCGAGGTCCTCGGGCCCGCGATGGGCAGGGCGGTAGCGGAGGCGCACGGGTCTCCCGATCTCGGCCGCCGCGACGGCCGCCGCCACGATGGCCGGGCGCGCGTAGCGCTGGCCGATACGAACATGCCAGAGGTCCCGCGGCGTCGCAGGCGCGAGGACGTCCCGGATCTTCTTCCAGATCTCGCGCAGCGCGTGCACGTCGTCCTCGGCCCGGTGCGCGCGGGCCTGCGCCACGCCGAGCGAGGCGCAGAGCGATCCGAGCGCGTGCGTCGGCAGCGCGAAGGCGCGGCGCGAGAGGACGAGGGTATCGAGGAAAAACGGAAACCGTTCGGGCCGGTTCACCCGCGCGAGCTCCGCTTCGAGGAACGTCACGTCCCACGAGGCCGCGTGCGCGACGAGGATCCCGCCCGCGCACACGGCGAGGAGCTTGTCGGTGATCTCGGCGAACGTCGGCGCGTGCGTGAGGTCCTCGCGCTGGATGCCGTGCACGTGGGCATTGCCGAAGACGCCGTCGTCGGGACGCACGAGCGTCGTGAGCGACGCCTCGACGCGGCCGCCGCGCGTGCGCTCGGCGCAGAGCTCGATCACGCGGTCGGACGCGGGCCGGAGCCCCGTCATTTCCAGGTCCAGGAAGACGAGCGGCGCCTCGTCGATGGGATCGTCCCACGGCGAACCGCGCGGCGGCCCGGCTGCCTCCGCGGTCGCCATCAGCCGCTCGACTTGGGCTTTGCGCCGGCGCCGCGCATCATCGCGATGACGGGCTTGATCGTGTCGGGCTCCATCATGGCGATCTGGTTGAACGTGCCGCCTTCGGTAAGCCACGCGCCGCCGTCGATCGTGATCACGTCGCCCGTGATGTACGCGGAATAGTCGCTCACCAGGAATGCCGCGAGGTTCGCGAGCTCCTCGTGCTCGCCGTACCGACCGAGCGGGATCTTGCTCTTGCCGACGCTGTCCATGCCTTCCGGCACGAGCGCCTTCCACGCGCCCTCCGTGGGGAAGGGACCGGGCGCGATGCCGTTCACGCGGATCTTGTATTTCGCCCACTCGACGGCGAGCGAGCGCGTCATCGCCATCACGCCCGCCTTCGCCGACGCGCTCGGGATCACGAAGCCCGAGCCCGTCCAGGCGTACGTGGCGAGCATGTTCAGGATCACGCCGCCCTTGCCGGCCGCGATCATGCGCCGGCCCGCGGCGAGCGTCGCGTGGAACGTGCCGTTCAGCACGATGGAGACGACGGCGTTGAAGCCGTTGGGGCTCAAATCTTCCGTGGGGCAGAGGAAGTTTCCAGCGGCGTTGTTGACGAGGATGTCGATCGATCCGAACGTGCGCTCGGCCTCGGTGACCATGGCCTCGACCTCGGGGAAGTGCCGGACGTCGCAGCGCACCGCGAGGGCTTTGGCGCCGCGCTCGCGGACCTTTTCGCAGGCGGGCTCGATGTGCCCGGGGTCGCGGCTCGTCAGCACGAGGTTCGCGCCGAGATCGGCGAGGCGGAGCGCCATGGAGAGGCCGAGGCCCGTGCCGCCGCCGGTCACGATCGCGGTCCTGCCTTGCAAGCATCGCTCTTTGAACATGCGGAGCCTGTAAGCGATGGAGAGCGCGGGGCAAAGACCCGCGGCCGGTGGCGCTCTTTTTTTTCGCGCGGGGGGCCGCCAGGCCGGGCCATTTGTTGCTACATTCAGGCTGTGCCAAGGCCTGAGCGCTCCGAGCGATTGGGGGCCTCGCTCCTTCAGACGAGCCCCGCGGATGTTGGTGACGCCGACGTGGTGGGTGGGCTCGACGAGCTCGATGGCTCGTTCGAAATCGACGACGATCTCGCGTTCGCGCACCCGACGATCCTCTCTCCCGAGAGGCGGAGCCGTGATCCGCTGGCGTTGCCGGTCCTCGCGTTGAACCGGCATTTTCATCCTGTCCAGGTGACGACCGCGCGCCGCGCATTCCTGCTTCTCTTCGGCGGCACCGCGCACGCCATCGACGAGGCCGGCGACGTCCACGATTTCACCTCCTGGCGCGGCTTGCCCGTGCGCGACAGCGACGACGGCCTGCCCATCGTCGGCGGCTCGCTCCGCGTGCCGCGTGTCCTGCACCTGCGCCGCTACGAGCGCGTCCGGCGCCCGACGGTGCGCCTCTCGCGCCGCAACGTGATGCTGCGCGACGCACACCAGTGCCAGTACTGCTTGAAGCGGCCGCCCGTGCGTGACCTCAACATCGACCACGTCGTGCCGCGATCCCGCGGCGGCGTCGACTCGTGGGAGAACCTTGTCACCGCGTGCCGCCCCTGCAATCTGCGCAAAGGCCGGCGCACGCCCGAGGAGGCCAGCATGCGGCTGCTTCGCACGCCGACGGCGCCGCGCTGGTCGGCCTCCATGCTCCTTTTGCTCGGCCGGCCCGAGCCGTTCAAGGAGTGGGAGCCGTTTCTGAAATCGGCCTAAAGCTCGTGGCGCGGCCGTACTTCGAGCGAGACGAGGAGCTCGAAGCGCTCGCGTAACTGCGTCGTCGGGAACCGCAGCGCCGCCACGATTCGTTCGAGGCACGCGCGCGCGTCGTCCGTGCCGTAGGTCGTCGCTTGTTGCGAGGCCACCTCCAGCGTCGCGCCGTCTTCTTCGACGCCGAGCTTCAGCGCGATGACGCCCGTCGAGCCCTCAGCGTCGAGGCACGCAAGGAACGCGGGCTCCGCGTCGCGCAGCACGGCGCGGACCGCGTCGGCGTCGATCGCCGCCTCCGAGCGCACCGAGGCGACCTCCACGACCATGCCCGAGATCGGCGCGCGCGCACTCTTCGCCGCGGTCTCGGCCGCGGGTTCCACGACCTCGACCGAACCACGTTCGTCCGGACAGCCCGCGAGCGCCATCGCCATCGCGAAGACCACCGCAGCACCCGGACCTCGATGCAAATCTCGTCGCCTCACTGCGTCAGTTCCAGTGTCCCTTCTTCATTGCAGTATGCCACGAGGTTCCAGCCTTCCTTGGTGCAAAGAAAAAAATCGATGCAATCGGTGAGGCAAACGGTTTCGAAGCACTGTTCGGCCGCGACCGCAGGGCAGTCCGGGTTCTGGAGATCCGGCATGCACCCCGTGGTCTCGCCCGTGTGGTCAATCACAGGTTTGGCGCAACCATCGGGGGAGACGCCGGCGTCCGGGTCCTGTCCGCCGCCGGGGCAGGCCTCGGTGTGGCGCCAGGCGCCGTCCACACAATCGTAAAGGGCCGCGCACGTCGCGTCGTCGCACGTTCCGCCGCGGCCCACGGGGCAGCCTTTCTCGGGGATCTGACCACACGGACGAACCTCGTAGCCGTCGCCACATGCGGCCGGGAGGGCAAATGCGAGGGGGATCACGAGGAGCGCGAGCCTGGCGGGGAGCCTACGCATGACGGAAGGATGCCTCGGCGCGCGCGTCCGGGCGAGGTGACGCACGGGTTTACGGCAGGATCGGGTAGGATGGCCGCCATGCGAGCCTGCGCGACAGCCTCCTTCTTCGCGACGTTGAGCCTCACCTTCGCGGCGCTGTTCTCGGCGTGCGCGAGCGGATCGCCTCCCGAGGCGAGCTCGCCCGAAGCCTCGCCGGACAAGGGAACGAGCGGCGAATCGGCAGCGCCGAAGGACGAGGCGAAGCCTTCGCCGGGCGCCGCGGCGGCCGATCAAGGCACGGGCGCGGCCACGACGCCTCCGCCTGCGCCGCGCAAGGCGCCGGAGAAGGCGTCCGACTGCAAGGACATGCTCGCCGAGCTGACGAACGAGCCGCCGGCGAACGGCGTCGTGATGAACAACGCGCAGACCGCGGGCGACGCGGGCGCGAGTGATCGCTTCCAGCCGATGAGCGAGCTCATCAAGTCGAAGCGCGACGCGTTCCGCTGCTGCTTCGATCTGTGGGCGAAGAACAACCCGGGGCAGAAGGGGAAGGTCGCCTTCACGTTCGAGCTCGCGCCGGACGGGCGCCTGAAGGAGTCGAAGATCAAGCAGGAAGAGAGCGACATCAAGGCGCCCGAGATCGAGAGCTGCATGCAGGACGTCGCCAAAGGGCTCTCGTACCCGAAGTCGCCGAGCGGCAAGGACACGATCTTCACGTACCCCTTCGAGTTCAAGGCGCGCCGTTAGGCGCCGGACGAGCCCTTGACGAGCGATTCGAACCCTCCCACACGCGGCCAGGGCCAGGGCGGCGCGCACAACGCGTACGTCGAGCTCCTGCGCGACTCGCGAGGCCTGCGCCGCGAGCAACGCGAGGCGCGCGACGCCTGGTTCTCGAAGCTCGCCGAGAAGCAGAAGGACGAGATCCTCTTCGAGCTCGAGATCCTCCTGAAGGGCCTCGCCTGCTTCGCAAACCCGCGCAACCACCCGGGCTCGGGTCGCAGGCAAACGATCGTCAGCCACGACTTCCGCGAGCAGCTCGCGCACGCGAAGGACGGCATGCTGCGCGTCGTGCAGCTCGCGCGCATGATGCTCGGCGAGCGCGATCGAGCGTTCGTGTTCCAGCGGTACCTGGAGACCGTCTTGCCCGAGGACAACTCGCGCACGCGGCTCGTCTACGCGACGATGGCGCAGGAGTCGCCCGAGGCAGCGCTGTTCCTCTTGCGGCAAGCGTTCACGAACCTGATCGAGACGGGCACGGCGATGCTGCGCCTGCCGCGCGTGAGCTACCGCGTCTTCTACGCGCACCTCTCGATCACGATGCGCGAGATCACGCAGAGCGCGTTCTTCAACCCGCTCTCGGCGCTCGAGTTCCGGCCCGAGTTCGATCGCATCGGCTCGTCGGCGGTGCTCGAGCTCATGCAGAACGTGACGGGCGAGCACCCGCATCGGCTCGTGGCGCTGACGTTCCTGTCGCTCTACCGCATGCTGCGGTACCTGCGCCTGCTCGACGCGATCACGCTCGACCACACCGACCGTCGCGTCGCGGGGCGCGCGTACCTGGTGCTCGCGGTGCTGCGCAGCGACGGGCGCGCGCTCTCGAACTACCTGCGCAGGCGCGCGGGCGAGCTGCTCGCAGAGGGGTTCGGTCGGGAGCTCGGGCGCGTTGGCGCGTCGGACATCGGGGCGCGGCACGACGCGCTCGTGGCCGAAGGGCAAAGGCTCTCGGCGATCAAGGACGCGCTGCTCACGGTGTCGGCGAGCCTGCGCGTGGAGCTCCGCCGAATATTTGAGCACGAACTACCTCCGGCCGACTCGAAGCTGACGGAGCAGGATCTGCGCGCGCGGATCCAGGGAGCGACGGCGCTCTTGCGGCCTGCGATCGAGCTCTGCGTGCTCTTTCTCGGGCGCGCGCTCGGGGCGACGTTGGAGGAGGGGCGCGTCTTCGAGGACGTCGGCGTGCGGCGCGGGACGATCGCGCGCGTGCGGCAGAACGTGTGGATGTTCGCGCAGATCACGCGCGCGTTCGCGAGCAAGCTCCGGCACGCCGATCCCACGAGCGACCGGTGGGCCGTGCCCGAGAGCTTCGGCTTCGTGCGTGACTTCCTCGGCTACTTCCGCGCGATGGGATATCCGCTCGTGGTGCTCGGCGACTACCCGCGCGCGCGCTCGCTCGTCGCTTCGCTCGCAGCGCTCCGCGACGCGGATCTGCTCGACCCCACGCGCCTCGACGTGGCCGCGGGCGAGTGCGAGGCGTTCTACGATTTTTCGATCCAGCTCTTCGAGCGCATGTCGCAACGCGAGCTCGCGGGCGTGCCCTTCGATCGTCCCGCCGCGGCGCGATCGCTCAAGCTCTACCTCGGCGACTAGCTCGACGAAGACGCGGGGTTCGTCCGGCGCGCGCCGGCAAACCAGAACGCGGCCGACAGCGCGAGCGCGACGGGCAAGAGGAGCATGCCCCAGAAGAGGCCCGTGCCCGACGTGCACTGCGCCTTCGCGTCGCCGAACGCGTCGCTCACCGCGCCGACGATCGGCGGCGAGATCAGATCCCCGAGCAGGTGGATCAAGAAGATCGACAGCGCCATCGCGCTCGCGCGTCGATCATCGGGCACCGACTTCAAGATGGCGAGGTTCGTCGGGGCCATGCTGGCGAAGACCGCGAGCTCGCAGAGGCCGAGCAGCGCGAGGAAGCTCGTCGACGACGGCGCGAAGATCGCGAGGAAGGCGACCGGCGTGGCCACGGCCGAGGAGATCGCGCAGACCCAGAGCGCCGCGCGCACGCGATCCTCGCCGGGCACGCGCTCCGCGACGAGGCTGCCGATCGCGGTGCCGACGAGCCCCGTGACCACCGTAAGCTTGCCGAACGCGCCGTCGGCGACGTGCAGATCGAGGCAGAGCCTCCGGTAGAGGAACGGCACGGCCCATTGCACGAAGCCGCCGAGCGCGAACGTCTGCGCGATGTAGCCCGCGACGGTGAGCACGTACGAGCGGTTCCGCGCGAGCGCGCGCGTGTCGTCGAGGAAGCTCGCGATGACGCCGCGCTCGTCTTTCTTTTGCGCGAGCGATCGCTCCGGCTCGCGTAGAAGAAGCGCGACGAGCGCGAGCAGCACGCCGGGCCCGCCTGCGATGTAGAAGGCGTTGCGCCATCCGTAGCGATGCTCGAGCAAGCCGCCGAGGATGAAGCCGAGCGCGGAGCCTGCGGGGATCGCGACGTAGAAGATGCCGAGCCAGCGGTTCTTTTTCTCGGCGGGCGCGACGTCGTCGATGATCGTGGGGCTCAAGGTCGCGTAGCTCGCCTCGCCCACGCCGACGACGACACGCGCGGCGAGGAGCGACGCGAGCGCGCCTGCGAGGCCCGAGGCTGCGGTTGCTGCGGACCAGACGAGGACGCCGGCGGCGATGAGGGCTTTGCGGGGGAACCTGTCGCCGAGCCACCCGAAGACAGGGCTCGTGACGAAGTAGCCGAGCATGAAGGCGCTCGTGACGAAGCCGAGCTCCTTGTCGGAGAGCGCGAGGTGTTCCTGGATGCGCGGTCCTACGGCCGTGACGACAAAGCGGTCGACGTAGTTCAGGAGGTTCAGGGCCGTGAGCAGCGCGAGGATCGCGCGCGGGCTCTTGATCACGGGACGAGACTACGGAAAGAGGCGCACAAAAACACGAATGGACGTACGGTCTTCCGACGTCCATTCGGTCGAGGCTCTTCGATGTCCCTAACGCCGCGGATCCAAGCTGGTTCGGGGCACATCATCCCTCGATCTTCGTCGAGGCCCCGACGCCCGCGAGGCGGACTCGATGTCCGCCTCCGGGACGGCTGCGAAGAGCTTGCGGGCTAGCTACTGGGCCTATTCCTCGTCGTCGCTCGACGCGGCGGGCGCGGGAGCGGGCGCGGACTTCGGAGCAGCGGGCTTGGCGGCGGCGCGGCCCCGTGGAGCGGCCGACTTCTTGGCCGGCGCGCGCTTCGTGGCCTTCTTCGCCGTGCGCTTCGTCGTGGCGGCGGCGCGCTTCTTCGCGGGGGCGCGCTTGGCAGCCGTCTTCTTCGCGGGGGCGCGCTTGGCGGCCGTCTTCTTCGCGGCAGCCTTCTTCGCGGGCTTCTTGGCGGCCTTCGTCGCCTTCGTGGCGGCCGGCTTGGTGGCCTTCTTGGTCGCCTTCTTCGCGGGCTTCTTCGCAGTCTTCTTCGCAGCCATCTGTAGACCCTCCTGATTGGCCGCCTCGCTCTCGCTTTTGCACTGAGTCGCGAGCCCCGAGACAACAGATGTTGCACGACGTATATTGCCACGCATGGTGACGGTCAAGGAAATTCTTGCAAGGCCTGCTCTGATGTACCCCTTCGGTTGAAGGGAGATCGCTCTGCAAGCATTGCGAGGGGGCGGAACGCAGGAACAGATGGGGTGTGGTGTCCCTCGCGATCCGAAGCGCCTACAACCTCCCCTTTCGTCGTCAAACGTCGCCTATTGACATGGGCATCGGTTCATGCATCGAGCGTCGCGGGGTATGTCTCCCCTTGTGCGATGCGTAGGACCTCGGCTACGGTCCGGACGTTCGTCAAGCGTCCAGGAGGACAGGATGTCGATGCGTCGCACGACCTCATGGCTCCTGCTCGGATCCGCGCTCTTCGCCTTCACGGGCGCTACCGGGTGCGGCTACTCCGAGGAGGAGATGCAAGCCAAAGTCCGTGAAATCGAGGCCCTGAAGGGCCAGCTCTCCGATCAGGAGAGGCAAAACAAGAAGGCCCGCGGCGAGCTCGACGACGCGAAGGCGCAGATCGAGCAGCTCAAGCAGCAGCTCAAGAACGCCGGCGTCGATATCTCGAAGCTCAACGCGAACCTCGAGGAACAATCGAAGGCCCTCGAGGAGTACCGCCGCCGCGCCGAGCAGCTCGAGGCGATCAAGAAGCGCTTCGAGACGCTGCGCGAGAAGCTCCAGGCCCTCACGAAGCTCGGGCTCAACGTGACCGTGCGCAACAACCGCATGGTCATCCAGCTCCCGGGCGACGTGCTCTTCGATCCGGGCAAGGAGACGTTGAAGAAGGACGGGCAGGACATCCTGCTCAAGGTCGCCGAGGTCGTGCGCAACGACTCGGCCTTGTCGCAGCGCTCGTTCCAGGTCGCCGGTCACACGGACAGCGACAAACTCGCGGGCGGTCGCTTCAAGGACAACTGGGGCCTCAGCGTGATGCGCGCGCGTGAGGTGCTCGCGTTCCTCATCGAGACGCCCGAGAAGAACGGCGGCGGGCTGAGCCCCGCGCGCTGGAGCGCCGCGGGCTACGGCGACACCGATCCGGTGAAGCCGAACGACACGCCCGAGAACAAGCTCGCGAACCGCCGCTGCGAGCTCGTGGTGCTGCCGAACGTCGAGGAGATGCTCGACCTGAAGACGCTCGCGAACTGAGCCGAGCGTCCGTTTTTTCGACCCCCAATCATTGGAGCTCCATGCGATTCGCCGCGATCGACATCGGCACGAACTCCGTCCTTTTGCTGGTCGTCGAGCAGCGGGGCGACGAACTCGTGCCGATCGTCGAGCGCGCCACGATCACGCGCCTCGGGCAGGGCGTCGACGCGACGCGGAAGCTCGCGCCCGAGGCCGTGACGCGCACGCTCGACTGCCTCGCGCAGTATGGCGAGGAGCTTCGCGCAGCCGGCGCCTCGAAGGTCGCCGCCGTGGGCACGAGCGCGATGCGTGACGCGAGCGGCGGCGACGCGTTCCGCGCGGAGGCGAAGGCGCGGCTCGGCGTGGAGCCGCGTGTCGTGTCGGGGCGCGAGGAGGCAGAGCTCACCTTCGAGGGCGCTCTTTCAGGCCTTGGTCTCTCGGGGCCCGTCACGGTCTTCGACGTCGGCGGCGGCAGCACGGAGATCGTGACGGGGGACGCAGCCGGAGGGCTCGCGCGTGCGACGAGCCTCGACATCGGCAGCGTGCGGCTCACGGAGCGGCACGTGAAGAGCGACCCGCCGACGGCGGCGGAGCTCGAAGCGGTGCGGGCGGACGTGCGCGCCTCGCTCGAGCGCACGGGCTTCTCGCCGAGCGGCGCGCTCGTCGGCGTGGCCGGCACGGTGACGACGCTCGCGGCCTATGCACGGGACGTGTTCCCGTACGACGCCTCCCGCGTGCATGGCGCGCGTCTCTCGCAGGACGAGGTCGTCCGCGCCGTGGGCTCGCTCGCGGCCATGCCGCTCAATTCCCGACGGGCCTTGCGGACGATCAAGCCGGAGCGTGCGGACGTGATCGTCGCGGGTGGGGTTCTCGTCGCGGAGGTGCTCGCGTGGGCCTCGGAGGCGCGCGTGGCGCACACGCCCGCCGTGGAATCCAGCGTCGAGCTCGTGGTGTCGGATCGCGGTGTGCGCTGGGGGCTCGCGCGGAGGCTGGCAGAAGGGCGCCTTCCGTAACGACGACCGCTCGCTCCTCCGCCCAATCATGCGCGTGTCCGTTGCCGTTTCACCGGACCGTTGCCATAACTGTATGGAAGCCCGCCGGCGAGAGCCAATTCGGTTGACAGATCCCGGCGTTCTCACTAGAGTGCGCGCGCCTGGCGCAAACTAACCCCTCACCGAGGCGTCGAGATCTCGAGACGTGAGGGGACTTCTCTCAACAACCCCGAAACCCCTTCCACCGTCAGCTCCCCCGCGGTGTCTTCGATGGTGACCGAACCAGCAGCGCTCTGCGATCTCCCGCATCCCCCAGGCCCTTATCGTGGTCTTCGCGGCGGCGCTCGGCTCTTCGGAATGAGACCCCAGATCCAACGGTTCCTGGCCGACCTCGAGCGATCGGATCGCTCGGCCCAGCGGGGACACGAGATCGTAGCGGCGGGGCGGTAGGCAAAGGAGACAGTATGCAGGCTCGTTCGGAGATCCAGTTCAAGGTAGGCGACAAGGCGGTTTATCCGGCCCAGGGCGTGGCCGAGGTCGTCAACATCGAAGAGAAAGACATCGCCGGGAACCGCCAGCGCTTCTACGTTCTCCGTATCCTCGACACCGACCGCAAGATCATGGTGCCGGTTTCCAACGCCAGCGCCGTCGGGCTCCGTCAGGTGATCTCGGAGCAGGAGATCCGCGAGATCTTCGACATCCTGCGCGAGCGCACGATCGCGTTCGACAACCAGACCTGGAACCGCCGTTACCGCGGTTTCATGGACAAGATCAAGACGGGCTCGATTTACGACGTCGCCGAGGTCCTGCGTGATCTCTACCGTCTGAAGACGGACAAGCAGCTCTCCTTCGGCGAGCGTCGCATGCTCGACACGGCGCGCTCGCTCATCGTGAAGGAGATCGCGATCGCGCGCGGTCAAACCGAGGAGCAGGTGAAGACCGAGATCGAGGCGATCTTTCTCGCCAACTGAACCGTAGAACCGTGCGGGCAAGGGGGTTTGGGGTCCCCGCCCGGTTCCCCGAAGAGGGCCGATTCCAGCAGGAATCGGCCCTTCGGCTTTTTAATTATTTCCCGGACGAACCTGCACGGGCGGCAGCGGGGGAAACGGGAGATCCACGCGCCACGCTTCGTCCTCGAACACGCACGCGACCTGCGCGCGATCCCCGGGCCCGAGGCCGATGATCTCGACGAGCGCGTGGTTGCCGGAGATCTGCGCCGCATATCGCTGCGGCTCGAAACGCACGACGAAGCGCGAGGGTACGATCATCGCCTCGGGCGCGATCGTCTTGCCGCTCGCCGCGCTGTAGCGCTGGGCCCGCTCGGCGAGGTTCGTGCGCGCGCGCTTCGAGAGCAGCTCGAACGCAGACTTTGCCGCAGCCGGATCGCCGTTCACGAGCCGCAGCCGCTCGACGAGCTCGCGCACGGCGCCGTCGGGCGAGGCGTTCACGGGGCGCCGGTTGCAGCCCGCGGCCGTGACGAGCAGGGTCGCGGCGAGCAGGGGCGCGGCGAGGCATGCGGAGAGAGGCTTCGGCATCGAGCGGGCTCCGGGCGTAGCGCGTGCGTCCGTGCGCGTAAAGGCGCGGCCGGGCCTCATCCGAGCGTCGTCTGCGAGAGCGCGCCGATCTGCCGCAGCGCCTCGTAGAGCACGATGCTCACCGCGTTCGCCAGGTTCAGCGAGCGCACGGGCCCGAGCGTCGGGATGCCGTAGACGTCGTCGGGGAAGCGCTCGAGCAGCGTGTCGTCGAGGCCCTTGCTCTCCTTGCCGAACACGAGCGCGTCGCCGGGCTTGTAGCCCGCGTCGAGGTAACTTTTCGTGCCCAGGGCGCTGAAGAGGCAGAGCCGTGGAGCGGGCAAGCGTGCGCGAAACTGCTCGAAGTCCGTGTGTTGTTCGAGCTCGACGAGGTGCCAGTAGTCGACGCCGGCGCGGCGTACGGAGTGCTCGTCGATGCGGAAGCCGAGCTTGCCGACGAGGTGCAGCTTGCTCTTCGTGGCGGCCGTGAGCCGGGCGATGTTGCCGGTGTTCTGCGGGATTTCGGGTTCGATCAGCACAACGTGGAAGGGCTGATCGAGCGGTTTTGCGCGGAGGCGAGGGCGCTGGTCCTTGGCCACGGGCGTCTTTCTAGCCCCATGCGCCCCAGGCACAAGCTTCCGCCCTCAGAGACCTTGACGGGAAAGCGGCCCCCACCGTAGCCTCGCGCCTCGGAGATCCTGGTATGCGTCGATTCGGGTGGATCGCGGCGGCTGCCGCGCTCGTCGCGGCTGTGGCGGTGCCTCGCCAGGCACAGGCGGACACGATGGACCCGGCCCTCGCGCGCCTCGTGACGGACGAGAGTTGCCGCGCGCCGGGCGGAAACGGCGGCCTCTACTACAACCCGCAGTCGGGCTACTCCCGTTGCGGCACGGATGATCTCGCGTTCGCCAAGCTCATCGGCGAGTGGGGTTTCGCGCTCGCGCCGACGGCGATGCATCCGGCGCGGACGACCGGCTACGGCGGGTTCGATCTCGCGTTCGAGGGCGCGTTCACGAACATCTCGTCGGACTCGCAGTACTGGGCGCTCGGGACGCAAGGCAAGCAGGACCCGAACAACAAGCTCTTTTCCACGCGCAACACCGGCCCGGACGACTTCCTCCAGGTCTTCTCGATGAAGACCCGGTACGGCTTCGCGCCGCTCTCGTTGCCGCTCGGCATCCTCGGCATGGAGCTCGGCACGAAGATCGGGTTCATGGCGAACTCGAACATCGGCATCCTCGGCGCCGACGTGCGCATCGCGCTGCTCGAAGGTTTCCGCACGGGCATCCCCGCGATCTTCCCGGACATCGCGGTCGGCGGCTCGGTCACGACCCTCACGGGCAACCCCGAGTTTCAGCTCACGGTCGCGGCCGCAGACGCGCAGCTCTCGAAGCCCATCCCGATCGCAGGCAGCGTCGTGCTCACGCCGTACGTCGGTTACTCGTTCCTCCGCATCTTCGGCGACTCGGGCCTCATCGACCTCACGCCGAACACCGACGCGCTGAACTACTGCGGCTACCAGGGCGGCAACTCCCCGGCCACGCCCGACCCCAGCAAGCCCTACCGCGATGGCCAGCCCGTCTGCGGCGCGGGCACGAGCGCGGACTTCAACAACACGGCCGTCTTCGATCCGGTGCGCATGACGCGCCATCGCATCGACGCGGGCCTGCAGCTCCGCTTCCAGATGATCCGCATCGGCGCGCACTTCGTCACCGACGTCATTGATCCGCAAGAGGCGAACCAAGACGAGGACTCGCAGGTCTTCACGCCGGATCCGAACGACGCCGCGGACACCAAGGTGAACAAGTTCGACGGCATGCCTCGGCAGTACACGCTCGCCTTCGACATCGGCCTCGTGCTCTAGGCACGAGCGACGGCGCACGAACGAAAACGGGCCACCTCGTTCGAGGCGGCCCGTTTCGTTTCAAGCCTGCGCGAGGCTATTTTTTCGTGTTCACGTCCGGCAGCGCGTAGCCGAGCTCTTTCAGGATCGCGCGGAAGTTCCGGTCCTCGTCGCGCGCGGCGTTGAGGTGCTCCATGAACTTCTTGAAGTTCCCGTCCTCGGCCGCGGACGCCGCGCGTTCGTAGTTCGCGAGCACGAGCAAGAGGTGCGGGTGTGCCTTCGTCACGGCCGCGGGCACCTCCATCTTGCTGCCGACACGCGCGCGCGCCTCCGCGAGCGCCTTCACCACGAGGACGAGCTCCTTGTCGAACGTACGAGGCTGGAGCATGTCCCCTTCCTTGCGCGCCTCGTCGAGCAGAAGCGCGGCGCGGTCGAGGTAACTGCCCGCCCACGCGGGCAGCACGGTGAAGACCAGCGCGAGCGTCACGAGCACGGCGAGCGCGATCCGGCGCATCTTCAAAAACCTCCTCGAAAGTCTCAGGCGTCCTCCGTCCGCGGGAGGGCTTCATTGGACGGACGAACCTCGGACTCGTTCGATCCTGAAGATACCGCCTCCTCGACGTTCACGTCACCTGACCACAAGCTCAGGATCGCGGCTCGCGCGGCTTCCTGTTCCGCGAGCTTTTTCGAACGGCCCTGGCCTTCGCCCACGATCCGTTCGTCGATCTCCACGACGACCGTGAAGTCCCGGTGATGCGGCGGTCCCTCGACGCGCACGACGCGGTAGCGGGGCGAGGTGCCGCCCGTGGCCTGCACACGCTCCTGCAGCTCGCTCTTCGGATCTCGCGTGCGCTGCGGGCCCTGCGTGAGGAGTGCGAGCGGCTCAGCGATCACCGCGTGCACGAAGAGCCGCGCCGCGTCGAAGCCACGATCGAGGTAGATCGCGCCCATGATCGCCTCGACCGCGTCCGCGAGCACGTTCGTGCGGTCGCGCTCGCCCGCGGCTTGCGCGCCTCGACCGAGCCGGAGCGCCGCGCCGAGCTCGACGCTTCGCGCCCATGCGGCGAGCGGGGTCGGGTTCACCAGGGCCGCGCGCATCCGCGAGAGCTCGCCTTCGTCTGCGCCGGGAAAGCGCTGCATCAGCAGCTCGGCCACGCAGAGCCCGAGCACCGCGTCGCCGAGGAATTCGAGCCGCTGGTTGTCGGCGCACGCGCCCTTGCGTTGCTCGTTCGAGAAGCTCGGGTGCGTGAGCGCCTCTTCCAGATGAGGCAACTCGCCGCTCAGACCGAGCCGCGAAAGGAGCGCTTCTCGAGGGGAATCCATCACCGCGTCGGATCCTCGCTCACGGGCCTCCGTAGAGGCGATCGGTCGCTTCGGCCATCTCCGTGTCGACGCCCGTGATCCCACTCGCGTCGTGTGTCGACCAGACGACCGTGACGCGGCCCCAGCCGAGGTGGACGTCGGGGTGATGATCTCGCTTCTCCGCGGCGAGGCCCACGCGCACGACGAAGGCGAGCGCCGTGGAGAAGTCGGGGAACTTGTACGTCTTCTGGATGGCCTCGCCTGCGCGCGACCAGCCTGCGTGCGCGCCCAGGAACGTGGCGACGGCGTCGTCTTCGAGCTTCTGTCGCTTCGACATGGTGGGGCATTTGTAAACGGTGGGGCGCGCGCTGGGAACCCGGCGCGCGCTAAACTCCTCGCCGTCGATGCCTGCCCTCGTCGCGTGTCCCTTCTGCCGTGAGATGTTCGAGCCCTCGGAGGCGCGTGTCTGCCCCGAGTGTGGCTTGCCGCTCGAAGACATCCGCAAGCTGCCGCCCTCGCGCGAGGCGCTCGAAGACGAGGCGCCGGTGCCGCCCGAGATGGAGACGGTGCCTTTCCTGTACGCCGCGCGTGGACGCGGCGCGCTTGCTGGGATCGCGCTCCTCGGGCTCGTCGCTTTTTTTCTGCCCTGGGTGCGCGAGCAGGCACCGGAACTCCAGGTGCTCACGGGGTTCGGGTTCGCGGAGCGCTTGCAGTGGATGTGGGCGCCTTTCGTGTCGTGGGTGGTGATGCTCCCGCTCGTGCTCTCGCGCCGCTCGATTCATGCGATGCGCGGGGCGCGACTCGCGGTGGGATTTTTGGCGGCGATCGTGATCATGACCGTGATCATGCGCGTCGCGGTGGTCCCCGAGAGCACGCGCCATCGGCCTGTTCGCTTCGAGTGGGCGTACGGCCTGCACGTGACGTTCGTGCTCGGCTTGCTCGCGCTCGGCGTCGCGACGCGCTTCGGCGGGCGCGTCGACGACATGCGTTCGAACGAGGCACGCAAGGGCGACGAGATGTTGCATTAGCGGCTTTTGCGGCCGCCCCAGGTCGACACGGGCCGAGGATTCGCGTATTGTGTGGGCGGCGGCTTTTCTTCGCGCGGCGCGGGGCGGGTCCGTCGGAGGTGCGCCATGGCCAAGACACCGATGAGCGCGCAACGCGTCCGGCCGAGAGCGGACTCGTCCGACACCGATGCATTCGAGGTGCCCGCGGCCGTGCTCTGCACGATCTGCGGCCAGTCGGATTGCTCCGGGTGCACGCCGGCGGATGAGACGGCCTCGGGCGTGATGGCCATCGTGCCTTGGGAGCGTCCTGGAGGGACCTCGTGGTCGCGCCTCTGGGGGACGGCGCTCGCGACGACGCAGGGCGCGGACGCGTTTTTCTCGGCGCTGCCGGATGGTGCGTTGCCGCCGGCCGTGCGGTTCGCGATCGTCGCCGAGATGCTCGCGGTCGGATCGATGGTGGCGATGCTCCTGCCGATCGCGGCGCTCGCGTTGCCGCACCTCGCGCTGCAGGTGATCGGGGATCCGGAGATGCGCGTGCGGGCGCTCGAGTGGTTCGTGATCGGCGTGCCCGCGCTCGCGCTCTGGATGGTCCTGGCGCACGCGAGCCACGGCGCGGCGCTCGACGCGGGCGCGCGAAAGCAGGGAGCGCGGCCGCAACGGAGGCGCGCGCTCCGGTTTGGTTTGTACTCCTGCGGCTGGGACCTGATGACGGGTCCGCTCGGCGCGATCTGGATGCTCGGATCGCGCGGCGCGAAGGCGGCGGCCGAGGTGCTCGCGCTCTCCATGCGCGTGCCGGGTCGTGCTTCGGACGCGCTGCTCAAGGGCGTGTACGGTTTGCCCGAGGATGCGGCGCTGCGCGCGCGGCGCACGGGTACGGTCGTCGCGGTGATCTCGGCGATCGTGTCGGCGCTCGGGTTGCTCTTGGCGTTCGCGTTCGCTTGAGCTGCGTCAGCGCGGGCCCGCAGGCGTCTGCGAGGGCGCGGGCGGGCCTGCGGCGGGGCGCCGCGACGAGGGCAAGGTGCCGGGGCGTTTGGCGGGTGCGACCTCGCCCATCGCGCTCACGCCGAGCATCTCCAGGAGGTCGGTGTTCGTCTCGCCGAGGTGCTCCTTGCGCAGCGCGGCCACGAGCTCCTGGATCTTCTTCTGCGTGCGCTCGTGCATCAGGATCTGCTTGATCGAGGGCGCTTCGAGGTCGAGCGGGCGGTCGACCGCCTTGATGCTCTGGCGCCGCCAGACGACGGCCCACGACGAGCCTTCGGCGACAGGCTCTTGCACGAGCTCGCTGTCCTTCACGCCTTCGGCCGCTTTCACGAGCGTGACGTCGACCTTCACGTTCGGGTCCGTGGTCGTTCCATCAGGCGCCACGAGCCCGAGGTTGCCGCCGCGCATGTTCGTCGACTTGTCGAGCGACAGGTCGCGCGCGAGCTCGTTCCAGCGCTTCGGCGAGAGGTCGGCTTTCGCCTTCTGGATCACGTCGAGCGCCTGCTCGCGCGTCGCCACGAGGATGCGCCAGATCGCGACGCGCGACGGCGCGTGATACTTGTCGCGGTTCGCGTCGTAGTAGACGCGCACTTCCTCGTCGGTCACGGCGCCCTGCGCGGCGACCTCGGCGCGGATCTGCGAGACGATCGCGTTGCGCAGCACGCTGCGGATGCGCTCGCCGACCTCGGGCAGATCGCGCATCTTCGCGGCCTCGGCGCCCTCGGCGTAGAGCGTCTCCTTGAGCATCGTCTCTTCGACGAACTTGCGGCGGATCTCGTCGTGCGTCTTGCCGAAGTAGCGGAGCTGGAACGGCGGCATCGTGGCGAGCTTTCGCTCGACCTCGCGCACCGTGATCGTTCGAACTCCAACCTTCGCGACGACCGCGTCGCCGTCGCTCGGCGCGGCCGCCTGGGCGAGCACGTACGAGCTCGTGGCCGTGGCGGCGACGAGCGCGATCGAGGAGGCGAGGATCGCGCGCAGGATCGAGGCAGGACGCATGACGAGGGCCATTCTTGCCGGGCGGGGGCCGAGGTCAAGCCGGCTCGCTTCTTTCAGCGGCAAAACGTGAAATACGTGGCGACGAACGCGATCACGAAGAGCGGCCACGTCGTCCGCACGAACCCCGCGAGCTCCGACGCGAGGCCACGGCCCGCGCGGCGCGCGGCTTCGCGCTTGCCGATCCTGCGGATCGCTTCCTTCTCGATCACCGCGTGTTCTTCCTCGTCGAGCGGGTCGTCGCCGGCGAGGTGGTGCAGGTGGTGGGTGATCTCGTGGTCGATCGTCTCGTCGATCTCGGCGGCCACGTCGAACGAGCGATCGTGGCGGTGCTCGGCCTGGAATGTCCGGTAAAACAAGCGGATCTCGGGCGCCCGTGGGATGCCGAGCGTCGCGTCCGTGCCGCCGGGCGTGTAGCAGCCGAGCAGCGGCTCGCCGCCGTCGTCGCAAGCGGGCACGCCGTCGTCGACGATGAGGTCGATGTTGCGCACGCGGCGCGCTTGGTAGATGCGATCGGCGGCGCTCGCCACCATCGCCTCGAACGCGTCGAGGTCCGGGAAGGCGCGGCGTGCCTTGCGGGGTTCGCCGATCTCGTAGGGGATTTCCCGCTGCCAGGGGACGTCGAGGTCGTTGCGCGCGCCGCACGCGGCGCAGCGGTGCACGGCGACGAGGCGCGCCGAATAATGCGCTTCGTAGAGGCAATCGGCGACGGCCTGGTAGGCCTCGTCCGGGGCCGCGGCGAGCGCCTTGGCGATCGCGGAGGCGCGGCGCTCGCGGCCGAGCGCGGTGATGCCCATGGCGACGACGAGCGCAGGCGTGATCCGGGTCGGCGCGGATTCGGCGCGGAAGAGCGGCAGGGCCTCCTCGACCGTACGCGCGGCGATCCGGATCGATCGGGCGAGCTCGGTGCCCACGCGGATCGCCGGGATCACGTGGGCCGTTTCGTGATCGAAGGGCGCGTCGAGCTCGGGGTCGTCGAGCTCTGCGTCGACGAACGGCGCGATCTCGAGCAGGCTCGAAGGCGCGACGCGGAAGGCTTCGCCGCAGTTTTCGCACGGCAGCTCGGCGGGCGCCTCGGCTTGCACGCCGGCGTGGACCAGGAGCGCGCGGAGCACGTGGAAGTCGCGCAAGGACAACCCGCGCACGTCGATTGGCGCGCCTGCGTCGGTCCGCGCGACGTCCTTGGCTTCGAGGATCCCGAGCGCTTCCATGCTGCCGCCGGGTCGCACGTCGGGCGTGCGGGCGTGTGCGGCGGCGCGCCGGGCGGCCTCGTCGGAGAGGCGCGCCACGCGGCCGGAAGGCAGGTGCACGCGGGCGGAGAGGCGGGGCACGCCGAGGCGATGATGCCGGAGCGCGCCAGCGTCAACCCGTCGGCTCGTGGGCGCGGGCCGATTGATTCGGCCGCCGTGCTCCCGTAAAGTCGATTCCTCCCCCAGCGCGTCTTCGGCGCGTATTGCTTTTCGCACAGGAGAATGGTCATGCCTCACGCGGATCGTCGAATTCGTCGCTCTCTGGGTCTGCTCGCCGTGCTCGGCCTCTCCGCGGCGCCACTCGCGTGTGGGCTCGACAAGTATGGATCGGAGCCCGTGAACCCGGGCGGCGCAGCCGGCTCGGGGGGGATAGCGGGCGCAGGCGGGATGGGCGGCGCGGGGGCTTCGGGGGGCATGGGCGGCACGGGCGGCGAGCTGTGTACGGCGGGCGAGACGAGGCCGTGTTATTCGGGGCCCGCCGGCACGGAGGGCGTCGGCAACTGCCAAGCAGGCACGCAGTTCTGCGCGGACGATGGTTCGGAGTTTGGTCCGTGCGAGGCTCAGGTCGTTCCTGCGGCAGCCGAAGATTGCAACGTGGCCGGGGACGAGGATTGCAATGACGAAGCCGACGAGATGGATAAGGTATGTGTTTGTGCGCCTGGAGCAGACGTCGAGTGCGACTTGCCGGATCTCGAAGGTACCTGCGCCGTTGGGAAGGGGACGTGCAGTAGCGATGGGAAGACCATCGAGGGCTGCATGCAGGTGACCTTTCCTGCGTTCGATAATTGCACGACGGCGACCGACGAGGATTGCGACGGGACGGCCATTGCCATGTGCACGGGCACGGTGAAGCAAGGTTTCACGCCGCCCGGGAAAAATTCGGACCCGCTGGATGACGGGGTGTACGACGTGGCGCTCACGCCCGACGGTGGATACGTGGTTGCAGGGGTGGTCGACGCGGCGCTCGGGCCGGATCTTTTCGTTTTCAGCGGGAGCCAGGGCAGCGCCTACGTCGCGAAGGTCGGCGCGGACGGAAACATGCAATGGGCGAAGACGTTTTCTGCGAATGTCGCCCTCGCCCGTGGCGTCACCGTCAGCAGCGCAGGTCAGATCACCGTGGTGGGCGAATACAACGGTTCGATCAATTTCGGCGGGAACGCCCTGCAGAGCCAGGAGCTCGATATCTTCATCGCCACGTTCGATGCGGCGGGCACGCACGTCTGGAGCAAGAAGTTCGGCACGACGAACGCGCAATCCGCGCAGGACGTGGACGTCGACGCCGCGGGGAATCTTTTCGTCACGGGGTGGGTCACGGACGAAAGTGTAAGCCTCGGGGGCAACAACCTCGACCCCGACGGCGAAGACATTTTCTTGGCGAGCTATGATTCCGCAGGCAATCACCGTTGGAGCAAGATCTTTGCCAGCAATAGTAACGAGCGAGGAAGGCGCCTCACGGTCACAAAGGACGGCAACGTCGCGATTTTGGGTGAAACGTATGACACCGGCGTGGATCTCGGCAACGGCCATTTGCAGGGGGCCGGCGATCGTGATTTCGTGGTCGCGATGTACAACGGGTTGAACGGCAATCACATCTGGAGCAAGCTCTATGGTTCGGCTGGGGATCAATTCCACGGAAACATCGCTGCCGCGCCGAACAGCAATGTCCTCCTCACCGGCCGTTTCACCGGCTCGCTCAATTTTGGCGGCGGACCGATGACGGCGGTGGGGGCGGCGGACCTCTACGTGGCCGAGCTCCTCGCGGCGAACGGAAATCACGTGAACAGCAAGCGCTACGGGATCACCGGAACCTCGCGCGGGGCCGGGATCGCCGCCGACGGCGCGGGCAACATCCTCGTGACCGGGCATTTCGACGGGTCGCTCGACTTCGGCGCCGGGCCGATCGCGACCGGCAGTGGATTCGATGTCTTCGTCGTGAAGCTCGCCGCGTCGAACTGGGCGCCGCTTTGGACCAAAAAGCTCGGCGTCACCGGCACGCAGACCGCCTATGCCGCCGCCGTCGACGCGAAGGGCGACGTGATTCTAGGTGGCAGCTTCGAATCGGAGATTGCGTTTGGCGACCCGCTTGGGACCATCCCGAGCAGCGGCGGCGCCGATCTCTTCGGCGTCCGGCTCGCGCCCTGACGAACCTCGCGGCGATCGTCGGCTCCTTGGAGCACCAACGATCGCCGCGCCCTCCGCTACATCCGGTACCAGCCGCTCGGTCGTTTCGCCGGCTTGCCCATCGCGATCCGGTGGAGCTCCCGCGCGGCATCCTGGTGGCCTGGATCCAGGTCGAGCACGCGACGGAGGTCCTGCACCGCGCCCGGCTCGTCGCCGATCCGACGGCGCAGATATCCCCGGTAGAACAAGGCCTGCGCGTGGTCGTCGCGCGCTTCGAGCAGCGCGTCGAGCTCGGCCACGCGGGCACGTAGATCCGCGCCGCCGAGGAGCGAGCGGATCCACACGGCGAGCGCGGCATAGTCGGGCTGCGTAGGATCGACCTCGCGCGCGAGCTGGCAAGCCGCGAGCGCGCCCGTGAGATCACGCTCCGCGATGCGCGACGTCGCGAGGCAGTAGAGCGCGTGCGCCGGGCGCGCGGCGTCCGGTTGCCCCTCGGGCGGCATGGGCACGGTGGGCGCTTTGTCGCTCTCCGAGGAGGGCGTGTCATGCGTCGGCGGCTCGGCCGCCGCGGGCTTGGGGACGGCCGGCGGCGAGGGGTCCGTCTCGACGACCGCGGACGGCGGCGGCTCGCTCACGGCCTCCCTCGGCGGAGGCGTCTCGATGCGGCGCGCGGCGAGCGTGAAAGCGCTCGGACGACCTCGCTTGCGCGGGCGCGGTTGCACGCGCGTGCGCTCGCCATCGCCCGCGAGATCCGGCGCCGCGGCGCCCATGCGATGCGACGCGGCGGCGCGCAGGCGGATCCGCGCGAGCGTCACGGGGCGCGCTGCGGCCGGCGGCGGCGCGGGCTGGATCTCTGCGCAGAGCGGCGTCGTGCCGAGGTCGAGGTCGAGCGAACGCGTGATGACGAGCGCGTAGACCATCCAGGCGAGCGTCTCTTCCGGCGCGAAACCAGCGGCGAAGAGCTGCGCGAGCGGGAGCGGGTTTTCGCGGATCCGATCGAGGATCTCGCGCTCTTCGGGCGTCGGCGCGAACCGCTCGATCGCGGCCGCGGGATGGAGGCGGATCGTGACGTCGTGCAGGCGCTCGATCGTCTCGGCCATCATCGACGAGGCCGCCGCGTGCGCGCGCACGCCGGCCCAGAGGATCGCGAGCGGGTGCATCGTCGAGGCCGGTGCTGCGTCGTCAACGAGGTCGGTGCGACCGTCGAAGTAGCTGTACGTCGTGTCCGCGCCGAGGCTGAAAAGACGCGTCATCCGCGTCGTGAACTGACGTGCCGCCGTCTGCTCGAGCAGCTCGCGCTCGACGCAGCCGGCGAGCAAGAGCGCGTCGCCGAGCAGCCCGTGCATCGAGAGCGCGCCTTGCAGCGTGGACTCGTCGAGCGCGCCTGCCTCGACGAGCATCTGCCCGAGGAGCGCATGCCCATCGCCGGGGCGGACCTTCACGGGCGCGCCCGCTTCGAGGCGGATCGCATGTTCGACGCCCGAGGCCTCGCGCAGGAAAAGCGCGCCTGTGAGCTGCTTGTCCAGCACGTAGACGAGCAGGTGCGCGAAGGGCGTTCGCCCGAGATCGCCTTCTGCTGTCGGAAGGATCTCGGAAGGCATGAGGGCTCGAAGGTACCACGAAGCGACCATCGTTCGTACACCGTTTGCCCGGGTGTGGGTGCCACGGAACTTTCCGCTGGGAAGCCGCCGGGTCGGGAGCGCGGCTCGGAGGGGCGTACAGGCCCACGGAACGGGGGCGGGCAGGGCGATGCGGGGGCCACGCGCGCCCGTGGTGCTTGGACTCACTTCGCTAGCATTTCGTTACGGTTTCCGCTCGATCGGGTGCCGTGAAGGGGGCCTCGGGTCGGGGGTTGTCCCCCCTGGCCGGACGGGTGCTAGGGTCTGCGAATGCCGCGCGGCCATGTGCTCGTCGTCGATGACGAGCCCTCCATCCTCACCACGCTCCAGAAGGCCCTCTCCCTCGAAGGCTATACGGTGGACGTCGCCGGCGGCGTGCGCATCGCCGAGGAGAAGCTCGCCAAGAAGAGCTACGACCTCGCGCTCTTCGACGTTGCGCTCCCCGACGGCGACGGCGTCTCGCTCCTCGAGAAGGTCCGCGTCTCCGGCTCGGACCTGCCCATCGTGATGATGAGCGGCCACGCCTCGATCGACGCCGCCGTCCGCGCCACGCGGCTCGGCGCGCTCGACTTCCTGGAGAAGCCGCTCTCGACCGATCGGCTCCTGCTCGTGCTCGACAACACGCTCCGCCTCGTGCGGGCCGAGGCCGAGGCGCGCACGTTGCGCGCGCAGGTCGGGCAGCTCGGGGAGCTCATCGGCGAGAGCCGATCGATGGTCGCGCTGCGCGAGCAGATCGCGCGGGCCGCGAAGGCGAGCGCGACGGTGCTCGTGACGGGCGAGCGCGGGACGGGCAAGGAGCTCGTGGCCCGCGCGATCCACATCGCCGGGAAACGCGCGAAGGGGCCGCTCGAAAAGATGAACTGCGCCGCCGTCCCGAGCGAGCTCATCGAGAGCGAGATGTTCGGGCACGAGGCCGGGGCGTTCACGGGCGCGACGAAGCAACGGCGCGGGAAGTTCGAGCGCGCGAGCGGCGGCACGCTCTTCCTCGACGAGGTCGGCGACATGCCGATGCCGATGCAGGCGAAGCTGCTCCGCGTGCTGCAAGAGCGCGAGATCGAGCGCGTGGGCGGGCACGAGACGATCAAGGTCGACGTGCGCGTGGTGGCCGCGACGAACCGTGATCTCGAAGCCGCCTGCCAGAAGGGCGAGTTCCGCGCCGACCTCTACGACCGGCTCAACGTCGTGCCGCTCGCGCTCCCGCCGCTCCGCGCGCGCCGCGAGGACGTGCCCTTGCTCGCGCGGCATTTCCTGGGTCTCGCGATGGCCGCGAACGATCGGCCCGGCATGGTCCTGGCCGAAGGCGCGGTCGAGGTGCTCACGGGCTACGGCTTCCCCGGCAACGTGCGCGAGCTGCGGAACTTGATCGAGCGGCTCGTGATCTTGACGCCCGACGCGAAGATCGACGCGGAGGACGTGCGGGTTTGTCTGGGTGGCGCGTCGGCCGGGACGCCGACGGGCCTGTTTCGTCCCGGCACGCCGTTCCGGGTGCTCGCCGAGGAGGCGGAGCGGCGGATCCTGGAGGAGGCGCTCGCGCACCACGGCGGGGCGATGGCGTCGACGGCGCGCGGCCTCGGCCTCGAGCGGAGCCACCTTTACAAGAAATGCAAGGCGCTCGGGCTGCGCGGCGACAAGGCGGAGGCCGAGGACGAAGGGTAGAGCTTGGTCGTGGCGAGGTAGGCCGCGGCGAGGAGCATAATCATGAAGTCGAAGACGTACGTTGCTTTGGTTCTTTCGGGTGCTCTGGGTCTCGGGCTCGGAGCGTGTCGCGCGACGGGCAACAATACGACCGGATTTGGCGGCGAAGGTGGTGAGGGCGGCTCGGGCGGCGCAGGCGCGTCGGGCGGCGGCGGCGTGGGCGCGTCGGGCGGTATGGGCTCGGGCGGAATGACCACGACGAGCACGGGCGCGGCGGGCGGCTCGTCGTCGAGCGGCTCGATGTGCACGCCGACGGGCGATGAGAACACCACGGCCGCGTGTAGCGACGGCCTCGACAACGATTGCGACGGCTTTAAGGACTGCAACGACTTCAACTGCGACAGCGTCGCGCCGTGCGCGAAGATCCAGGAAGCGTCGAACCCGCTCTGCTCCGACGGGATCGACAATGACATGGACGGCAAAACCGACTGCGAGGAGACGGCGTGTCAGGCGCTCGCGTTCTGCAAGCGTGAATGGTCGAACGGCCGCTGTTCCGACGGGATCGACAACGACGGCGACGGCAAGAGCGACTGCATGGACACCGATTGCCAGGCCGAGGGCATCGTCGTCTGCACGGGCGACCAGCCGGCGAGCCCGATGCCGGCGCAGGCCGAGTGGGGGACGCTCGCGAACGACGAATGCACAAACGGGCAAAACGAGGACGGGAACAACTTCATCGATTGCGCCGACAATGCCTGCCTCGTGAACCCGGACGTGTCGGCGTGCAAGAACCTCGTCCGGGAGGATTCGAACATCTTCTGTTCGAACGGCCTCGACGACGACAAGGACGGGTTCTCCGATTGCGAGGATCCCGGCTGTCAGCGCGAGGGCATCATCGTGTGCAACGCGAACGTGCCGGCGGACCCGATGCCCCCGGCGAACCAGTGGACGGCGCTGGCGAACGCGGAGTGTTCGAACGGCGCGACCGACGACGGGAACAACTTCATCGATTGCGCGGATTTCGGCTGCTCGCTGAGCCCCGACGTCACGATCTGCCCCGAGGCGAACGACGCCGAGTGCTCGGACAACGTCGACAACAACGGGAATACGTTCGTCGATTGCGCCGACAACTCCTGCAGCCGCAAGTCGAGCATCACCGTCTGCCAGCACGAGCTCACGTTCGCCGAGTGCAGCGACGGCATCAGCAACGACGGTAACCCGTTCGTCGATTGTGACGATTTCGCCTGCGCGAACAGCGGCGCGTGCGTGAAGTGATTCCCTAAAAGTATCCGTGAATCGTGGTCGCGACGCTCTGGTCGAGGAATTTTCCGTAGCCCAGGGCGTCGTGCTGCGTCCAGTGCGCGTATTCCACGAGGAACTGCAGGTAGTCGTTCATGTTGTAGCCGAGGCCCGGCTGGTGCATGTACTCGGTGACGCCGACGTCGTGGAAACGCGCGGCGCTCAGGTTGTAGCGGGCCACGAACTTCCAGATGCGCGCCTCGCCGCCGACGAGGAGGTAGTCGTTCTTCGCCGAGGCGCGGCCAGGGACGGCGGGCGTCGTGGCGGTCGCCGGGACGGGCGGGATCGGCCATTCCGTGACGCTCTGGCCGAGCTGGCGTGAGGCCTCGCCCCACGCGCTCACCGGGCCCACGTTGACCGTGTAATCGAGGGCGAACCGGAGCACGTCCCGGTTCGTCCCGGCGAGCGCCGGGATGTCGGCCTGGAAGTATTGCCCCGACACACCCAGGAGGAGCGAGGTATCCTTGTTCCAATGGTACGCCGGTTCGAGGCGGAGGACGGCAATGTTCCGGCGCCTGGCGCCGGGGATGCTGATCGTGTCGCGCCCGACGTACGAGCCGTTCGTCCGGCCGTCGACGAGGAAGTATTGCGCGAAATAGCCGAGGCGCGGGCCCTTCTCCTTGCCCACGGTGCCCTCGATCGAGACGCCGTAATTCGGGTCGAGCTTGATGCCGTCGTAGAAATGGATGGGTCCGAAAAACGAGTTGTCCCAGAAGAGGCCGAAGCGGCTGTACGCCTTGCCGACCTTCACCATGACCTTCGGGTGCTTGTAATAAAAATAGCCCTCTTCCAGCCAGGCCGGGCCTTCGTAGAACTCGCGCATGCGGGTGTCGCGCGCGCTCGCGTTGAAGAAGAGGCCAAAATCGCCGATCGAGCCGTCGAAATTCAGATGCGCGACGTGCATCCGGAGGAACGGCTTCTCCTCGGGCGGCTGGAAGGGCTGGTAGTAGAAGAGCCATGCGCCGCCGTGGAGGTCGATCTTGAACAAGGGCTTTGACGGCGGCGGCTCCTTCGGCGGCTTCGAGGCGTCCTTCGTCGCGCCGCCGTCCGCGGGCTTGGACCCGGACTCCGTCTTCTGCGCCGCGTCCGCTTCCCGCTGGACACGGCGCGGAGGCGTGGACGTGATGCCCTGTCCCAGGGCAAACGATGGCGTCGCGAGGAGGCAAGCGGCCCAAACCCATCCGACGATCGCACGCATGCCCGTTCTCCGCTCGCCCTCCACGGCCATCGTACCGGATCGCAGCGCGGCGCCGAAAAAGTTTAAGGGGATGTGCTGAGGGTCACTTGAAAGGTGCCGTGCACGGACGCTTGACAGAGGGCGCGGGATGGGGCAAAAACGCGCCTCGCTGACCGCGGTGAGGTAGCCAAGCGGTTAGGCAACGGTTTGCAAAACCGTCATACGCGGGTTCGAATCCCGTCCTCACCTCCAAAGATCGCCTTCTTCGGCCGGGATTCTTCGGCCTGATCACCAGGCGTCGTGATCGGCGCGGTACGACAGGGCGTCGACGAGAGCCTCGACGACCGCGAGTTCGCTCGCCCGGAGGCGCGGCGCCTTGCGGCCAAGCTCGATGGCCGCGGCGAGCCGGCCGTTCGCGAGCACAGGAACCATCCACGCCGCGTCACACGCGACGCCGAGGGCGAGGAGCCGATCCCGGACCGCCTGCCCCGCAGGGCCCGGCGCAGGCTCGGCCACGACCGTGTTGCCCTCCGCCGCCGCCGCGAGCGCCGGATCCACGAGGCTCGTCCGCTCGCCCACCATGTCCCGCGAAAAGGGGCCGTGGGCGTACAGGACGACCGCACCGTCGGGACGCACCACGTGCACGAGGCCGGCATCGGCCCCCGTGCGCACGACGGCGGCGTTGAACAGGAGGAGCAGCGCGTCGTCGAGGTCCGAAGCGCCCGCGAGGACGTCCTGCGGCATCACCTCGTCGGGAAAAACCGGCCGACCCGGCTGCGTGATGTCGTCACACCCGCCGCCCGGGATGGTCTCCGCGGGGCGAGGATGGTAGGGCGGCGTGGGCGCCGCGGAGTCGACCGAGACCACCGCGAGCTCGGACAGAGGTCGCCACACCTTCCACGCCTCGTGACGAACGTAGCTCCCCAGCGGCACCTTGCCCGCCTCGAGGCCACGCGCGATGAGCTCGATGCCGACAGGACCCACCGCGGTCGCCCCATCGGACACGTACCATCGATCGACGACACCCGCGCTGGGTTCGGTGAGCAGCTTGATGGATCGCATACGCCAAAATCCCTAACGAGGAAGGGACGTGATGGGCGGAATCTAGGCCAGTTGCGCATTGTGTCAAGGATACGACAATCGGGTGAAGACGAAAGTACGCGCGGGGATCATGAAAAATCGGGCAGAAGGCGAAGAAGGCGGGGATTTGACGCGCTCTGCGGCACGAGTTGCCGTGCCGGGGACGGTGTACCTGGTGGGCGGAGGGCCCGGAGATCCGGGACTTTTGACCGAACGTGGGGCCGAGCTTCTTTCGAGCGCCGAGGTGGTGCTGCACGATGAGCTGATTCATCCGGCCTTGCTTTCGCGTGTGCGGCCCGACGCCGTCGTGATGGCCGTGGGCAAGCGCGGCGCGGATCGCGCCTCGAAGCAAGCGAAGCAGGACGCGATCGAGGCGGAGCTCGTGCGGTTCGGGCGCGCAGGAAAGAGCGTGGTGCGGCTGAAAGGCGGTGATCCCTACCTGTTCGGGCGAGGCTCGGAGGAGGCGGAGGCGCTTTCGCGGGCCGGCGTTCCGTTCGAGGTGGTGCCCGGCGTGTGCTCGCCGCTCGGCGCGACGGCGTATGCAGGGTTTTCCCTGACGCATCGGGATCTCGCGTCGAGCGTGACGCTCGTGAGCGGGACGATGCGATCGGGCGCGGGATACGACTGGTCGGAGCTCGCGAGCGTGAAAGGCACGATTTGCGTGCTGATGGGGATGCACAACCTGGAGGAGGTCGTCGCGGGGCTTTTGGGGCCTTCGCGGCGGGATCCCGCGACGCCGGCGGCGGTGATCCAGTGGGGGACGCGGGCCGAGCAGCGGGTCGTGCAGGGGACGCTCGCGGAGATCGCAAACAAGGCGCGCGCTGAAGGGCTCGGGAGCCCGGGGATCGTGCTCGTGGGGGCGGTGGCCACGCGGCGGGAGGCGCTGCGCTGGTTCGATACACGTCCGCTGTTCGGGAAACGCGTGGCTTTGCTCCGGCCGCTAGGTCAAGCGCAATCGGCGGCGAAGCGGCTGCGGCAGCGAGGGGCCGAGCCCTACGTGTGGCCGGCGATCGAGATTGGTCCGCCGCCGGATCCGTCCGCGGTGTCGGCGCTCGTGCACGAGCTCGGCGCGTGGGACGTGGTGGCGTTCACCAGCGAGAATGGCGTGGAGCGGCTGTTTGCGGCGATCGCGGAGGCGGGCCTCGACGCGCGGGCCTTCGGGCGCGCGAAGGTGGCGGCGATCGGGACGGGGACGGCGGCAGCGCTGCTCGCCCGGGGGATTCGCGCCGATATCGTGCCCGCGGATTTTCGAGGCGAGGGATTGGCGGTCGCGATTCTGGCGGACGAGGAAATACGGAAACGTTTGTCGGAAAAGAAGATTGTGCGGGTGGTGATCCCGCGCGCGCTCGTGGCGCGGGAGGCGCTGCCCGAGATGCTGCGGGCGGCGGGCTGCGAGGTGCGGGTCGTGCCGGTCTACGAGACACGGAGAGCAGGGCCCGAGCGGGCGGCGGAGCTCGTGCAGCGGTTTTCGGAGAAATCGATCGACGTCGTATTGCTTTCGGCGACGAGCACGGTGGAGGGGCTCGTCGCGGCGCTCGGGGCGCAGGCAGGCGCGCTGCTCTCGGGCGTGACGGTCGCGAGCATTGGAGAGATCACGACGGAGAGCGCGCGGGCCCGGGGGATCGAGGTCGCCGTGACGGCGGAGACGAGCACGATGGAGGGGCTCGTGGAGGCGGTGGAGAGGTATTTTACGCGTAAATGACGGGCGGGCTCAGCCGAAGATGTGCTTGCGCGCGGCATTGGCGACCGCGCTCGTGGCGGCATTCTTGATTTTTCGCTCGCCGGTGATCGCGTAAAAGCGCTCTTTCACGGCGTCGGTGTGGCCGACGACGTGCAGGTCGTACTGGTTCTGGATTTCCCCTTCGATCACCGAAGGCGCGACGAGTACGCCCGCGCCGGCCTGGCCAAAGACCTTGAGGAGCGCGCTGTCGTCGAACTCGCCCACGACGCGCGGCCGGATCCTTTCGGACTCGAACCATTGCTCGAGCGAGCGGCGGAGCGTGGTGCCCTCGGCCGGCAAGAGGAACGGCGCGCCGTCGAGCATGTCCGGGAAAGGCCGTCGCGTGTCGAGCACGACCGAGGGCGCGGCGAAGAAGCTGATCCCGCATTCGCCGAGCAGATGGCTGTACGCCTTGATCTTCATGCCGGAGGCGAGCGGCGCGTCGGTGATCACCATGTCGAGGTTGTGGAGCGCGAGCTCGGCGATCAGCCGCTCCGCCTTGTCCTCGCGACAAACCATCCGCACGGGCTCCGCGAGGCCGAGGGCCGGTTCGAGCAGGCGGTGCGCGATGAGCTTGGGCAGGACGTCGGCGATTCCCACCACAAACCGAAGCGGCCTGCCCGTCGGACGGCCTTTGACGGTGTCGAGCAGCTCACGGCCAAGGGAGAAGATGTCGTCGGCATAACGAAAAACGACGCGCCCGACCTCGGTGAGGACGAGGTGGCGGCCGCTGCGGACGAACAGCTTTTCCCCGAGCGCCTCTTCGAGGGCACGAATCTGCCCGCTGATCGTGGGCTGCGCGAGCCGTAGCTCGTGGCTCGCCCGCGCGATGCTCCCCTCTCGCGCGACGACCCAGAAATAGAGGAGATGATGATAGTTGAGCCACTCCACAGTAGCGCCAGCATACCATCGTCTTTCCCGATGTCTCTCGTCCGATCCATCGGTTTTTCGGGCAAGTGACCTCGCTTCGGCTTCAGGAAATCCGAATCGGATTGGCGAGGATCCACAAGCGCTCGCGGATGTACCCCTCGCCGGTGTCGCCCACGTGCGGGCGGAGGTGGGTCGGCAGGATGCGGACCTCGACGCGGTACACGCCGGCTGGCGCATTTTCGAGGCGAATCGTGTCGCCCTCGGCCGCGACCGTGGTCCCGGACGCGTCGATGCGGAGCAAGCGCATGGAGATCGTCGGCGCATTGACGCCAGGATCGAGGTTATGGACCTTGGGAGCACGGGCCACGATTGTCGAGCCCGCGGGAGCCTGCCCACCCATTTCAACGACGGCGCCGTTTGTCTCGGCATGGAAGTCGAAGCCGGCCGGCGCCCCGAGGATCTCGAACGCGACGTAGCTCCGGCCAGCCGCGAGGGCAGCCTTGACGGAGGTCGGGGTGATCGGGCCGTCGACGAGCGCGATGTTCGAGAACCACCGCATGAGGCGGCGGTAGCTGTCGCCACGCTCGCCGTCGCGCAGGACACCCGGGAAGCTGTTCTCATGGACGTCGGTGCCCGCGATGCCCGTGACGTGGCGCGTGGCGAGCAAGGCGTCCCAGCGCTGGCCATAGATGGGCAGCTCCTCGAAGAAGCCGAGGAACGCGAGGTCGGGCTGCGGGCCGTCGTCGTCCTGGCGGGTGAACGGGAGGATGGAGGCGCCGCCGCCGTAGGCTTCGAGGCCGAGGTAGTCCTTGCGGATGTCCGGGTCGATGGCGGCGTGGACGTTGTAGACCTCGACGCCGTCGAAGGGCATCGAGGCGAGCCACGCGGGCGTGCGGGACTCGGTGTGCGCGATGAAGACGAGGGCGCCTGCTTCGTGCATCGCATCGACGGTGGAGGCGTCTTCGCCTTCGTAGGTCGCGCGGCGCGTGGCCGGGTCGCCGGGGAGGTGGCGTTCGAGGCCAACGGACATGAAGGTGTTTTCGTTGCCCGCGGTGACGAGGACGCGGCGGCCGTCGCCACACGCGACGTAGTTGCCAATGGGCGCGCCGTCCGCGCCGAGGACGGGTTCGTCGCCGGGCTGGATGAAGAGCAACGAGGGGAACGCGGCGTCCGCCATGTGGGCGGCGTGGTCGGTGAGGAAGACGAAGTCCTCGGCGGCGTCGCACATGCCGCGGCGGAGGTTCGCGACGCAGTCGGTCCGCGGCACGCCGCCGTCGTCGAGGCCTTTGCCGTCGCAAGCGTCGTGCGAGTAGGGCGAGTGGCTGTGGACGATGCCGCGGGCCTGCGTGAAGCCGCGCACGGGGCCAAGCGCGACGTCGCTCGGCGTGGCGAGTTTGTCCCAGGCGCGGGGCGCAGGTTTGACGGCGGGGGTTACGTCCTCACCGGAGCAAGCGAGGGCGAGGAGTGCGAGCGGTGCCGCGAGGAGCGAGAGGCGAGGCATGGCCCATGATAGGCCGCTCGCTCGCGGGAGGGATGGCTACGCGGGCCTGTTCGCCGAGAGCTCGACGGAGACCGCGTCGACCGAGACTGACGTGGGCGGGCCGAACTTCTTGACCTGCACGGTCACGGCAATCGCAGGCGTGTCCGCGAGGATGCGCGCGATGAGCCGCTCGGCGAGAATTTCGAGCAGCTTGTACGAGGCGCGCGTGCCCTCGTCGACGACGAGGGTCGCGAGCTTGTCGTAGTTGAAGACCTTCGCGAGGGTGTCCGTCCGGGGCAGACTCGCGACGGGCAACGTGACCTCGACATGGACGACGAAGTCCTGCGGCAAGTCGCGTTCGGCCCGCGAGACACCATGGCGCGCGCGGAACCGGATCCCTTCGAGTCGAATCCGGTAGCTCTGGGCGATCGACATCGCGGTCGGGCGATAGCACGCCCGAGCGTAGCCGAGCACGCGAAAAGGACGCGCGCGTGTGGTCGAGGCGCGGGGGCTCCGTTCGGACGAGCCGAGGACGCCCCCGATGTTCGAGCCGCGTTACGTTACCGCCGCTTCGAGAGTGCGTCGCGGTCGACCACGATGAGCCGTCGACCCGCCACGGCGAGCAATCCGTCCTTGCGGAGCGCGCCGAGGGTGATGGTGACGGTCTCGCGCGTGGAGCCGATCGACTGCGCGATCTCCAGATGCGTGATCGGCGCAGAGATCAACGTGCCTCGCGTGTCGGGTACGCCCCAGCGATCGACGGCGGCGAGGAGGAACTCGACGAGGCGGCCTTCCACGTTGCGGAAGAGCAACGACTCGATGCGATCCTCCGCCGCGCGCTGGCGGTCGACGAGGAGGCCGAGCAGCGCCACGCCGAGCGCGGGATCGTCGCGGAGCCACGCGTGAATCGAGGCGACCGGGAAGCGGACGACCTCGCTCTCGTCGATGGCGATCGCGCTCTCGGTGTACGTTTGCGCGCCGGCGAGCGCAGCCTCGCCGAGCAGATCACCGCTGCCGCGGTACCCGAGGGGGACCGTCTGTCCGGACGGAAGTTTGCGCTCGAGCCGCGCTCGCCCGTGTCCGAGCAGCGCGAGGGAGGTGACGTTGTCGTCCTGCTTCTGGATGGACATCCCAGCACGGACGACGTCGAGCTCGGCGACCTCGAGCGCGTTGTCGAACGTCGCACGAGCCACCTTTTCGAAGAGGGGGCAGAGCTTCAACGCGCGGTTGATGCGTACCTTCGGCGCGTCCACCGAGGGGCGTCGGTTATCCTGGATCGTGACCATGATTCATGGTCCATATTACCAGGATTGGGCGTAACGCGAGATCGCTAACGTGCTCCGACTGAAATTACGATGTCGCGGTGCAACGCGGCCTCAGCTTCGCGGACGAAGCTCTGGAATGTCCCATACGCGTCGGGCTGCACCCGGCCAGCGGGGATGGTGATCGCCCGTTCAAAGACGAGGGTGTCGCGATCCACGCGGTCGCTGACGGTCGCCGTACGTCCTCCGTCCTGGGTGGAAGCCGCCGCAAGTTGGGTCGTGACACGGGCCCCCTCGGGCAGTTTCACGCGGAGCCGAACATTCGAAAAAACCGATGATTGTTCGGAGATGTAGAGCGGCGTCTCACGCGCGGGGAGGGCGGCGAAGGGCGAGAGGCGGAGCGCGAAGGGCGGCGAGATGACCATGTCGCCGGTGCGGACACGCGCGAAGTCGTTCATCTCGAGGTCCATGACGAGGACGAGGGGCGCGTCGAGGTCGGCCGCGTTCTTGATGTCGAGCGAGCGCAGGCGCGCGCCGGGCAAGGCCTGGCCGATGAGCTTGGTCTCGATGGCCTCGTCGCGTTGCGCGTCAGGCAGGCTCTCGAGGGCGCTGCGCAGCATGATGGCGAACTTGCCCTCGAAGCGTTGTTCGAGCTTGATCGCCGCCGAGCCGTCGGCGCGAAGATCGACGGTGCCCTCGTAGGTGACGCCGTCGCGCGAGCCCGTGAGCGGCGTGGTTTCGCGCGGCGCGCCCTCCTTGAGGACGACGGCAGGCTGGCCACGCAAGGAGCTCGGGAGGTAGCCGAACGGCGCGAACTTGTCGCGCACGACCATCCAGCGCGCGCCACGCTCGGTGCCGAGGCGGACGGCGAGCGCGTTGAAGGACTCGGCGTCGCTGAGCGGGCCGTTGGAAGGCGGCGTGAGGCGATCACGCACCATGCCGAGCGAGGCGTCGATGCCGACGAGGCGGCAGAGGTAGAGGAAGGCCTCGGTGCGGTTGCCGCTCTTGCCGATGACGATGCGACGTCCGTCATCTTCACGAGACTGATCGCGGCCCTGCTCGACGTTCGCGAGGACCCAGCGATAGATGCGTCGCGCCTGCTCGTCGACGGACGCCGGCTTGGCAGGTTTGTCCTCGGCGTCGGGCGCGGCGCCGGTGACGATGCTCTCGGCGATCCGCTTGAGGCGCGGGTCGCGCGGGACTTCGTCGCTCGTGGCGTCGACGAGGCGGTCGATGCGGTCTTCGAGGTTGATGCCCCAGCCGATGCGCACGTTCGGCAAGAACTCCTGCGTCGGCGCGCTGCCCGGCTCCTCGGGGAGCGCGGGGCTGCGATCGACGCGGAAGCGACGCTCGACGAACGCGCCGTTCTCCTTGAGGGTCGGCTTCGGGACGCTGCCGCCGATCTCGACGTCGAGCGGGCGGTTCTTGGGCGTGACGACGACGTACTCGCTGATGAAGTAGGGGATCTTCTCCTCGCGGAAGAACCAGCGCGGGCCCTCGAAGCTGCGCCCGCCGCGGCCATCGCCGCGCAGCGTGTAGAGCGTCTCGGTCTCGATGTAGTCGCCCACTTCGAGGTGCGGCATGGTGACGGTGGGCTTGCCGTCGACGAACTCGGGTTCGAGGACGCGGCCGTCTTTCTTGACGGTGCGGAGCTTGAGCACGAGGCCCCGCGGCACGCGTTGCTCGGCGAGCTCCTCGATGGCCTCGCGCGATTGGATGCCGATGATCTCGTGCTCCAGCATGCGCGCCGATCCATCGGCGTGGACCCACAACGTGGCGTAGTCGAGGACGCGCGCCGCGGTGCCGGGCATGGTGACGCCCGACGCCTCGAACTGCGCGATGACCTTCTTGCCCTCGATGCGATACGGCGTGAGCTCGGTCGTGCCCTCGACGAGCTCGATGGCCTCGCGCAGCGCCGAAGGATCCGCGCCGGTCTGGATGGCCTCGACGAGCGCACTGCGGAGCGCCGTTTTGTCGCCGCGGGCGAGGCGCGCGTCAGCGAGCGCGAGGCGCGCGGAGGCGTTCTCGGGGTCCGTCTTGACGGCGCGTTCGAGGGCGTCGATCGACTCACGTTGCGCGCCGGCGCGGGTGAGGAGATCGGCGATCTTGATGGCGACGTCCGTACGATCGCGGCGGGTCTTTCCGATGCGATCGAGTTCGCGGATCGCGCCGCCCCAGTCGCGTCGTTCGAGCGCGCGCTGGAGGGCGACCTCGGCGTCGGGGTCGAGGGCCTCGATGCGCTTGGCGATCTTGTCGGCCTCGGCGACGTCGCCGCGCTCGTCGTGGAGGCGGAGGAGCGCGAAGAGGGCCTCGGTGTCCTCGGAGAAGCGCGCGGCTGTGTCCTTGACGGTGCGCGCATGCTCGACGCTCCAGCCGATCTGCGCGTACATGCGGCCGAGTCCCTTCAAGATGTCCGGGACCTCGCGGAAACGATCGGCGAGCCTCGCGACCTTGGCCGCGGCTTCGGGCGCGCCGACCTTGTCGGCCTCGTCGAGCGCGAGCCAGAAGAGCGAGAGCCAGAGGTCCGGGTCCTTGGCGACGGCGCGCGCGCGGACGTCCTTCACGAGATCACGCGCGTCGTTCTGCGGGAAGATCGGGTCCTTCTCGATGAAGAGCGCCTGCGTGGAGAGCGCAGGTCCGGTCGCGCGCGAGGGATCCTTCACGAGCGGTTCGAGCAACACGGAGGCGAGGTCGTCCTGCCCCTCGATGTGCGAGAGCCACGCGGCGAGGTAACGCGCGACGGGATCGTTCGTGTCGCGCGGCGCCGGGCGCGGGGTGCGCGGCGCGGCGGGGACGCCGAGCGCGAGGAGGAACGGTTCGAGGACGTTGGGATCGGGCAGGACGAGCGGCGGTTCGAGGACGTACGGCGCCGTAGGATCGTCGGAGGTCTCGGCGCCGAGGGGCAAGCCGTTCGGCGCGAGGATGCGGATGCCGGTCTCGGCGCTGCCGATCCGCGCGAGGATGCGGTGGCGGCCCGCAGAGAGGCGGACGCGCGCGCCGAAACGAGGCCAGATGCCCCAGTCGCGCGGGTCACGCGTGATGACCTCGACGTCGTCGATGCGGATCGAGAACGCGCCCTGCACGGCGACGATGAGCTCACGCTCGGCCGGCAACTCGAGGTAGGTCTCGGCGTAGAAGACGCCGCCGGCGACAGGCTCGGCGCTGCGGATCTGGCAGCCGCGTCGCTCGGTGGCGAGGACACGCGGGCGATCGGCGCGGCGCGGATCGGCCGGGAAGAGGCGAGGCCAGGGGCCGGCGCGTTCGGCCTCGAAATGCATGCGGTGATCACTCGGGGCGAGGTGGCCAAAAGGACCGGCGACGCGCGCTTTTTTGGCGCAGCCGAAGCGATCGGCCGCGATCTCCGTCGGGCTCTTGTCCTTGCCTTCGGCGTCCTTGCGCAGGCCTTCGACGCTCCACCACTCGGCGAGGTCGCTGCGCGCGCGCCAGCCGATGTGGCCCGGCTGATCGATCGTGCGCAGGACCGTGTCCTTCGCGAGGTCCCAGATGCCGGGGACGCTGGAGCGCAGGCGGAGCAGGTGGCTCGCCGCGTACCAGCCGACGAGCGGCGCGTCGGGGTGATCGGTGGTGCGAGCGGCGTTCACGGCGTCGAGGTGGGCGAGGGCGGCCGCGCGGAAGCGTCCGTGGATCTCGTCGTCGACGGCGCGCGCGAGCGAGGCGTAGAGGCCCTTGTTCGAGGCCTTGTCGAGCTTGCCGCGCGCCTCGCGGACCCGCGCCGCGTCGCCGCCGGGGACGAGCAGCTCGCCGAGGAGCCACCGGCCGAGGACCTCGCCGTCCTGCGAGGCGCTCGCATCGGCGCGCATGGCCTCGATCGGATCAGCGGCCGTCTTGGGGACGGCCGATCCGCAGGCGCCGAGGGCCGCGACGAGCGTGGCGGCGGTTGCGATGCGAGCGATCGCGGCGATCAGGCGAGAACGCATGGCCGACGTGTTAGCGCGGCCAAGCAGGGGGGGCGAGCCGTCCGGGAACGACGCCGTCGAGTTGGCGAGGGTGGGGGGCGCTGCTCCGTTTACGGAGCGGAGTCCCCCATCGTCAGATTCGAGATCTGGTGGAGCAGGACTGCCTGCTCGACCACGCCCGGCGCGACGTGCCCACCCTCGGGGCCGACCGCTCGGCGCAGCGTCGCGAGCTCCTGGTGGGCCGCGAGGAGGGCTTGCTCCAGCTCGACCGCCACGGCCGCGGGCTCTCCCTCGCCGCGCTCGGCGGACGCGAGGGCAAGCTCGAGCTGCGCGATGCGCCACTCCGCAGCCTTGAGATCGGCCTCGGAGCGGGCCGCGCGGGCGGCGAGCGTGTCGAGCTGCGTCTTCATCGTCTCGGTGTCGTCGACGGGCGTTGCGTCGGCGGTCTCTGCGGGAGCCGCTTCCCTTGCCGAGGCATGACCCACGAGCGTCGACGGGGGGACGGGCGCGCCATTCTGCGGCGTGGCCGCCGGAGGAGCGGCCTCGCCTGCGGGGGCCACGGCGGCGCCGCGGAGCGTTTCGAGCTCTTCGACGAGCTCCTTGCCCACCCGTAGGCCCTCGCGCAGCTCTGCTTCGAGCACCGTGATGCGAAGGCCTCGCGCCCGGAGCTGCGCTTCGAGCGCGTCGATCTCCGGCGCGAGCGACTCGCTCGCGGCGCGCTCGGCGAGGAGCGCGGCCGTCTGCTTTTCGAGCGTCTGCGTCTTCTCGGCCAGGTGAAGCCGCTCGGCCGTCGTGGCCGCGAGCGTCTCGGCGAGCTCGTCGGCGCGACGAACGGCGGATTGCCGTGTGGCCTCCGACCGTTCGAGCGCGGCTTCGAGCTGGGCGACGCGCGAGAGCAGGCTGGGATCCGGCTCCCGCGCGGCGGCTTCCTGGGCGGCGAGCCGGAGCTCGAGCTCGGCGACACGCGCGCGCAGCCCAGCCCGATCGTTCGAGAGCTCCTCGAGGCCGACGCCTGCCGCGCTGAGCTCGCCTTCGAGCTCCAGGGCCCGCGAGCGCGTCGCGGAGAGCTCGGCCGTGAGCTGCTCGATGCGCTCCTTCGCGCCCGGGATCTCCGGCCTGCCGCGAGCGAGCCCGAGCTCCACTTCGGCCTTCGTGCGAGACTTCTTCTCGTCGTCGAGTTGCTTCGCGAGCTTGGTCGCGCGGTCGCGCTGGCGACGCAGCTCCTCGTCGAGGTCGCGGATCTGGTGTGTCAGCCGCTCGGCGCGCACGTGCGTGTCGCCCGCGCGCGTGTCCACGTCGCGCAGCCGTTCGAGCTTCGATTCAAGGTCGACCACGCGCGCCGCGGTCGCCACGGCGGCGGCCGCGCGCTCCTCGGCGGATTTTTCGTCGGCGCGCCTGCGCTCGTCGTGCACGGCGAGCGCGGCTTCGAGCTCCTTCACGCGGCCCGTGTCTGCGGCCTTCGCGCCCGCCGTCCCGATCGCGTCGCGCACCTCGGAGAGCGAGAGCTCCACGACCACGAACGCGTCGACGGAGACCTTGCGCTCGCTGGCGATCGCGATGAAGTGCTCGGGCTCCTCCGTCGCCTTGAGCAGCGACGTGTCGACGCTGACCTCGAGATCCGGGCCGGCGGCGAAGTCTGCCACCGTGTACCCGACGAACGGCGCTTGCCCGAGCATGCGCACGACGGGGAACTGGAGCGAGACGAGGTCGTAGAGCGCGTAGTACCCGGGCGGCGACGTGTCCTTGCCGCGCGGCGCGGCGAGCGCGAGCAGGCGCCGGGACGCATCCGGGTTCGGCGAGGCGATCACGGCGATGCCGGCCGTGCCGACGAGCTTCCGTGCTCTGCGGAGCACGTCGGACGGGTCGGCGAAGATCGACAGGTCGGGCAGAACGACCACGTCGAAGGCCCCGTCGCGCACGCCGAGGTCTCCTGCGAGCACTGCGTGCATCACATGCCGGTCGCGATCCTGCGCGGTGCGCGCGAAGGCCTCGGCCGCGCGCGCTGCATCGGGATCGTAGGCGTGGACGAGCCTCGCGCCGCGCTCGACGAGCCTCTCGGCGAGCTCCAGGGTCGCGTCACCGAGCACGGCGACGCGACGCGCGCGGACGAGGCGCTCGAGGTAGGCCCCGAGCACCATCGACGGGTGGACCGGTGTTTGTGATGCAGCAGTGCTCATACCGACGCCTCGTCCTCCATCTCGGCGCCGTGGCACTGCATGAAGGGCTTCCCGCTGCCGCAGGGGCACTCCTGCTCGGCCGCGATGATCGGCTCTTGCGCGGGCGGCTCTTCGGAGGCGCCGGGCGGCAGCTCCTCGTCGTGGTGGGCCACGGCGTGGTCGAGCTGCTCCTGGTGGCGGGCGAGGTCTCGCTCCTCGATCGCCTGCTCCTCCTCCTCGCGACGCACCTTCATCGCGAAGACCTTGGTCATCACGTTCGACTGCACGCGCGCGACCATGGTCACGAAGAGGTTGTAGCCTTCCTTCTTGTACTCCTGCTTCGGGTCCTTCTGGCCGTAGCCGCGCAGGCCGATGCCGTCGCGCAGGTGGTCCATGTCGGTCAGGTGATCGACCCAGGACTTGTCGAGCTCTTCCAGGTACACGTGCCGGAAGATCCGCAGGAGCAGCTCCGTCCCGATCTCCTTCTCGCGGGCCTCGAAGGCCTTCTCGGCGCGGTTGAAGAGGTCCTCGGCGAGGGCCTGCGGCTCGGCGTGCTCGGCGATATCGTCGGGCAGCTCGATCCCGAAGTGCTCGCGGAAGCCCTGGAAGATCCCGCCCCAGTCCCAGTCCTCCGGCGGCTTGCGGGGCGGGCAGTTCTCCTCGACCATCGCGCCGATGATGCGGTCCATCAGGTCGAGGAAACGCTCGCGTTGCTCGGTGAGCGCGCGCGGGACGAGGTCGACGCACTCGTCGTAGATCTCGACGCCCGCGTCCTCGCGGCCCTCGAAGTCGATCTTCACGCCGTAGCGCGTGTAGAGCTCCTTCTGCAGGTTGTCGGTCTCGACGAACTTCTCGACCTTCTCGAAGTCCTTGCGCGTCAGCGTGCGCGGGTTGCCTTCCTTGTCGCGCGGCGAGATCGGGTCGGACGCGAACATGCCGAGCAGGTAGCCGACGTCGGGCACCACGTCCTCGACCAGCTTCGACAGCGCCTTGATCGTGCGCTTCTCGCCCGTCGCTTTGCCCTCCTCGTCGACGATGTCGGGCGAGTAGCGCCCGACGAGCAGCTGCTGACGGATGTCGTAGATCGTCTTGCGCTGCGCGTTCATCACGTCGTCGTATTCGAGCAGGTTCTTGCGGATGTCGAAGTTGCGCTCTTCGACCTTCTTCTGCGCGTTCTCGACGCTCTTCGTGACCCAGGGGTGCTCGATGGGCTCGTCGTCGGGCATGCCCATCTTCTCCATGAGGTTCTTCACGCGGTCGCCCGCGAAGATCCGCATGAGGTCGTCCTCGAGCGACAGGTAGAAGCGCGACAAACCGGGGTCGCCCTGGCGGCCGGCGCGGCCGCGGAGCTGGTTGTCGATGCGCCGCGACTCGTGCCGCTCCGTGCCGATGATGAAGAGCCCGCCGGCCTCGCGCACCTCGGCGCCTTCGGCCTCGCACTCCTTGCGGATCTGCTCGGTGAGCTCCTCGAAGGCCTCGGGCTCGGCCTCGGGCAGGCGGTTCTGCTCCTTGAAGCGCAGCTTCGCGAGCATCTCGGGGTTGCCGCCGAGGAGGATGTCGGTGCCGCGGCCGGCCATGTTCGTGCTGACCGTGATCGCGCCTTTGCGGCCCGCCTGCGCGACGACGTAGGCCTCGTTCTCGTGCTGCTTCGCGTTCAGCACGCTGTGCTTGATCCCCTTCTTCGCGAGGATCTTCGCGATCGCGGCGCTCTTCTCGACGCTCGTTGTGCCGACCAGGATCGGCTGGCCCTTCTCGTTCTTCTCGATGATCTCTTTGACGACGGCGGTGAACTTCTCGCGCTCGGTCTTATAGACGACGTCCTCTTCATCCTTGCGGATGATGTTCTTGTTCGTCGGGATGATGATGACGTCGAGCTTGTACGTGCTGTGGAACTCCGAGGCCTCGGTGTCCGCCGTGCCGGTCATGCCGGAGAGCTTCTTGTAGATGCGGAAGAGGTTCTGGAACGTGATCGTCGCCATCGTGCGGCTCTCCTCTTGGATCCGCACGTTCTCCTTGGCTTCGACGGCCTGGTGCAGGCCGTCCGACCACCTGCGGCCTGCGAGCACGCGGCCGGTGAACTCGTCGACGATGAGGACTTTGCCTTCCTTGACCAGGTAGTTGACGTCGCGCTTGTAGAGCGAGTGCGCGCGCAGGCACTGGTTCAGGATGTGCAGCGTCTCCAGGTTGACCGGGTCGTAGAGGTTCTTGCTCTTCAGGACCCCGATCGCTTCGAGCAGCTTCTCGGCGAGCTCCACGCCGTCGTCGGTGAGGGTGACGGAGTGGCCCTTCTCGTCGACGTTGTAGTGCTCCTCGTTGCGGAGGCGCGGGATGATGTCGTTGATGACGCGGTACTTGTCGCTCGACCGCTCGCCCTGGCCGCTGATGATGAGCGGCGTGCGGGCCTCGTCGATGAGGATGGAGTCGACCTCGTCGACGATCGCGTAGTTCAGCGGGCGCTGGTGGTAGTCGAGCGCCGAGAACTTCATGTTGTCGCGGAGGTAGTCGAAGCCGAACTCGTTGTTCTGGCCGTAGGTGATGTCGCAGCGGTAGGCGAGCCGCTTGTCGGCGTCGTTCTGCTGGTTGACGACGACGCCCGTGCTCAGGCCGAGGGCGCCGTAGAGCTTGCCCATCCACTCGGCGTCGCGCTTGGCGAGGTAGTCGTTCACGGTGATGACGTGGACGCCTTTGCCTTCGAGCGCGTTGAGGTAGCAGGGCAGGGTGGCGACGAGCGTCTTGCCTTCACCGGTGCGCATCTCGGCGATCGAGCCCTGGTGGAGCACCATGCCGCCGATGAGCTGCACGTCGTAGTGACGCATGCGCAGCACGCGCCGGGAGGCTTCGCGGCAGACGGCGAAGGCTGGGATGAGGATGTCGTCGAGCTTCGCGCCGTTGTCGAGCTTGGTCTTGAACTCGGCCGTCTTGGCCTGGAGCTCGGCGTCCGAGAGCTTTTTCAGGTCTTTTTCGAGGGCCCCGATGGCCTCGACCTTCGGTCGCATGCGGCGGACGGCACGGTCGTGCGAGGTGCCGAAGATCTTCTTCATCGCCCAGGTGAGCATCGTCTTTCGCCTTGGCTCCGGGGCTCGTCGTCCCGGTCGGATCGTGCGGTGCGTGGGGGTGGCGCGGAGCCTGCCGAACGTAGTCCCTACGGCAAGCGGGCGCAAATCCCCCGCGGGATGGGTTCCCGCAGGGGAGGGCCTGAACACGCCCCCCGAGATGGGACCTGAACACGTACCGGTTCGAGGCGCTTCCCGCAACGGAGTGCAGCGAAGGGGAGGGGAGCGCGCGGGGGGGTGTGGGGGGCAGAGGAAGGCCCGGCGATCTTTCGCATCGCGAAAAATCGCTCCAGGGCCGACCGGAGCCCCCCACGTTGGGTGGTGCACGAGGAGGGAGTCGAACCCTCAATCCTTGCGGCGCCGGAACCTAAACCCGGTGCGTATGCCAGTTCCGCCACTCGTGCTCGGGGACCGGCACTCTAGCAGCATGTGGCGGAGCTGCGCATTCTTCCGGCGAAGGGCGGGATTTTCAGGTTCGGGGGCCACGCCGAGCCGTGGAAAAGGGTCAGCGGGCGATGAACACGCCGCGCAGGTCTTCGGTCTGGGCGATCGGCGTGTCGTCTTTGATCGACGTCGCGCGGAACTGGTAGATCATGCCCGGGATCAGCGCCTCGCCGCCGTACGCGACGCTGACCGTCTTCGAGCCGCTCACGCTCGGCACCGCCAGGTCTTCCCAGACCTTCACGCCGAACGCGTCGAACACGCGCACCTCGTACCTGTCCTCGCTCGAGTCGTCGGCCCAGACGAACGTCGGCGTGCCCGCGACCTCTTCGAGCCCGTCCTTGCCGGGCGACTCGGTGACGAGCGAGCCCGTCACCTTGAAGCTCTCCGCGAGCGCGATGTTCTGGCCGGCGACCTCGATGTGGACGATCTGCGTCCCGCCGATGGATGTGTCCGGATCCCGGACGAGCCCGTCGTTCTCGAAGGCCGCGAGCACGACGTACTTCCCGTCGGGCACGCCCTTGAACAGGAAGTCACCCGTCACGCCGCCCGCACGCAGCCCCTTCGGCACCTCGCCGCGGGCCACATCCTCGACGAACGTGTCCTCCAGCGCGAGCACCACGCTCGTCGTGCTGAAGCCATTACCGTTCACGATCGAGAGCTTCCCCGAGACGTCCGCCGTCGCCGCGCTCGTGATGTGCAGCTCGACGTTGCCCGTCTCCTTGCCCGCCTCCACGGCCACCGTCTTCGGGCTGATCTGCAGGCCCGCGGCGTACGCCTTCACGTCCACGCTCATGCTCACCGGCACGTTGAACACGACGAAGTTCCCATCGAAATCCACGATCCCCGTCGACCCGCCGGCGACCACGAGCGCCCCCGCGGGCACCAGGGTCACGCCTTCGTCGGCCACCACGTGGCCTGCGATCGACCCGAGCCCGGACGCGTTTTGCAGCGGCACGAGCGCGATGTCCGTCGATGCGTTTTGCACCACGGGCGGGCTGCCCGTCGCCGTGTCCACGTCGATCGGCAGCGCGATGCGCGGGGCCACCGGGAACGTCTGGTAGCTCGACGCGTCCGCGCGCAGGGTCAGCTTTGCGGGAAGGGGCTTGCCTTCCGCATTGCGTTTGGCCGGAACGTGCAGCGTGTACGTCCCGTCTGCCGCCGAAATGGCGACCGGCGAGACGGCCGCGTCATTCGCGTCGCGGGCCACGATTCGTGCTCCCTGGACGGGTTTGTCGTCGAGGGCGTTCACGACCTTTCCTTTGAATGCCACGGGCGAAAAGCAGGTCGGCTCTCCTCCTTCGACCTCCTCGCATACGAGCCCGGTCCCGCATCCCGTCTGCGCCTGGACGGAGCAGCTCTTGTTCTCTTCGTTCGGCGGCTCGTCGTCGCCGCAGCCCACGAGCGCGGCCATTGCAAGGGAAAGCGTGGAAATCGTCAGAACGCGAAGCGAATGCATCATCGTGCCTCCAAGGAAACCTGGGCCGGGAGGACCGACCCGGCGGACCCGCGTGGTGCACGATTCGATCCATGACGTCGAGGACGTGCAAGTACTTGAAATCAGGTTTGATCTTGGAGTCGAGGAAGAACGTGCTGGGCGCCCTTGGTTGCTCTGTCTGGCCTCCCGCGTTTCCACGTCCAGACCGCTCGTTGATGGGAAGAATCCGCGCACGACTTCGACGCTGCAATGTCCTCGGACGACGATTCCCCGTGTTTGGTCACCGATTTGCGCGCAAGGAGCCTCACGCAAGCCCCCTTCGGGCACAGATCGTAATCGTACGGAATGGGGCCAGGCAGCCGCGGGAGCGCTGTTTGAACCTGGGATCTTCGGGCGCGTCGACGAACGCTGGTAAGCTCAGAAACCAACTCGCCGACGCCGAACCGTGACGGCACGCGCGCTGCAAGGTGCCGCGGCGCCATGCTCAATGTACCGACGATCCTGCTCTTGGATGAAGAACAACTGATGCGTGAGGCCACCGCGCTCTTGCTCACGAATCGCGGCGCGAAGGTGACGAAGACGGCGACGCTCGACGAGGCGCTCGCAGAGCTCGGGCACCGGACGTACGACGTCGCGGTCATCGATCTCTCGAACTCTTCGCCGAAATGCGTGGAGATCCTCCAGCGGATGCGCTCGCACGGAAACGTGCCGCACCGGGTGATCGTCACGACGAGCCAGCCCTTGCCCCGGCACGAGTCCGCCGACCTCACGGACGTGATCGTCAAGCCCTATCCGTTCGAGCGGCTCCTCGATGCGGTCTTCGGCGCGCGTTCGTCGCGGCGGGCGGCTCCGCGCTCGGGCATCTTCCCGCTCGTGCGTCGCATCACTGCGTCTCGCCGTACCGCGCAAGCGCGCCGCGGTCGAGTATGACGATCCGGCGCCTGTCGAGCTCGATGAGCTTGGCACGGCGCAACTTGCCGAGCTCGAGCGTGACCGTCTCGCGCGTCGAGCCGATGAGGCTCGCGAGATCGGCGTGGGTGAAGGGCGCAGAGAGGGTGATGCCGCGGACGTGGGGTTCGCCCCAGCGGTCGAGCCCGTCGAGGAGGAGCTCGACGAGCCGCGCGCGCACGCTGCGCAAGAGGAGAGAGGCGAGCCGGTCTTCCGCGGCGCGTTGCCCTTCGAGCAGCGCCCGCGCCACCGCGGCTTGCAAGGTGGTGTCCGTGGTCGTGAGCCGGCGCACGAGAGCTGCCGGGATCACGAGGGCTTCGGCCTCGTCGGCGACGATGGCGTGCTCCGGAGCGACGTTGCCCGTGAGCGCGGCCTCTCCGACGAGGTCGCCCGGACCTCGATGACCGACCGGGAAGACGTGTCCGCTGCCGGCGCGCTCGAGCTTCACGCGGCCCTTGCCGAGGAGGAACAGGGCTTGGGCGGGCTCGCCTTGCTGGGCGAGGCGCTGGCGGCGGGCGAGGCGCTCGACCTTCCCCACCTCGAACAAGGCGCGACGTGTGGGCTCAGGCAGGCCGCGGAGGCCGGAGCGCTCGAGAATTTCGAGGGCGCGGGCGTTCGGTCTGGTTGTCGTGGTTTGTGCCTCGCCTTCCTGCAAACCCATGGTACCCCCCTGTCTGACAGCACAGCGCGTGAGCTGGGCTGCTCGTACAACACCATGGGTCGGTCCTCACGTCCATCCCTGACTGAGCGTGCCATCAGGATTTTCCCGAGTCGTGAGGGAGCTTCTCCAGCGATTGTGCTTCAGAACACCGTGTGGCAAGGCTTGTCGCGGTCCTGAGGATGCGCAATTTTTGAACCAGGAGTTGTCGACGAGGCAAAGCAAGACTCGGGCCGAGACCGGTTTCGGTGCTAGGGTGGGATGCGGTACCGGGCACGTTGTCGGCCCGAACCTCGCTCCCGACGCCGGCGGCGGCGTGGGGATCCCAGGGTGTTCGACCAGGTAGGAGCTCTCGATGGGCATGGAGATGAAGCTCCAGTTCAAGCTGTCCCAGCAGTTGGTGATGACACCACAGCTGGTGCAGGCGATCCGGCTGTTACAGCTGTCGCGGCTTGAACTGGTAGAGGAAATCCGCAAGGAGCTCGACGGCAACCCGTTGCTCGCCGACGACTCGGGCGAATCGGTGTCCACGAAGTCGCGGGACACCTCGGGGGCGACGAACCGGGAGGCGCAGGACCTCGACGGTCGGAACCTGAACCTCGAGCGGTCGGGTTCGGAGCACTCCGACACCGATCTCGCGATGCGAGACACCGAAAAACGGGTGAAGGAGGTCGACTGGGAGCAGTTCCTCGAGAACCGCCAGCTCCAGCAGGCGATGCCCTCGCAGCGCGGGGGGTTCGAGGAACTGCCGCCGATCGAGCAGAACCTGACCCGGAACCTGAGCCTGCAAGAGCACCTGCTCTGGCAGCTCCAGATGAGCGACTTCGTCGAAAACGAGTGTCGTTTCGCCGAGCTCGTCATCGGCAACCTCGACGACCGCGGCTACCTCGACATGTCGGGCGGGGAGAACCCGGACGGGACGAAGCGGCCCGACCTGACGCTCGACGACCTCGCCAACGAGGCGGACCTCAACCCGGAAGACGCGCCGGAGGTGCTCGCCATGCTCCAGCGCTTCGACCCGGTGGGCGTCGCGGCGCGGGACCTCTCGGAATGCCTGCGCATCCAAGCAGAGGTGCTCGGCTACGACGCCGTCGAGATGGCCATCATCAAGGACCACCTCCACAACGTCGAGCGGCGCAACTTTCCGGCGATCGCCAAGGCGCTGAAGATTCCGCTCGAAGAGGTCTACGAGGCGGTCCAGGAGATCCAGAAGCTCGAGAGCGTCCCGGCGCGGAATTTCGCCGAGGTGGACGACAAGACGATCGCCATCACGCCCGACGTCTACGTCATCAAGGACGGCGACCTGTGGGTCGTGACGGACAACGACAAGGGTCTGCAGCGGCTCTTCATCAACGAGGGCCTCGCGCAGCGGATGCTGAAGGACCCGAAGGCGAAGGAGTTCATCAGCGAGAAGCTCCGGTCCGCGCAGTGGCTGATCCGTGCCATCGAGCAGCGGCGGCGGACGATCATCAAGGTGACCGAGTGCATCGTCGAGAAGCAAAAGGACTTCCTCGAACGAGGCGTGGCCTACCTGAAGCCGATGATCCTTCGCGACGTGGCCGAGAGCGTGGGGATGCACGAGTCGACGATCTCGCGCGTGACGTCGAACAAGTACGTGCACACGCCGCAGGGGCTCTTCGAGCTGAAGTACTTCTTCAACTCGTCGATCCACCGCGTCGCGGACGAGGACATCGCCTCGGAGAGCGTGAAGCAGGCGATCAAGAAGATCATCGCGGCGGAGGACAAGTCGAACCCGCTGAGTGATCAGGCGATCGTGAAGATCCTCGAGGATCAGGACGGCATCCGCATCGCGCGGAGGACCGTCGCGAAGTACCGGGAGATGCTCGGGATTCTGTCGTCCTCGAAGCGCAAGAAGATGTTCTGAGCGCGCCCTCCTCGCCCTCCTCGCCCTCCTCGCCCTCCTCCATGAGCGCCGAAAAACACACCGCCGAGCTCCTCTTCGCGAGGTTTTTCCAGCCGTACTACCCGAAGGACGTCCGGTTCGACCTGGCGAAGGCCCGAACCGAGGACGCAAACCCAGCCGGGAACGCGACGATTCTCGGGCAGATCGAGGCGATCGCCGAGACCTTCGCGCACCTCGCGCCGAAGGCCCTCGGCGCGCCGGACCTCGTGCTCGACTACTCGGACGCGTCGGTGCATCGGCTCGGCGCGAAGCTCTCGCGCGAGAAGCGGGATGCCTGGCTCGAGCCCCAGGCAAAAGGAGAACCACCGTTCCTCGTGCAGTTCGTGACGCACGGAGCGCTGTATGTGGGCGCGTGCGTCGTGAAGAACCACGGGGGCGTGTGGCAGGTACGGCGGCCGCTGTGGGAGTCGCTCGTGCGGCTCACGTCACGCGCGGGCACGGGGGATCTCTCGATCTTCGGCTGGTGGCTGAAGGCGGTCTCCGACGACGAGATCGATCTCCCGCGGCTCGTCGATCGGTACCGAACGCACGTGGAGGTGCCGACGTTCGACGCGGAGGCGCTGCCCGTGATCGCGCCTCCGGATCGGCGCATGCCGAGGCTCGCGAAGGTGCGGTACGACCTGCTTTACAAGCACCTGCGCGCGCACCTGCCGGAACTGCGCGACGTGGGCGATGACTTCCCGTCGGCGGAGCGCTTCACGGAGCTAGGCTTCAAGTGGCTGGATTTCGTGTGGCTCGGCGGCGGGCGGATGCTGCTCCTGCACGGGCCGACGCCCGAGGGTGTGCACCTGTTCTGGCTCGACGCGAAGGGGTTCGTGAAGAGCGCGTTCTATCCGGCCGACGGGTTCCCGGCGCACGTGGTGGAGACGGACGGGGACAAACTACGGGTGATCGTGAGCATCCAGGCGCAGATGCAGGTGCACGAGATGCTCTGGTGGGGGGCGTGAAGCCTCAGTCGTCGAAGACACCGCGGTAGATGTCGTCGAGAGAGAGCGTGACTCCGAGCGTTCGGAGCGCGAGGGGCTGCGAGAGCCGCACGTCGCGCAGCGTCCAGGTGTCGTCCTCGTTGCGCGTGTAGTGCGTGATGTGCCGCTCGTCCTGCGAGACGAGCAGGTACTCGCGGAGCGTGGGGATGAGCCGGTAGTGGTTGAACTTCTGCCGCCGGTCGTACTTCTCGGTGCTCGGCGAGAGGACTTCGGCGATCAGAAGGGGGTTCGTGAGCGTGGTCGAGCTCTCGGGGTCGAACTCGAGTTTGCCGCAGACGACGCTTACGTCGGGGTAGGTCGCGAGGCCGGTCTCCTGCACGCGGATGCGCATATCCGGGCTGAAGACGCGGCATCCGCGATCGCGGAGTGCTTGGCTGAGCGCGCTGCTCATCCCCGTCGTGAGCAGCGAATGCCGGGCCGTACTCCCCGCCATCGCGTGGATCTCGCCGTCCACGTACTCGTGCTTGGTCTCGCTCGCCTCGTCGTACGCCACGTACTCCGCGAACGTGTACTTGAGCTTGTGCGCCGGATCGTTCATCCCCGAGCCTCCGTGGACAAACGATACCTTGTTCATCCGAGCTCCGCCGCCAAACTCTTCGCTTCCTCCAGCGCCACGCGCTTCTTCTTCAGCTCGTCGAGCTGACTCCGCGACTCCGCCACGACCTCGGGCGGCGCCTTCTCCGCGAAGCTCGGCAGCGAGAGCTTCTTCTCCAGTGCGGCGACGTCCTTCTCCGTCTTCTTGATCTCGCGCTCGATCCGCGCCGCTTCCTTCGCGCCCTCGACGAGGCCGCGCAGGTCGACGAGCACGTCGACGCCCGCCGTCACGCTCATCACCGCGCCCTTCGGACGCGCCCCGCCGCGTGCCTCGATCCCCGGCTCCGCCGCGGTCTTCACGAGCGTCTTGATCGCGCGCGCCTCGGCCCGCAGCAGCGACAACGTGGCTTCCCCATCCGCGCGGAGCAAGAGCGGCACCTCGGCGCCCGGGTGCACCTCGTGCTCGCTGCGGATCGTTCGCGCGGCCGAGATCACGGCCATCACGACGCCCATCTCGCGCTCGGCGTCCTCATCCCGCGGGGCCGTGCCCGACTCCGGATACGCGGCGAGCGCGATCGACTTCGGCGCGCCCGAAGGCCGCGGCAGGCGCTGCCACAGCTCCTCCGTGATGTACGGGATGAACGGGTGCAGCGCGCGGATCGACGCCTCGATCACATACGCGAGCACGTCCTTCGTCTCGTCCTGCTCCGGCCCCTGAACCGCGCCCGCGCTCGGGTTCAGCACGGGCTTCGTGAGCTCCAGGTACCAGTCGCAGAGCTCGCCCCAGAAGAAGTGGTAGAGCGCGAGCGCAGCGTCATCCAAGCGGAACTCGTCGAGCCCGCGCTTCGTGGTTTCGAGCGCCGCGCCGAGACGCGAGAGGATCCAGCGGTTCGTCAGCGTCGTGGCCAACGGCGGCTCGCGCCCGACACGCGCGCCTTCGAGATACGGCAGCGAGTACCGCACCGCGTTCCAGATCTTGTTGCAGAAGTGCCGGTTGCCCTCGATCTTCTTCGGCGAGAGCGGGATGCGCCGCGCCTGCGGAGAGTACGTGCTCAGCGTGAAGCGCAGCGCGTCGGCGCCGTACGCGGAGAAGCCTGCGCCCATCTGCGAGGCCGAGGGGTAGGCCTTCTTGAACTTTTTCAGCGACTCCTCGCGCGGCGCGCCGGGCAGCGTCTTCTCCACGACCGCGTCGAACGCCGCGCCGTGCACGAGGTCGAGCGGATCGATCACGTTGCCCTTCACCTTGCTCATCTTGTCGCCGGTCTCGTCGACGACCATCCCGTGCAAGAGGATGCGCTTGAACGGCGGCACGCCCATGAAGTGGATGCCCATCATCATCATGCGCGCGACCCAGAAGAACAGGATGTCGTAGCCAGTCTCGAGGTCACTCGCCGGGTAGAACTTGCGGAGCATCTCCGTGTCGTTCGGCCAGCCGAGCGTGGAGAACGGCCAGAGCCCGCTCGAGAACCACGTGTCGAGCACGTCCTCGTCCTGGCGCAGTTTGTCGCCGCCGCACTTCTCACACGCAGCGGGATCCTCGCGCGTGACCATCATGTGGCCACAAGCGTCGCAGTAGAACGCCGGGATTCGATGGCCCCACCAGAGCTGGCGCGAGATGCACCAGTCGAGGATGTTCGTCATCCAGTGCTCGTAGGTCTTCGTCCAGTCCTCGGGGATGATCTTCACGTGCCCGTGACGAACCGCGGCGAGCGCCGGGCCCGCGAGCGGCTTCATCTTCACGAACCACTGCGTCGAGATCATCGGCTCGACGATCGAGCCGTTGCGCTCGCTGCGCGGCAGGACGAGCGTGTGGTTCTTCGAGCCGCGCACGAGGCCCTTCTCGTCGAGCGCCTTCTTGACGGCCTTGCGCGCGGCGAAGCGCTCCATGCCCGCGAACGGCCCCGCCTCGGCGTTGAGCGTGCCGTCCTTGTTCATGATGGAGATCATCTCCAGCTTGTGGCGCTTGCCCGTCTCGTGATCGTTGAAGTCGTGCGCGGGCGTGACCTTCACGGCGCCCGTGCCGAACTTGGGATCGACGAGGATCGCGTCCGTGATGATCGGGACCTTCCGGTCGAGGAACGGGTGCTGCAAGAACTTGCCGTGCAGGTGCTTGTACCGAGGATCGTCGGGGTGCACCGCGACGGCCGTGTCGCCGAGCATCGTCTCGGGGCGTGTCGTCGCGACGACGAGCTCGTCGTTTGACGCTTGGGGGCTTCGCTCGTTGTCACGAGCTTCGCCCCCAAACCCCCCACCTCCGGCGATGGGATACGCGAACTCGAAGAGCTCGCCGTTCGATTCCTCGTTCTCGACCTCGAGGTTCGAGAGCACGGTCTGCGCTTCGCAGTCCCAGTGCACGAGGCGCGTGTCGCGGTAGATGAGCTCTTGCTCGAAGAGACGGACGAACGCCTCGCGCACGGCGCGCGACATGTCGGCATCCATCGTGAACTTGCTGCGCGGCCAGTCGGGGCTCGCGCCGAGCTCGCGCTGCTGGAGCGCGATGCGGCCGCCGCTCTCGGCCTTCCACTGCCAGACGCGCTCGATGAACGCCGCGCGGCCGAGGTCGTGGCGGCTCTTGCCCTCGCGGCGGAGCTGACGCTCGACGACGGTCTGCGTGGCGATGCCCGCGTGATCGATGCCGGGCTGCCAGAGCGTGTTGAACCCGCGCATGCGATGCCAACGGGTGAGGACGTCCTCGAGCGTGACGAAGAGCGCGTGCCCCATGTGGAGCGACCCCGTGACGTTCGGGGGCGGCATGGGCAGGACGTACACGGGTCGCGTATCCGCCGGATCGGGGTTGGCGGCGAAGACGTTGTGCTCGACCCAGTAGGCGTACCAGCGGGGTTCGACGTCCTTCGGCTCGTAAGCTTTTGCGAGTTCGGCAGTGCTCATCGGGGGCAGGCACATTGCCACACCGCGGCACGAGGGGAAGGGGTTCGGGGCGCAGCCCGGCTTGTCCGAGCGCAGCCCCGAGCGCTGGAACGGCTTGTCGAGGGCAGGGGAGGGCTTGTCGGACGACGGCGGAGCTTGTCGGCGGCGGGAGCGAGGACGACGGAGCCCGAGAGGGAGGCTCGTCGGATGTCAAGGAGCGCGTGTCGAGGCAGGAATTTCGTCCCGCGCGGCGACGGCGTGGGCAGGTTGGTGAGGCGGCACGCGGTGGGGGAGGGGTGACAAGGCGGGGGGCGGGGTCGACAGGGGGCGCGGGGGACCGACAAGGGGGAGGAGGCGGAGTTCAGGGGGAGGCGCTGGGCGTGGGAGGGGGGGCGGAGGGCACACACAAACCGCTTTTTTGTTTACAGGAGAAGCCAGCACCACATTCTTCGTCTTTCAGGCAGCTCCGGCAGCGTCCGCGGATGCAAAGGAATTGCTCGCCATTCCTCGCCCTGCACATATCGCTGCTGTCGCACGGGGTCAGCTTCGGATAGAGTGGATCCGTCGTCCATTCTTGCTCACACTCACCCCGGTTGCAGAATGTGCCGGGAAGGCATCGGACATCATCTTCGCCGCATGGCGCTTGCCATGCGAGCTGCTTGCCACGCAACATGCTCTGTTCGACGCGCTTCCACTCTTCCTCTCGCGCGCGCTGCTCGTTGCGTTGATGAATCCAGAAGCCTGCATACACGAGGGAGCAGAGGGCGACGAAGAGTCCAAGGAGTAGTGCCGGCGACCAAACCCGGTTGTGCGGCTCCTCGTTCATTGGCAATTAGGATTCCGGCCAGGTCCACCGAAATAGATTTGGCTCTGCCAAGGGTCGTTTGGATCGAACGAGAAATTGGCGAGGACATCGTAGCACTGCGGCCTCGTCGCCTTGACTTGATCATCCGTCGTAAAGAATTTCGTTCGATCTCCGTCCGGATGAAATTGGTATTGAAGGTTGCGTATGTACGCCGCCTGTCTTCGCCACCCTTCGATCGTGGGGAACTTCCCGCTTCCCATATCGCTTTCGGTCATCTCCGGGATCGTCGGGTCATCATTGGTCTCGCCGTAAAAGTGAACGGCTGTCGCCTTCGTGCCGAGCCCATCCTGGGCAAACAACGATGCGGGATAGTACCCCACGAACTCGTCCTTCACCCGCACCCACCATTTCCCCTGGTGCAACTCGACGCGGATGAACATCTCCACCTGCTCCCCGCCTATGACGCTGGTGGGTATGAGCATCGTGCCTGGTGTCATGGTGCGCGACACCTGGACCCACCCCGCGTGGTCCATGTTGTAGCCGCCTTTCCCGTTGCCCGTCTCGGCGTAGCCAGTGGTCGTGTAGTAGATGAAGAAGCGCGTGGTAAAATTGCCGTACTTCCCGCCGAGTACGTGCCACCCGGCTTCAATCGTCTCATGGGGCAAGGTGGGGTGGTGCAGCCGACTGATAGCGACTTCGGCCGTCGACTGTTCGTTCGGGACCCTCACGAACGGCATCCAGACGTTGAAGTACCCCTCGCCCCCGTAGTTCTCCGTGACCAAGTTCGCCCGTGCGTACCGGTGCTGGTGTCCGTCCAGGGCCACCGGCGGAGGCGCGTCCATCCAGTAGGAAGGCAACTCCCCCTCCCGTCCGTACTTCGACAAGAAGTCAGCTATCGTCCCCGGGGCATGGATCAGGTCCGGATCGACCCATAGGACCGGTACCGTCCCAGGCGGCCCCATCGCATCCGGATCCTCCTCCAGTTCGCTGCGCACCGCCATCGGCGCGCAGTCTCCGCCGCCTGAGTCACTCCGTGCATCAATCGGCGGTGGCGTTCCGACGTCCCCGCCCGGCACCTGCGAGTTGATGTCGATCCAGTCGTAGACGTGGCCCCACTTCGTGACCGTCGTCGCGACGATCCCCCGCTGCTGGCGCCGCGATTCGAGGTATTCGCGCACCTCCTGGGAAACGATCCGGTCTGCCGGATCGAGGGGCGCGGGCGACGCCTCCACGACCAAAGCAGGTTCGCCGTTGCTTTCGCCGAGGACGCAGGCCTCTTCGTCGTCGGGAATCAGGCAGCCCGCGCCGAGAAGAGCAAAGACGCCACCAAGAACATACCTTGCATTCGATTTCATGGATTCATCCTCCTCGTGGCGGGGGCTGCCACAGCACCCTCGTGATGGGCGAGCCTCGACGGAAAACGCTATCCCTCCGTCCCGCCCTTCCCTTCCGCATCGCCCTCCGCCCGCTTCGCAGCCTTCTTTCGCTTTGCGAGCCCCAGCCGAATCAAATGGTCCCGCCGCGTGATCACCGTCCGCGCCGTCTCCGACCAATCGTCGAACCAGGCGCGTAAGGCCACGAGGTCCGCCCGCCGCGCGTCGGCCGTCGAATCGATCTCCGCTTCGGCCGGCGCGCCGATGGCTTGCGCCATTTGCACGAGCTTTCGGACGCGCATTCGCTCGGCGCTTGTGATTCCTCGCTTCACCAGCGTCGCGAGCGCTGCGTGGTCGGCATTGCGCGTCGTCATGCGCTCGGGCGCGCTCTCCAGAGCGTCGAGCCGATCGAGGAAGGTACCTACCGAGAGGACCGCGCCCGCGCCGACCTGGGCGGAGAGGCCCTCGAAGACGAACGCCGCCTGCTCCGGGTGCAGCCGTTCCAGCGCGGCGCGGCTCACGCGAAAGTTTGGCTCGTCCCACGCATCGAGCGCGACGATGGCCTTCTGTGCGTCCGTCGCGTCCGTCGGCGTGGCCCTCGGATCCCGATACCCCGAGACGCGATGGAGGAGCTCCCAGCCCTGGGCGTGCTCCTCGGACGAATATCCCCGCCCGGCGAGGGCCGTGCGGATGACAGCGGACGTGCCCACACCACGAAGGAAGGCGAGGACGCGGGCTGGGGTTTCTTCGAGGGTTTGACGGCTGAGGTGTTCGGCATTGCTCATGCCGGGGATGGTAAAAGTCACCCCGTCATGGAAGCAAGCAACGCTGGACACACACGATGGACGGAGGCCGCACCACGAGCCTCCCTCGTAACCAGGAGTCACCCAAGGCACGCCCCCCGCCGTCCGTGGAACGGCAGGAGGGAAAGACTACGGGAGGATTGACGTCGGCCGTGGTTCGTGCTCGCGCACGGGGCCTACTTCGTCAGACGCGCGATCTCTTCCTTGATGAGCGTCTCGGCGAGGACGGGGACGACCTCCCACACGACACGCTCGACGACCTCGCGCGAGAGCGCGAGCACGCCTTCGATCTGCACGGGCGTCAGGCCCATCTCTTCAAGGCGCGCGCTGAGCTGACCGCCGTTCACGGCGGCGGCGACGGCGGGTTTGGCCGAGACGTCCGTCTTCGCGAGCGCGGGCTCGGGCTTCGTGGCCGCGGCGGGCGCGCCCGGGAGGCCGGCGTTCACGCCGCCCGGGTTGTAGAGCATCGTCTTCGCGCGCTGGGGCGGCGCGGCGGCCGCGGCTGCGGCGGGCACGGTCGCGGCGGGTTTGGCGGCGGCCGCGGGGACCGGGGTCGGCGCGGCGATCGGCGCGGCGGCCTTCGGGGCCTCGACCGGCTTCGCGGGCGACGCCAGCATCTTCTTGACCTTGTCGATCATCGCCGTGCTGTCGTACGGCTTGTCGATGTGGTCGTCGGCCTGGGCCGCCGAGCCCTTGGCCTGATCGTAGGGGTTTTGCTTGGACGACAGGATGAGGACCTGGGTCGCGGGCGAAGCCTGCTTGATCGCCTTGCAGAGGTCGTAACCGCTCTTGCCCTCGAGCGTGACGTCCGCGATCACGAGGGCAGGTTTCTCGGTTTTGAGCTTCTCCAGGGCCGCGTCGTGCCCATTAGCCGCGACGCAGCGAAACTCGGGACCCGCAAACGTGATCTCGAGGACCTTGCGCATGGTCACGCTGTCGTCGACGGCGAGGATGGTGCTGGCCACGGAACGGTCTCCTCTGGGGTAAAGCGCCGCTAGGGCTGTCTTTCGCGCTATCTTCGGTCTCGCGCGCGCAGCGTGTCAACAAGCCGGATGATTTTCCGCCGCGGGCGCCCATGCGGCGTTCGATGTCGGGCACCCACGATCGAGCGTTGCTCCGAAGAGCGGGCCGAGCATAGCGCAGTCGAGGCCCGCGAGGAAAAAACGAGCGGCATATTCATGCGCGGTACGTCATCGTGCGCGCACGGTTGGTCCGCATCCCCGCTGATTTTCTGCATGTCCCCGCGTCTCCCGCCTCGCACACGCCCCCGCGCCGCCCCGCGTGGTTCCCCTCGTACGCCGCCGCCCGCCGGTCAGCCCGCGAGCGCGCTCGGTTCGCCCGACGCGACCTGGGTCGTCCCGCCCGACCTCGGCGGTCGTCCGCTCGACGGCGTCGTCCGGACGCTCGCCGCGGTGTCCTGGTCCGACGCACGAAGGCTCATCGAGACCGGCAAGATCGCGATCGACGGGACGCAGCTCCTCGATTCGACGCGAAAGACGCGGGCCGGCGCGGAGATCACGCGGCATCCGCGCGCGCCTTCGCCGAAGGTCGCGCGCCTCGCGGAGATCGGCGAGGAGCTCGTGGTGCACATGGATCCGGCCCTCGTCGTGGTGCGAAAGCCCGCGGGGATCTCGACGATCCCGTTCGGCGACGAGTCGCCCGCGGAGCGCGAAAAGACGCTCGACGCGCTCGTGCGTGATCTGCTGGCGCGTCGCGACAAGATCCGCGGACGCGCGCCGCTCGGCGTGGTGCACAGGCTCGACAAGGCGACGAGCGGGCTGCTCGTCTTCACGCGGACGCTCGCGGCGAAGAAGCACCTCTCGCAGCAGTTCCGCGAGCACTCGGTGCGTCGTGTCTACCTGGCGATCGTGCACGGCGAGATCGGGAAGCGGACGTTTCGATCGAGGCTCATCGCGGATCGCGGCGATGGGCTGCGAGGTTCGCTCGAAGAAGGCGAGCGCCGCGGCGAGGGGCAGCTCGCGGTGACGCACGTCGAGCCGCTCGAACGGCTGCGCGGTGCGACGCTGGTCGCATGCCGGCTCGAGACGGGACGAACGCATCAGATCCGGATCCACCTCTCCGAGGCGGGACATCCGATCGTCGGGGAGAACGTGTACGTGCGCCGCTATGCGGGCACGCGCATCGACGCGCCGCGGCTCATGCTGCACGCGACGGAGCTCGGCTTCGTCCACCCGCAGACGGGCGACGAGGTCTTTTTTGAAGAACCCGCGCCCGAAGATTTTCAAAGCGTGCTCGAGCGGCTGCGCGCGTCAGGATGACCCGCGCCGTCCGCCGAGCGCTTCGCTCATCGCGGTGGCCGTCGCGTCCACGAGCGGCATGACCTTCGCGTAGTCCATGCGCGTCGGGCCGAGCACGCCGACCGTGCCGGCGACGCGCCCATGCTCGGTGTACGGCGCGACGACGAGGCTGAGATCCCCTTCGCCGAGCTCGCCGGCCTCGCTGCCGACGAACACCGTCACCGCGCCCGCGGCGATCACCTTGTCGAGGAGCGTCAGCAGATCCTCGCGCTCGGTGAGCGTGCGCAGCAGCTTCTTGAGACGCGATGCGTCGGTGTACTCGGGCAAGTCGATGAGCTTGCCTTGGCCCTCGATGACGACGTCGCCGCTGCGGCGGTTCACGTCAGCGGTGGCGCGGCTGCCGAGTTCGAAGGCGCGACGACGCAGGGCGTCGAGCGCGATGCGTTCGTCGGCGAGGCGGCGCGCGAAGAGGTCACGTGCTTCGCCGAGCGAGCGGCCTTCGATGACGTCGGCGAGCAGGTTGTGGATGCGCGTGAGCTCCGGCTCGGCGGGGACCTCTTCGATCTGGATGAAGCGGTTCTCGACGGTGCCGTCGGAGAAGACGAGCACGGCGAGGAGCTGGCCGGGGCGCGTGGGGATGAAGCGGAGCTGCGAGAGCGCGCGGAGCTCGGTGCGCGGCGAGGCGATGACCGCGGCCGTGCCGGAGAGCTCGGACAGGTACCGCCCGGCCTCGCGCATCGGGTCTGTCGCGACCGCATAGATCTCGGCGAAACGTTTGCCGAGCTTGGCCTGCTCCTCGGGACTGTAGGCGCGCGCCTGGACGAGCGTGTCGATGAAGAGGCGCAGCGCGCGATCCGTGGGGACACGGCCGGCGGAGGTATGCGGCTGCTTCAGGTACCCGGCCTCTTCGAGATCGGCGAGCACGTTACGAACGGAGGCTGCCGACAGATCGAGGCCATACTTACGCGCGAGCGTGCGACTTCCCACCGCCGCGCCTGTCGAGATGAACTCGGTGACGACGGCGAGCAGGATTTTGCGAGAGCGGTTCGTCAGGTCACTCATGATCGCATCCGTCCCTACGAGTCACCCGGGGCCGTCGTTTTCCTCCCCTGTGCTAGCTTGCTTCGCTTTTTGTAGGCCTGTTGGATGGGGGCGTCAAATCCGACCGACGAATCCCGGGCAAATTCTCCAGACGACTCCGAAGTGCCGGATTCGTGCCCTGTTTTTAGGGAGGGTGCCTTCCGGATCGTCCAAGAAACGTCTTCTTTCGCCTTCATCCACCTTCAACGGAGCGCGCCCTGGATCCCGGCTTCCTGCAGGTTCCAGGACACGCTCGCCCGCTCTGTCGCTATGGTAATCCGCGTGCTGCGATCCCGTCGCAAGTCGTCCGCCCGACCGGCGGGCGCGTTCTTGGTCCTGCTCGTGCTCGCGCTCTCCTTCGCCGTGGCCGGCTGCCCTTGCGCCGGCACCGTGGTGAACGCGAACCCGCAGCTCCGCTGGTGGCTCTTCTCGAACTTCGGGGCGAGTCGGATCTGCCCGGAGATGCTCAAGCTCGGCGTGTCGTTGAAGACCGACTCGGCTTCGCCCGCGATCGGCCGCTTCTTCCCGATGACGTGCAACTACACCGTCGATGACGCGCGTCAGACCGTGGCCGTCACGTTCGCAGGGACGGGATACGGCTACATGCAGCCGGCCAAGCGCGTCGGGTTCTCGGCGTCGACGACGATCGAGCTGCGGCCGGACTTCGCCATCGCCGACGACGACATCTACGTGTGGGGGCGGCTGAACCGCATCATCTCGGGGCCGGACTTCCGCGTCGGGTACATCGAGAACGCGGCGTTCAACATCGCCTCGAACATCCCACCCTTCGGCACGCTGACGAACTTCTTCGGCAACCAGGTGATGACGGGCGAGCTCACGCGCGGCTTCACCGTCGTGGCGAACGAGGACCGCGGCAACGAGTTCGCGCTCGGGATCCTCACGCCGCCGAACAAGCCGATCAAGCCGTTCAAGGTGCAAGACGACGAGCGCTTCACGTTCGCGAACGAGACCGTCGACGTCCACGGCAACGCGCGCGACTTCCTCGGCCCCTTCGAGGTCGGCTCGGGGCAAGCGCTCTACCTGACGATGAGCGTGCAAGGGCCGACGCTCGACGTGATGATCGTCAGCAAGATGGTCGGGGATCCGTGGCGCGAGGGCTACCAGACGGGGCAGCCGCTCGGGGTCGCGCCGGGGCCGGTGCTCGGCGGCGCGCCGCTCGCGCCAGGGCCGGCGCAGACACGGAAGTTCAACCTCACGCCGGGGCTCTACTACGTCGTGCTCGACAACACGCAGTACGCAGGCCTCGTGGCGCCGCCGGTGCAGGTGCTGAACCCGCTCTACGATCCGATCGCGCGCGTCAGCTACGTCGCGCAGGTCGGCGAGTAAAACCCCGCCGCGTTCTCGTCGAGGGCCCCTCTCCCGCAGAGGAGAGGGGCTCGCGCCTCAAGACACCTTCTTCTGACAGTCGGCGCAGGTGCCGTACATCTCGTGCTTGTGCGAGGTGACCTGGAAGCCGTACCGATGCGCGACCTCGTCCTGGAGCGTCTCGATGCGCGGCTCCTCGAACTCGACGATCGTGCCGCACGAGATGCAGATCAGGTGGTCGTGGTGCGCCTTCGCGTCGTCGGCGAGCTCGTAGCGGCTCAGGCCGTCGCCGAAGCGCCGCTCGGAGGCCACGCCGCACTCGGCGAGGAGCTTGAGCGTGCGATAGACGGTCGCGTAGCCGATGCCTTTGTCGCGCGCGCGGACCTCGGTGAGCAGGTCTTCGATGGTCATGTGCGACGCACCCTCGAAGAACGTGTCGACGATGAGCCGCCGCTGCGCCGTCGAGCGCAGGCCCTTTTTGGCCATGTACGCCTGGAGTCGAGCCCGCAAGCGATCCACGGCGGCCCGGTCCAGGGTCACGGCTTCCTCCCTCACGCTCGCGACCATGGCGTCATTTATCCCGTCCAGGTTTCCGTGCGTCAAGGGTCGCTTGGGCCGTTTTCCCACGTGTGTCCTCGTGTCGGTCCAGACTCTCGCACGCGATCGAGCGCTCGCACGTGCAAAACCGCCATCGCCCCTCCGAGCAGGGAGGCAAGCGGCGCGTAGGCCGGCGGAAGCACGCCGAACGCCACCGCGATCGCCCCGACGAGCGCGGGCAGGACGGCAATCGCGAGCCCCACGCGTGCTTCGAGGCGCGCACGGTGCGCGATGGCGAGCGCGAGCGCCGCGTCGCGTACGTCGTCCGAGGCCAGCGCGACCGAAAGATCACCCGGCGAGGAGCCAGCCGCGCCGAGCGCGACCGCGACGTCCGCCGCGCCAAGCGCCCCCTCGTCGACGCCCGGATGACCGAGGACCGCGACGGACATGCCCGCGTCGATGAGCCTGCGAACCTCGGCCCCACGTTCGCTCGGCAAGACCTCGGGGCGAATGTGGTCGACGTCGAGCGAGTGGCCGATGGCCTCGCACGTCTCCCGCGCGTCACCCGACATGATCACGGGTTCGATCTGCGCGTCGAGCAGGTGCTGCACCGCAGCACGCGCGCCGGGGCGCAGGCCGTCCTGCAAGCCGAGGATGCCGACGAGGCGCGCGCCGACCGCGACGAGGACGACCGTGCGGCCGAGGGCTTCGAGCTCGGCGATGCGTTGCTCGGCCGCGGCGATGGAGATGCGGTTCGCGAGGAGGAGCGCGCGGCTTCCGACGCAGAGGTCTTCGCCCGAGCTCGTGACGGCCGTGACGCCGAGGCCGGGGACATGATGCGCGTTGCGCACGCCGTCGGGGCGCACCGATCGGGTCACGGCAGCACGCACGATCGCCGTGGCGATCGGGTGCTCTTCGCCGCGCTCGGCGCCGGCCGCGAGCGAGAGGACGTCGAGCGGTTCGAGTTTGCCGCCCGGGGCTTCGAGCTCCGCGAGCTCGGGCTCGCCGAGGAGGAGCGTGCCGCGCGCGCAGAAGACGGCGACGTTGACGCGCGCCGCGCGGTCCCACGCGCCTTCGCTCTTGTAGGCGATGCCGCGGCGCTGCGCGTGCAAGATGCCGCGCGCGACGTGCACGCCGGCGACGCCCGCGATGAGCGTGGTCGCGAGCGCGGCGTGGGACGCGACCGCGGTCATCGCGATCTCGACATAGGTACGGCCGCCGGCGATGAAGGCCGAGAGCGCGCCGGTCACGAGCGCAGCGAGCGACCAGCGCTCGGCGAGCGCACGCGAGGCGCGCGCGATGGGCGCGAGGGCGTCGGCGCGGCGGCGTGGATCGATGAGGACACGCGCGAACGCGCGGTCGTTGCCGGCGAACGTGCAGGTGCCGCGGAGCCGGCCGCGCACGACCTTCGCGCCCGCGACGACAGGCTCGCCCGCGCGCCTGCGTACGGGCGTGGTCGCGCCGAGCCAGGGCAGGACGAAGACCTCACCCGAGACGACGACGAGATCGACGGGGACGACCTCGCCCGGCTCGACGAGGACCTGCTCGCCGGGGCAGAGGTCGAAGACTTTGTTCTTCGCGATCTCGCCGGGAGAGCCGTCGTCGGGCGCGCGCCTGCCAGGCACGGCGAGCGACTGCGCGACGAAGGCACGTTCAGCGAGAGAGGCGTGCCGCGCGCCTTCGAGCAGCCACGCGCCGACGGCCGTCGCGGTGACGATGATGCCCGCGAGCGAAGCCGCCTCGGCGCCCAGCGAAGGAACAGCGCGGAGCGCGGCGCCGATGGCAAGGACGAGCGAGAGGATCGAGGGCGCGAGGATCGGCGCGGGGTGCGGATCGGAGGGCTCGCGCGGGGTCGTGGCTGCGCGTCCGACGAGCATGCCGGCGCCGACGGACGCGAGCACGATGCGGGCGCCGATGACGAGGGCCGCGTCACCCGCGAGGCCGAGCGCGACGGCGAGCGTGCCGGCGATCGTGGCGATGACGAGCAGGAGCGCGCCGATGTCGCGCGGCTCGGGCACGTCGAGGCGGGACGGCTCCTCGGTGAGGATGGCGTGCGCGATGGGCTCGACGAGGGTCCGATCGTCGAAGGGAGCGGGCGGCTCGGGGAGCGCAGCGTCGCGCGACGCGGGTGCGTGAAAAGGGACGATGGGCGCGTCGAGGCTGCTGCGTGAGGGCTCGGGCTCGGCGCCGGATCGGCGGGGCGCGAAGAGGGAGAGCGGGACCCGCGCGGGGCGCGTGGTCTCGGCTTCGCCGGGGGGCTCGCCGAGGAAACACGCGCGGCAAGCGTGTCGATCGCAGAAGAAGTGAAACTTGCTGTCGAAGATCGCGACGTGGCCGGCGCGCAACGGATCGAGCAGCTTGCCGCACCCGGAGCACGGCACGGGATCGGCGACGGGTCCGAGTGCTCGCAACGCCGAGCCTCAGCCTGCCGCGCCGCCGCGGCCGACAGCGAACGGCGGCGGACCGAAGCCGGGCCCGAGCGCGGCCCATTCGAGCAGCGCCTTGCTCGTGTGCAGCCGCGACTCGACGGCGTCCCACACGAAGCTCCGCGGGCCTTCGAGCACGTCGGCGTCGATCTCCTCGCCGCGATGCGCGGGCAGGCAGTGCAGCACCACGACCTCGGGCGAGGCGAGCGAGACGAGCTCCTGCGTGATCCGATACGGCGAGAGCGCGCTGATGCGGTAGTCGCGCTCGGCCTCCTGCCCCATGCTGACCCACACGTCCGTGAGCAGGACGTCGGCATCCTTCGCGGCCTCGCGCGCGTCGGTCGTGACGGTGATGCGAGCGCCGCGGGCGCGCGCCTCGTCGACCTCGGGCAAGGGCGGAGCGAAGGCGGGCGGCGTGGCGAGCGTCATGTCGAGCTTGAGCAAGCCCGCGGCCTCGATCCACGAGCGGGCCACGTTGCTCGCGTCGCCGACCCAGCAGATGCGCAGGCCGTCGAGCCGACCGCGTGCTTCGCGCGTCGTGTGCAGATCGGCGAGGACCTGCATCGGGTGCGCGTCGTCGGTGAGCGCGTTCAGCACGGGCGCGCGGCAAGCGCGGGCCATGCCCTCGAAGCGCGCCGTGGTGTTCGTGCGGTACGTGACGGCGGAGACCATACGACCGAGCACACGCGCGGTGTCCTCGGTGGGCTCGCCGCGGCTCATCTGGGTGGAGTCGGGCGTGACGATGATCGGGTGGCCGCCGAGCTCGACGGTCGCGACTTCGAGCGAGAGCCGCGTGCGGGTCGAGGGCTTGTCGAAGAGGAGGGCGATGGCGTGGCCGGCGAGCGGCCGCGGGTGGTCGGCCTTGCCTCGCACGCGGGCATAAAAGGCCGAACGATCCAGGATGTCGACGATGCCGCCGTCCCCGAGGTCTGCAAGTCGCAACAGATCACGCTTCACGGCTTCATCTCCAGGAGCGCACGGCTCGTGATGGTGAGGGCTTCGTCGATCTCGGCCTCGCGCACGACGAGCGGAGGCGTATAGCGGAGCGTGCTCGCGCCGGCGACCGTGAGGAGCAGGCCCTGGGCGCGGGCGCGGCCGAGGACGGCGCGCGTGTCGACGCCTTGCGCGAGCGTGAGGCCTTGCAAGAGGCCGCGGCCGCGTTGTCCGACGCAGAGCGTGGGGTGCTCCTTCACGAGCGCCGCGAGGCCCTCGGCGAGGCGCTGGCCCTTCGTGACGGCGCCTTCGATGAGCTTCTCCTCGTCGAGGACGGCGAGCACGGTGCGCGCGGCCCGCGACGCGAGCGGGTTTCCGCCGAACGTGGAGCCGTGCGTGCCTGGCGAGAGCACGCCGTTCAGGCGCTCTTTGATGAGGAGCGCGCCGATCGGAAACCCGCCGCCGAGGCCCTTGGCGAGCGCGATCGCGTCGCCCTCGACGCCGTCGTGTTGCGCGCCGAGGAAGGCGCCGGTGCGGCCGAGGCCGGTCTGCACTTCGTCGAGGCAGAGCAGCGCGCCGTGCTCGTCGCAGAGGCTGCGCAGGCCGGGGAGGAAGCCTTTCGGGGGCGGGATCACGCCGCCTTCGCCCTGCACGGGCTCGACGAAGATCGCCGCGACGTCCGGGCCCATGGCGGCCTTCACGGCGTCGAGATCCCCGTAGGGCACGTGCGTCACGCCGGTGAGCGGCGGGCCGAACCCTTCGCGGTATTTCGGCGTCCCGGTGAGCGCGACGGCGCCCATCGTGCGGCCGTGGAAGGCGTTGTCGAAGGCGATGATGCGGTAGCGATCGGGCTCGCCTTTCGTGAAGAACCAGCGACGCGCGAGCTTGAGCATCGCCTCGTTCGCCTCGGCGCCCGAGTTGCAGAAGAAGGCGCGGTCCATGCCGCTCCTCTTGCAAAGCTCGTCGGCGAGGCGCGCGTTCTCGGCGTTGTAGAAGTAGTTCGAGACGTGCATCAGCCGCGCGGCCTGCTCGGCGATGGCAGCGACGAGGCGCGGGTGCGCGTGGCCGAGCGAGCAGACCGCGACGCCGGCGCAGAAGTCGAGGTAACGGCGCCCCTCGGTGTCCCAGACCTCGGAGCCCTTGCCTCGATCGAGGACGAACGGGGCCTGGCGGTAATTGCCCACGAGCCTGCGTTCGGCGAGGGGAAGGAGGTCTTCGGGTTCGAGCAGCTCGGCGATGGGGCTCTCGGCTCCGTAGGCGGGGGCGAGGGTCATGCGAGGCGATCTACGCCGGTCGCCCCGCCGGGGCAAATGCCACGCGCCCTCGCGGCGTGGCTCGCTCGGGTCGCCAGGTGGGGGGCGCCCGTTGCCAGTCGATCTTTGGAGGTTATAGTGGCCCGCACCCATGTCCGAAGCCGAGTCCACGACGAAGTCTGCCCAGGATCCGAACGGTCAAAACGGCGAAGCGACGAACGGCGAGCAGCCGTCGGCGGCGGCGGAGCCCTCGGCTCCTCCGACGCCCACGGTGGAGCAGCGCCTTGCGGACGCCCTGGCCGAGGCCGCACGGACGCGTGATCAGCTCCTGCGCACCGCGGCCGATTTCGACAATTTCCGCAAGCGCTCGCGGCGTGAGGTCGACGACGCCCAGCGGCGGGGCCGGGAGACCACGGTGAAGGAGCTCCTGCCCGTCTTCGACAATTTCGAGCGCGCGCTCGTGCACGCCGAGGGCTCCGCCGACGGGAAAGCCGTGGCCGAGGGCCTGCGGATGGTGCTGAAGCAGTTCGTCGACACGCTGGAGAAGATGGGGATCCATCGCGTCGTCGCGGTCGGCCAGCCCTTCGATCCCGCGCAACACGAGGCCATCCAGCACCTCGAATCACCCGAGCATCCGGCCGGCGTGGTCCTGTACGAGGTGCAGCCCGGCTATCGCATGGGGGACTACCTCGTCCGTCCGGCGATGGTCGTCGTCTCGAAGGGCCCGCCCGGCGGCGGCGCGACCGCGGCGAGCTGATTTCCCTCGAACGCCACGCAAAACCCGGTCCTCGGTCCACCGAGGACCATCGTTCGCCGCGTCTTTGATATCCTCGCCCTCGCCATGGGAAGGATCGTCGGCATCGACCTCGGGACCACCAACTCATGCGTGGCCGTTGTCGACGTGGCGTCGGCTTCGTCGGCGAACGACGTCAAGGTGATCCCCAACGCCGAGGGTGCGCGGACGACGCCCTCGGTCGTCGCGATCGTCGCGAGCGGCGAACGGCTCGTCGGGCAGGTGGCCCGAAGGCAAGCCGTGACGAACCCGCAGAGCACGGTCTACGCGGTCAAACGCCTGATGGGGCGCAAGCTCGACACGCCCGACGTCGAGCGAGCCATCTCGCTCGTGCCGTACCCGATCGTGCGCGCGCCGAACGGCGACGCGTGGGTCGATCTGCGCGGCAAGGCGCACTCGCCGCCCGAGGTCAGCGCGATGATCCTCGCGCAGATGAAGGAGACCGCCGAGCGCTTCCTCGGCGAGCCGGTCACCGAGGCGGTGATCACGGTCCCCGCGTACTTCGACGACGCGCAGCGGCAGGCGACGAAAGACGCGGGCAAGATCGCGGGCCTCGAAGTGCGCCGCATCATCAACGAGCCCACGGCGGCGGCGCTCGCGTACGGCCTCGACAAGAAGGCCACGGGCGCCGAGACGATCGCGGTCTACGACCTCGGCGGCGGCACGTTCGACATCTCGGTCCTCGAGATCAGCGGCGGCGTCTTCAACGTGAAGGCGACGGGCGGCGACACGCACCTCGGCGGCGAGGACTTCGACGGGCGGCTGATGGACATGCTCGTCGGCGAGTTCCAGCTCGAATTCGGCGTGGATCTGCGCACGGACCGGATGGCGATGCAGCGCTTGAAGGAGGCCGCCGAGAAGGCCAAGCACGAGCTCAGCTCCTCGCTCGAGACGCAGCTCAACCTGCCCTTCATCGCGGTCGGGCCGGACGGTGCGCCGCTGCACCTCGAACGATCGATGCAGCGCAACGAGCTCGAGATGCTCACGCAGGACCTCGTGGAGCGCACGATCGAGGTCTCACGCGACGTCTTGCGGGACGCGCAGATCGCGCCGAGCGGGATCCAGACCGTGGTGCTCGTCGGGGGCATGACGCGGATGCCGGCGGTGCAGGCGGCCGTGAAGGAGCTCTTCGGCAAGGATCCGTGCAAGGGCGTGAACCCGGACGAGGTCGTGGCCGTGGGCGCGGCGCTCCAGGCGGCCGCGCTCTCGGGGCAGGCGGACGAGATCCTCCTGCTCGACGTCACGCCGCTCTCGCTCGGCGTGGAGACGGGCGGCGGCATCATGACCCGGCTCATCCCGCGCAACACCACGATCCCCACCGCGCGCGGCGAGATCTTCACGACGAGCCTCGATCGGCAGACATTCGTGCCCATCCACGTCTTGCAGGGCGAGCGCGAGATGGCCGCCGACAACCAGAGCCTCGCGCGCTTCGAGCTCTCGGGCATTCCCCCCGCGCCGCGCGGCGTGCCGAAGATCCAGGTCGTCTTCCACATCGATGAGGATGGGATCGTCCACGTCGAGGCCACGGATCTCGGTACGAAGCGCGCGCAGAAGGTGCGCGTCACGCCGACGAGTGGGCTCGCGCCGTCGGAGGTCGAGCGGCTCATCGGCGAGGCCGAAAAATTCCGCGAGGAAGATACGAAGCGGCGTGATCGGGCCGAGCTCAAGAACCAGTCCGAGACGCTGCTCTACACGACCGAGCAGGCCCTCGAGGCGTACGCCGAGCTCGTCGACGAGGCCACGCTCTCCGGCGTGCGCGAGGGCTGCGTGATCCTGCGCAGGCTGCTCGACGAGGATGCGTCGAGCAGCGATCTGCGGGGCGCGTACGGCAGGCTCGAAGCCGCCGCCTACCTCCTCTCGGAGGCGATCTACGGCGGCAGCGCCGGCACCGCGTGAGCGCGGATTTCGGCTTGGTTTGGGGTCCCCGGACACGGGCGAGGTGGTAGGATTCGTTCCCGCCGCGGGCATGCTCGGGGGGCGAACTTGGAGAGACAGTTCGGGCGTTACGTGCTCCTCGAGCGGCTTGGCGCCGGGGGGATGGCCGAAGTCTGGAAGGCGAAGAGCTTCGGCGCCTTGGGCTTCGAGAAGACGCTCGCGCTGAAGCGCATCCTGCCGGAGCTCGCGCGCGAGCCCGAGCTGCTCGAGATGTTCGTGCACGAAGCGAAGCTCTCGGTGCGCCTCTCGCACGCGAACATCGTGCAGGTCTTCGACCTCGGCTTCGTCGAGCAGGAGGGCGAGCCGCCGGGCTACTACATCGCGATGGAGTACGTCGCGGGGCTCGACCTCGCGACGCTGCTCGCGCGGTTTCGTCGGACGAAGACGCGGCTGCCGTTCGGCATGGCCGTGTTCGTCGCGGCCGAGGTGGCGAAGGCGCTCGATCACGCGCACCGGAGGCGCGACGAGCAAGGCAAGCCGCTCGGCATCGTGCACCGCGACGTCTCGCCGCAGAACATCCTCGTGTCCTGGGAAGGCGAGGTGAAGGTCACGGACTTCGGCATCGCGAAGGCGAAGGGCTTCATGCGCGAGGACGAGCACGCGGGCGAATCCGTGCTGCGTGTCCGCGGGAAACTCTCGTACATGAGCCCGGAGCAGTCGCTCGCGCAGCCGCTCGACGGCAGGAGTGATCTGTTCTCGCTCGGCACGGTGCTTTACGAGCTCGTCGCCGGGACGAACCCGTTCGCCGGCGCGGGCGACGCCGAGACGCTTCGACGCGTGCGCGCGGCCGAGGCGCCGCCGCTCGAGCTTGCTCGGTCCGACGTGCCGCGAGAGCTCGCGGCGATCGTGCGACGCCTGCTCACGCGGCGGCCCGAGGAGCGCGTGGCCGACGCGGGTCGGCTGCACGAGCAGCTCCTCGGGTACTTTTACGCGACGGGTGATCGTTTTGGTTCAAACGATCTCGCGGAGCTCGTCGCGTCGTTCCACGACGACGCGAGGAAGACGCCCGAGATCGAGGCAGGCTCGGTGCTCGGGGACCCGCAAGGCACGGAGCACGAGCGGACGCCGGTCGAGGTGCCGACGACATCGGCGTCGTTGAAGGTCGCGGTGGAGAACGTCGCGACGGCGAATTTTCTGGAGCCCGTGGGCGAGCGGCGCGAGGGGACGGTGCTCGTGGTCGCGGGGACGTGCCGCATCCCGGCGCTGCCGTTCGACGTGGAGGGCGCGCGCGATGTGATCACGCGGTACGGCGGGGTGATCCTGGAGCAGGAGCCCTCGCAGGTCGTGGCGCTCTTCGGGCTCGAAGACGCGGACGGTCGCGACACGGAGGCGGCTGTGCGTGCCGCGCTGGTGATCCTTCGTGCGCAAAAAGGTCGAGGTGCGTCGGCGGGTGTTCACGTGGGGCGCGTGCTCGTGGATGCGCGCGGAATGCCGATCGTCGACGCGCGGCTCGGGACGCTGGTCGCGCAGGCGCAGGGGCTCGCGCGCGCGGTCGCGGAGCAGGTCGCGGCGTCACACCCGGCGGCGCGGATCGTGCGCGGGGCGTTTGGCTTCGACGAGCTTCCGGACGGAGCAAGCTCGGTGCCGGAGGGCGGGCGTGTGATCACCTCGGCGCGCCCGCCGATCGGCACGAGCGGCAAGTTCGTCGGGAGGCAGGAGGAGCTGCGACGCATCGGCGAGATCCTCGCGGCTGCGACGCGCAAGCGCGCGCAGGTGATCACGGTCCTCGGCGAGAAGGGCATCGGCAAGACGCGGCTCTGCGCCGAGATCGAGCGGCGGCTCGGGCGCGGCAACTGGTCGGTCGGGTTTTACGCGGCGAGCTGCCCGCCGAGCGGCGCCGAGCTGCCGTGGAGCGGGCTGCAGGCGATGCTGCAGGTGCTCTGCGGCGTGCAGGAGGGCGACGGCGAGCAGGCGATCCTCGCGACCTTGCCGCGGCTCCGCGCGCTCGGCCTGCAAGAGGAGGAGTCGTCGGCGGTGCTGCGCCAGCTCGGCGCGCGGCTCGGCGATCGGCCTTCGCGTCACGTCGGCGGGATGGGGACGACGCTACGCGCGGCGTTCACGCGCATGGTGCACAAGCTCTGCGAGGATCGGATCCACTGCTTCGCGTGGGACGACGCGCAGGCGATGGATGCGGCGACCGCAGAGGTGATCGCGAGCGTGGCGAGCCGCAACGAAGGAGCGGCGTCGGCCATCCGCGCAGTGTTCCTTCTCGCGACGCGCACGGCGCCGCCGAGCGTGCTCTTGCCGCTCGCGCGTCACCACGTGGTCGCGCTCGGCCCGCTCGGCGGTGAGGAGAGCGAGCGCCTCGTGGCAGAGCGGATCGGCGTGCGCGCGGCGCCCCGCGAGCTCGCCGCGTTCTGTCGCGAGCGCGCCGCAAGGCACCCGCTCTTCATCGAGGAGCTGTTGAAGGAACTCGTGGACGCGCGCGCCGTGGAGGTCGAGGACGGCCGCGTCCGCCTGCGGCTCGACGGCGCGCGCGCGGTGCCGCGAGCGCTGCGCGCGCTCATGGAGGCGCGCGTGAGCCGCCTGCCGCAGCGGGAACGCGGGGCGCTGAACGCCGCGGCGATCCTCGGCGATCCGGTGCACACGCAGGTGCTCGCGGCGCTGCTCGGCGAGAGTTTTTCTGTTGTCGATCGAGGCATCGGCGAGCTCGTCGCGCGAGGCTTCTTGCGTTCGGCCGGCCCCGCGGAGGTGAGCTTCCCGTCGCCGATGCACGGCGAGATCGTCCTCGACACGATCCCGCACGAGGCGCGGCGGGATCTGCACGGCAAGGCGGCCGAGGCGTACCGCGCCGTCTTCGGCGACGAGGTCGCCGAGGCGCACGGCGAGCGCGTCGGGACACACCTCTCCCACGCGGGCGATCGCGATCGCGCCGCCACGTTTTACGCACGCGCGGCCTCGCATCGCGTGCGCCTCTGCCAGCTCGAACCCGGCATCCGCCTGCTGCTCCGCGCGATCGACCTCGCCGATCTCGACCGGCGTCCCACGACCGAGATCACGAGCTGGTTGCGCGAGCTCTGCGCCGCGGTCCTGCCCGTTCGCGCGGCGCCCTCGCTGGAGGATCTTTCCGCGCGGGCGCTGCGTCGGATCGATGCGGCGGGCACGCTCGAGCAGCGCGTCGCCGCCCGGGTCGACGTCGCGCGCGCGCTCGGCGCCGTGAACCGCTTCGATCGGGCGTACGTCGAGATCGACTTCGCGTTCAAGCTCGCCGCGCAGAACGAAGAGCTCCAGCGTTGCGCGCTCGTCGCCGAGATCGATCTCGGCGCGCGCAGTGGTGATTTTGCCCGCGCGGCGCGCGCCGCCGATCGGCTCGAAGCGATGGGGCCAGCCGAGGATCCGCGCACGCTCCTCGCCATCGCCCACGTGCGCGCCGCGACCGGCGTCGCTGCGGCGGCGCTGCTCGCAATCGATCGTGCCGAGGCAAAGAGTCCGAGCGGCGACCCCACGCTCGCGAGCGAGCGCGAGAAGGAGCGCGTGCTCGTGTACGCCTTCATGCGCGATTTTCGCGCTGCGTCGGAGGCCTCGGCGCGCGCGGTCGAGCTCGCTCGTGCTGCGGGGCTGCGCGCCGAGATGGCCGCGTCTTTGCACAACCTCGGAGATACGACGCGGCGCCTCGGCGACTTTCCGCGCGCCTACGCCACGCTCACCGAGTCGCTGCAGATCGCCGAGGAGGCGGGCTACGAGCGCATCGCATCGCTCAACCGCGTCCACCTCGCGTACCTCGACGGGCAGAGCGGCAAGCCGGGCGCCGAGGAGCGGATCCGCGAGCTCGTGAAGTACGCCGAGGCGCGCGGCTACCACGCCGATGCACTCGAAGGCCGCTCGCTTCTGGCCTCGCTGCTCGCCGAGCACGGCGCACGGGACGAGGCGAGGCGCGAGCTCGAGTTCGTGCTCCGGATGGCCGATGCCTACGGCAACGGCTTCATCGCCGATGACGCGCGTGAGGCGCTCGCGAAGCTCGGCTAGCTCGATCGGCTCCGACGTTCACGGCGCCTTGGGAGGCGCGAGGCCGGCGAAGGCGACGGGCGCGGCCTCACCGCTGGCAGTGATCGCGCGCCGCACGATGCGGCTCTTGTTCGTGTCGGCCACGACGAGGTCTTTGCCCGCGACCGTGATCCCGGCCGGCTCCGCGAGGCCCGTGAGCACGGTGCGTGTCGTGCCCTTCGCCGGGTCCACGCGCTTGACCTTTCCATTGTACGAATCGGCGACCCACAACGCGCCTTGCCCGTACGTCATGCCGATCGGGTGCTGCAGCCGCGCCTTTGCGGCCTCGCCGTCGACGTCGCCGAACACGAAGAGGTCGACGCCGATCACGGTGCGCACGGTGGCCGTCGCGAAGTCGATCGCGCGGACGCTCGAGGTCTCGCTGTCGAGCACGAAGAGGCTCTTGTCGTCGGTGGCGAGCGCACTCGGCTGGGCGAACGCGGCAGCCTGGGCCGGCCCGTCCTCGCGCGCCTCCCGCCCGCTGCCCGCGTAAAGGCGCACCGTGCCCATCTTCGGATCGAAGACCGCGATCTGATGCGAGCCGGCGAGCGCGACGTAGATCGATCCTTTGTGGTGCAACAGATCCCAGGGCGAGCGCAGCGGGGCCGTTCGCCCGGTGTGCTCCTGCAAGCCGAGCGGCTCGGCGCCGAGCTCGCCCGTGCCGGCGACCGTGATGACCTGCCGCGTGGCGCGATCGATCTTGCGGATCAGGTGGTTGCCCGTATCGGCGACGTAGAGATCGGCGCCGACCTCCGTCATCCCCTGCGGACGCTGGAACGTCGCGCGCTCCGCGGCGCCGTCCTTCGCGCCCGCCTCGCCCGATCCGAACACGGCCTCCACCGCGCCCGCGGCGTTCGTCAGCACGATGCGGTGATGGCCCGTGTCGGCGATGGCGAGGCCGCCGTTCTGCAGCGCGAGCACCTTGCCCGGATATCGCAACACGCCTGCCGGGCCGCGATCGGGCCGCAGCCCCTCGATCGGCGCCTTCGCGAGCACGTTCGTGGCCCGCCCTTCGGCGAGCGCCTCTTCGACCGCGCCGCTGAGGTCGGCTGGATCCGGCTCGCCCGAGCCCACCCACGCGAGCCTTCCTTCCGCGTCGATCAGCGCGACCGTGGGCCACGCGCGCACGCCCCACGCGTCCCAGATCGTCATGTTCGCGTCGACGGCGACGGGGTGGACGATCTCCAGATCACGCAGCGTGTCGCGCAGGCGTGCCGCGTTCTTCTCTTCGTCGAACTTGGGCGAATGCACGCCCACGACGAGCACGGGATCCTTCGCGAAACGCCGCTCGATCGCAGCCAGCGTGGGGAGCGTTTGCAGGCAGTTGATGCAGCAGCTCGTCCAGAAATCGACCACCACCACGTGACCACGCAGCGCGTCGCGGCGCAGCGGCCGATCCACGTTCAGCCATGCCGTCGCGCCGTTCCATTCCGGGATCGAAGGCCGATCGCCCGGCGGCAGGAGCAAGCTCTCCTTGGGCGCGCTCGTCTCCTTCGGAGCCGCGTCGAGGACAGGCAACGCGATCTTCGGCGCAGGCATCGTGGCGGGCGCGGGGGGAGGGGACGCGCAGGCGCTCGTAGCGACGAGCAACGCGAGGGGCGGGATCCAGCGCATGGCCCCAGTCTACGCGCGGGGGGCGTTCGGGGATGCGGCGTCCCGCCGGACGCTCAGGAATCGCCGGCGAGCTTGCGTTCCAGGGCTTCGAGGTGGGCGCGGACCTGCGGGTCCGTGTCGCGCTGGGCCTCGATCTTCCGGACGGCGCTCATGACGGTCGTGTGGTCGCGGTTGCCGAACGCACGACCGATCTCGGGGAACGAGACCTTGAGCCGCTGCTTGCACAGGTACATCGCCACGTGCCGCGCGAAGGCGATGCTCTTGTGGCGATCTTTGGAGGTCAAATCGATCGAGCGGAGGTGGAAATGGTGGCAGACCGCGCGCTGGATGTCCTCGACGCTCATGATCTGCGCGCGGGGCGTGGCGGCCGTGATCTCGGCGCGGGCGAAGGCGAGATCCACGGGGCGGCCCGTGAGCGAGGACTTGGCGGCGAGGCGGATCAGCGTGCCTTCGAGCTCGCGCACGTTCGAGCGGATCACCTGGGCGAGGTAGAGCGCGACGTCGTCGGGCAGGACGATGCCCTCGAGCGCGGCCTTGTTGCGCACGATCGCCACGCGCGTCTCGAGCTCGGGCGCCTGGATGTCGGCGACGAGGCCCCACGAGAAGCGCGAGACGAGCCGCTCCTCCATGCGCTCGAGGTTCTGCGGGTACTTGTCGCTCGTCACGACGATCTGCCGATCGAGGCCGTGGAGCGCGTTGAACGTGTGGAAGAACTCTTCCTGCGTCTGCTCGCGGCCGGCGAGGAACTGGATGTCGTCGACGAGGAGCAGGTCGCAATGGACGCGGTACTTCGCGCGGAAGTCGTCCATCCGATGGTGCTGGATCGCCGTGATGAAGTCGTTCGTGAAGCGCTCGGCGGAGACGTAGATGATGCGGGCGCCCGGGCGCTCGTCGAGGACGCGGTGTGCGATCGCGTGGACGAGGTGGGTCTTGCCGAGGCCAGTGCCGCCGCAGATGAAGAGCGGGTTGTACCGCCGGCCGCCGCCGCCCGCGGCCGCGATCGCGGCCGCGTGGGCGAGCTGGTTCGAGGGGCCGACGACGAACGTCGCGAAGGTGTGCTTCGGGTTCAGATCATCGGGCAGGGCGGGCCTGCGCAGCGGCGCAGGCGCGGGCGCCGGGGCGCGTGGCTCGGCGGCGACGGGCGGGCTCGGGGATGCGGGCGCGGCCGGCGGGTTCGTCGAGCTGCGCACGACGAGGGAGCGGGGGCGCACGGGCGGCATCTGAGGGACGTTCGCGATGGGAGCCTCGAGGTGCTGGTCGATGGTCCACGCGACCTGGACGCTCCAGCCGGTGAGCTCACGGATCTTGTCCGTGATCGTGGGCAGGAAATTGGTCTTGACCCACTCGAGAACAAACTCGTTCTGCACCCGGAGCGAGAGGACCCCGTCCGTGAGGTCGTCAAACTGCACGCCGCCGAACCACTGATCGAACGTCGCAGGGGAAAGCCCGCGCGTATGCTCGATCGCCCGTTCGAAAATCGCTCGCGATTCGTCTCTCGAAGTGGTCATTCCAGCCCAGAAATCGCTGCGAATACAGTGCCGTGGCGATCCTCGTGCAGGATCGCCCCCAAGTTTTCCACAACCCGCATCAGCGATTCGTCTCGCTATCGTGCGGAATCAATACGGGAAGTTCGAAGCCCGTGACGAATCCCCCGCGTTGTCCACAAGATATCCACAGAATGTCGAGGGGGACGCATGCTGTGGGCGCGAAGGGCACGATCAGGAGCCGGCGGCCCGGCGACACCTCGGGGCTCGCCCGGCTCGGGGATGGGGGTCGACCCGCGGGGGTGACCCGCCCATTTCCAGGGGGGCTGTTCGAGCTTCGCGCAATGGTTCATCACGGAACGCGAAAACGACAATACAGGATCAAGCCTCCCCTGCGTAAGCCCTTGGGAGGTTTCCTTCACGATCGTCAGGAAAAATCCGAGACCCGACGGGCCCCCCACAGGGGCCGCGGCGAAGACGAACCGGAGGTAGCACCGGGGATGGGCGGGCGTCCATCCCCAACGAAAACAAATACCCCAACCACCGGATTTTACGGCGGTTTTTCCGAGTTCGACGTTTCGACGCGTAGCGCCGTTCGCGCTCTGCCGGGCGTCACGTTGCGGGGAGGGCCGAAACCATAGCGTCCGGAGGACGCGCGTCCTCGGACGCCCGCGAGTGGCGGGCATTGGCAGACGCGTCCGTCCGTCAAGAGGGAAGATTGTCCATGATTTCCGACGTTTGCCCGCGACGGCCACGACCGGTTCTGCCGCCTCTTCGCGGCGGGTCCGAGAAGTTGCCCTGGACCTCGACATGTGGCTAAGGCCCCCTCATGCGTCCGGTGAGCAGAGCAGGCACCACCGCGGTCTTGTCCGCGCTGGTGGTCGGATCGTCGGCTTCGATCGTGCACGCGCAGGAAATCGCCCTCGCCCCGCAGCTCGCCTACTCCTACGGGGAGAACGAGACGGCGCGGAGCCTCGCCATGGCCGGCGCGACACGCGCCGTCGGCAACGGCACGACGGCGATCTTCTCGAACCCCGCGAACATGGCGCTCACGCGCCTCTACCACATCGAGGCGATCGGGCAGTTCACGCCCGAGGTGACACGCGCCATCGGCGGCGGTGCCATCGTCGACTCGATCACGTCGTCGACCCGCATCTCCGGCGGCCTCGCGTTCATGGGCGGCATCATCGATCCCGACGGCGCCGATCGCGGCTTCATCGACGCGCGCGCGGCCGCCGCGTACCCCGTCGGCGATCGTGTCTTCCTCGGGATCGGCGGTCGCTACCTGCGCATGATCCAGGACGGCTTCGGTCCGCTCGATGACGCCGCGACGGCACGTTACAGCCCCGTGTCAGGCGGGCTCGTCGACGCGGCAGGCAAGCGCATGCCGTCGGTCGACACGCTGACCTTCGACGCGGGGGTCACCATCAAGATCACGCAGTCGGTTCACCTCGGCGTCGTCGGGCAGAACCTCACGCACCCAGGCCACGGCCTCCTGCCCACCACGATCGGCGCCGCGCTCGGCTACGGATCGGAGAGCCTCACGCTCGAGGTCGACGGCGTCGCCGATCTCGATTCATGGAACAAGGCGACGGCGCGCGTCATGGCAGGCGGCGAGTACCTCGCGGCCGACCATTACCCGATCCGCCTCGGCTACCGCTTCGATCAAGGCGCGGGCGTCCATCAGATCTCCGGCGGCTTCGGCTACATCGGCCAGGAGATCGCCGCCGAGGTCTCCGTCCGCCGGACGCTCTCGACCACGATCAACAGCACGATGATCGCCATCGGCCTGACGTATCACCTCGAGTCGAGCGGCCTGACGCGCAACCGGGTGAGCGGCGAAGGGACGGCGAGCGAGGCGGCGAGCGGCGAAGGGGAGAAGTGACCGAAGCGCCCCGACGCGCGGGCGCATCCCGGACGGAAGGACGCTTGCCGCGTCTTGCGCCCGGAGTCGTCGTGCCATAGTTCGGGCGTCGTGCTCTGCCTGACCCGACCGACCGATCCCGCCTGGGCGACCTTGGCCCTCGCGGACCTCGCCACCCTGCTCCGGGATCACGCGCACTGCGAGATGAAGGCGGCGTCGAACGCGCTGTCGCTGGCGGCGCGCTGGCCCGAGCGGACGGAGGTGGCGCGCGCGCTCGTCGAGCTCGCCGAAGAGGAGCTGCGTCATTTCCGAGGCGTGCTCGACGAGCTCACCCGCCGAGGTCTCACGCTCGGCAAGCCCGAGGTCGACGTCTACGCGGCCGAGCTGCGCAAGGCGATCGGCGTCGGTCGCAAAGGCGCGCCGGAGGATCCGCTCGTCGATCGGCTGCTCGTCGGCGCCGTGATCGAGGCGCGATCGTGCGAGCGGTTTCGCCTCCTCTGCGAGGCCTTGCGGGCGCGCGGCGACGAGCCCGAGCTGCTCGCGTTCTACGAGGAGCTTTTCGCTTGCGAGGCGCGGCACTACCGAACGTTCGTCGACCTCGCGACGAGCGTGAAGGCGGATCCCGCCGCCGTGCGCGCGCGCCTCGAAGAGATCGCGCGGGCCGAGGGGAAGCTCGTCGAGGTGCTCGGCAAAGAGCCCACCGTGCACGGGTGACGCACATGGATCTACCTCCGCACGAGATCGATCGTCTGATCGCACGCGCCACGGACGAGCTCCGCCAGAAGGATCGCGCCTTCCGCGTCGAGGGACCCGCCGCGCGTGGCAACGTGCTCGAAGCCTTCCGCGCGGTGAGCACACGCTCGATGTGGATCGAGCTCGGCGAGCGGGGCGCGAAGAATCCGATCCTCGCCGCCGCGCAGGCGCACGTCGCAGCGCTCACGATTACGCGCGTCACCTGGGCCGAGCGCGTGCGCCTCGCCGAGGCGTGGCACGCGCCCACGATCGAGATCGAAGGCCCCGCGCCCGAGCGCGTGAGCCCGCGCGTCACGCTCGCACGTCTGCTCGACGAGACCGTGCCCGCGCGGCGCCACGTGCTCGCCGATGCGCTCGCGCGTGGCGCGGGCGATCTCTCCGACGCCGCGCTCGTCCACGAGGAGCGCCGCGCCGAGGCGTTCCGCCGCCTCGGGATCGAGGACGTCGATGCCCTCGAGATCCCCGTGAAGCCCGCGGCCTCGCTCGCGCGGATCGCCGAGCGCCTGCTCGACGTGACGGCCGAGCTCATGCCGAAGCGCGCGCCGCGCTGGGACGATGCGCTCGCCGTGATGCTCGCGCGTGACGCGGGCGAGGGCTGGCCTGCGCGCCTCTCGCCGCGCTGGTTCCAGGAGCTCTTCGGCAAGACGGGCCTCTTCGATGGCCTCTCGATCCCGCCGTTCACGCTCCCGCGTCTGCTCGGCGCGTCCTCCTTCGTGCGCGCGCTCGCTCGCTTCGGCGAAGCCTTCGCCGAGGCCGACGTCCCGCGCGCGGCGCCCTTCGTCCTCGCGCGTCCGCTGTTTGATCTCCGTCGCGCGCGCAGGGCCGCGCTCTTCGGTGCCTTGCCTGCCGACCCCACGTTCGGCGTGCGCTCGCTCGGCCTCGGCCGCTCGCGTGCGCGGGCGCAAGCTCAAGACGTCGCCCGCGCGCTCCTCCTCTCGCTCCGCCTCGACGCGGCCCGTGTCCTCCTTCGTGGCACGGTCACCCTGCCGCACCGCGCCCGGCGCGAGCGCTTCGAAGAGCTCACCGATCGTGCCCTAGGCGCTTCGATCCCCGGTGGGCTCGCGTTCGTCTTCCCCGCCTTCGATCCGCAGGATCCGACGCGCCTCGCGGGTGCGCTCCTCGCCTTGTCGGATCGCCGCGCGCTCCTCGAGCGCTTCGACGAAGACTGGTTCCAGAACCCGCGTGCGGCGCTCGCCTTGCGTGAGGAGCACGCCGTCCTTCCGCGAGAGCCGACGAGCCCCGAGGCTGCGATCGAAGCGGGCCTCGGTGAGCTCTCGCGCTTGCTCGCCGAGCTCTTCCGCTGATGCGCGCTCGTGACTCCGGACGCTCGATCCGGTAGGTATCATGCCGTGGTGCAGAAGTACGGGATCCCCATCGCAGACCTGCCGGGTCACTGCCTCGACGCCGTCGATGCGGCCGAACGCGTCCGTGCGCGCACGCTCGTCACGCGCGAGGGGCATCCGATCGCGGCCATCGTCCCGATGAGTGACCTCGACAAGATCGATCCGCCCGATCCTGCGGTCGACGGCGTCGACCCGCTGCTCTCCTTGTGCGGCACGTGCCGCCATGACGAGTTCGTCGACTCGCTCCTCGTCGACATCTCGCAGACCGGGCTCTGGCATCGGGGCTAGCGCACGTGGGTTACCTCTTCGATACGGCCACGCTGGCCGAGGTCCTCCGCACGGTCCCTTCGCGCCTGCTCGTCAAGCGCCTCTCCGGCGTGCCTACGTCGGAGCGCTGGACGACGTCGATCACGGTCAGCCAGATCCTGATCGCCGCGCGCCGCACGCGGCACCCGAAGCTCATGCAGGACGTCATCCGCCTCGTCGCGGCGGTGAAGGTCGCGCCCTTCGACACACTCGCGGCGCAGTCCTTCGCCAAGCTCCGCACGACCGTGGCGCCCGACGTCGACACCGACGACGTCATGATCGCGGCCATCGCCGTCACGCACGACTTCACGCTCGTGACGCGCAGGCCCGCTGCGTTCCGCATCTATCCGCACCTGCGTGTCGAGGACTGGACGCTCTGACGACGGAGCGCGCGGCTGAGCGGGTTCGTCCGCGCGAGCCCTTGCGTTCGCGGGGCGTTCCGTCAGGGCCGACCTCGCACACGACGCACTTTTTTCGGGAAAGGGCGGGCGCGAACCCGGGTCCATTGCCCCCTTTTTGCCGCGTGCTGGTGGGCCTGCCTCCGGCGAACAAAAGGGGCCTTCCCGTTCCCTTCGCCACGTGCTAGTTGCCCCCGCGCCCATCGAGAGGGTGTCTTTTTGCCTCTCGCGCGGCCCGTGACGTTCGGAGGCTGTCTCCTCGGGATCAACCGAGGGCCATGACCCGTGGCCTCCCCGCCTCTCGAGCCGATCGAGACATCGAGGCCCTCCGGAGACCGCCGGATCCCGTGAACCACCTCGCCTCAGCCAAGCTCTTCGCCTCGGCGATCAACGTCGATTTCGACCCGACGTTCATCGCCCAGTTCATCCTTTTCACGACGTTCGTCGTCGTGCTGCGGCCCTTGCTCTTCGATCCGCTGCTGCGCGTCTTCGAGGAGCGTGAGAAGCGCACCGAAGGCGCGAAGGACGACGCGCGCAAGATGGATGCGAAGGCCGGCGAGCTGCTCACGAAGTACGAAGCGGAGCTCGAGAAGGTCCGGCGCGAGGCGAACCTCGAGCGCGAGAAGCTGCGCCGCGAGGCCAAGGAGCTCGAGACGAAGATCATGGGCGAGGCGCGTGACGAGGCGGCGCGCATCCTCGAGACGGGCAAGGCGCGGATCGCCGCGGAGGTCGAGCAGATGAGGAAGGAGCTGAAGGACGCGCAGCCGGCGCTCGCCGCCGAGATCGCGTCTCGGGTCCTCGGTCGGGAGGTCGGTCGATGATGTCGCGAAGGCTTGCGAAGGTCGCCTTCCCGCTCGCGGTGGGGCTCGCGGGCGCGTCGGCGTTCGCGCAGACGAACCCGAACCAGGGGCTGCCGGCGGGACATCCGCCGCTCGACGTCCCGCCGGGCCAGGCGCGGCCAGCGCCGGGGCAGATGGGCCGGCCGATGCCTGGGCAAGGGATGCCGGGGCAGGGAATGCCGGGGCGTCCTGGGTTCCCCCCGGGCATGCAGAGGTCGCAGCCGCAGCGCGCGCCCGAGCCGGCGCACGCCGAGGCGGGTGGCCATGGCGGTGGGCACGGCGGGCATTGCCCCGGCCATGGCCCGCACGACGTGCCGCACTTCGACCAGATCAACTGGTGGCACGGCATGATCTCCGTGAACAACGAGAAGGCCGTTCAGCCGGGCTTCGTGAACAAGCTCCTCTGGCGGTACGAGAACCACGCGGATCCCTGCGATCCGAAGAACGAGCCTCCGCCCTTCCTCGCGGCGATCCTGAACATCGGCGTGCTCGGGTTCATCCTCTACCGCTTCGGCAAGAAGCCGATCGGTGATGCGCTCGTGAAGCGCAAGCAGTCGATCATGTCGGAGATCGACAACGCGTCGCGCCTGAAGAACGAGGCGCAGAAGCGGCTCGACGAGTACGAGGGCAAGTTCGAGCAGATGGCCGAGACGCTCACGGCGCTCAAGGCCGAGTACGCGGCGCAGGCCGAGCTCGAGAAGAAGCACATCCTCGCCGAGGCCGAGGAGCGCCGGACGCGCATGCGCCGCGACGCCGAGTTCCGCATCGAGCAGGAGCTGCGGACGGCGCGGATCGAGCTCATGCGCGACGCGGTGCAGGGCGCGACGACGGCGGCCGAGGAGATCATCCGCAGCCGCACGGCGCAGGCCGACCTTGATCGGATGAGTGAGGACTACCTGACCTCGGTGCGTGAGGCGCTCGCTTCGAGCGGGCCTGCGGGAGGTGCGCGATGAGCAGCGAGACGATCGCCAGGCGGTATGCGCGTGCGGTCTTCGAGCTCGGCAAGGAGCTCAAGAATCTGCCCGTGGTCGCGCGGGATCTCGCGGATTTCTCGGCGAGCTTCGAGAAGTCGGACGAGCTGCGGATGGTCCTTCAGAGCCCGCTCATCGCGGAGGATCAACGTGAGGCGCTCCTCAAGGAGGTCGGCCAGCGCATGAGCCTCTCGGAGACGGCGCTCTCGACGTTGCGCCTGCTCGCCAAGCGCAGGCGCCTCTCTGCGCTGCCGGACATGGTCCGTCAGCTCGAGAAGCTCGTGGACGAGGACGCGGGCACGCTCCGCGCGACGGTCACGAGCGCCGGTCCGCTCAGCGAGAGCTACCTTGCGAAGCTCCGCGCCGAGCTCGAGAAATCGACCGGCCGCAAGGTCGTCATCACGCACGTGCAGGATCCCTCGCTCATCGCAGGCATCGTCACCCGCATCGGCGACCAGGTGATCGACGGGAGCGTCAAGGCCCGCCTCGAGAGCTTCCGCGAGTCGCTGCTCCGCACCTAGTCGGTAGGCCGCCCGAGGCCCCAAAACTTCCACCGCCCCTCGCACGGGCCGGGTCGAAACAGGATCAAGGACTTCCCCCATGCAGCTCAGAGCCGAAGAGATTTCTCAGATCATCAAGAAGCAGATCCAGAACATCGACAAGGCCGCGCTCGTCACCGAGGTGGGCACGGTGCTCACGGTCGGCGACGGTATCGCCCGCGTGTACGGGCTCAGCCGCGCGATGGCCGGTGAGCTCGTCGAGTTCGTGGGCGCGGGCGGCGAGACGCTCGCCGGTCTCGTGCTGAACCTCGAGGCCGACAACGTTGGCTGCGCGATCTTCGGCGACACGAGCATCATCAAGGAAGGCGACGCCGTGAAGCGCACGGGCCGCATCCTCGACGTGCCGGCGGGCGAGGCCGTCGTGGGCCGCGTGGTGAACGCGCTCGGCATGCCGATCGACGGCAAGGGCCCGATCGAGACGAAGGAGCGCCGCCGCGTCGAGGTGAAGGCGCCCGGCATCATCCAGCGCCAACCGGTCAAGGACCCGCTCCAGACGGGCATCAAGGCGATCGACGCCATGATCCCGATCGGCCGTGGTCAGCGCGAGCTCATCATCGGCGACCGCCAGGTCGGCAAGACCGCCGTCGCGGTCGACGCGATCATCAACCAGAAGGGCAAGGGCGTTCACTGCATCTACGTGGCGATCGGCCAGAAGCTCAGCACGGTCCGCCAGGTCGTCGATCGGCTCGAGAGCTACGGCGCCATGGAGTACACGACCGTCGTCGCCGCGACCGCGAGCGAGACGGCGCCGCTCCAGTACATCGCGCCGTACACCGGCGTGACGATGGGCGAGTTCTTCCGCGACACGGGCCGCCACGCGCTCTGCATCTACGACGACCTCTCGAAGCAGGCCGTCGCGTACCGCCAGCTCTCGCTCCTCCTGCGCCGCCCGCCGGGCCGCGAGGCGTACCCGGGCGACGTCTTCTACCTCCACTCCCGCTTGCTCGAGCGCGCGGCGAAGATGGCGGACGTCTTCTGGGTCGTGAAGAAGGGCACGCCGGCGCCGCCGCACGGAGACCGCGACTATCGCGGCGCCGACGGCAAGATCCACATCGGGGAGCAGGGCAAGGAGTCGTCGCACCACAGCCTGAAGGAGATGGGCAGCGACTACGAGATCATCAAGGACAAGTGGTCCGGCGGCTCGCTCACGGCCCTTCCCGTGATCGAGACGCAGGCCGGTGACGTCTCGGCGTACATCCCGACGAACGTCATCAGCATCACGGACGGTCAGATCTTCCTCGAAGCCGACCTGTTTTACTCGGGCGTTCGTCCGGCCATCAACGTCGGCATCTCGGTCAGCCGCGTCGGCGGCAACGCGCAGATCAAGGCGATGAAGAGCGTCGCCGGCACGCTCCGCCTCGACCTCGCGCAGTACCGCGCCATGGCGGCGTTCGCGCAGTTCGCGGGCGACCTCGACGCGAAGACGCGCAAGCAGCTCGAGCGCGGCGCACGCATGGTCGAGATCCTGAAGCAGGGCCAGTACGTCCCGCTCTCGGTCGAGAAGCAGGTCCTCATCATCTACGCCGGCATCAACGGCTACGTCGACGACCTGCCGGTCGAGGCGCTCGCGCAGTTCGAGGAGGAGCTCTACAAGTACTTCGAGTCGAAGCACTCGACGCTCTTGCCGGAGATCGCCGAGAAGAAGGCGCTCGACGACGAGCTCAAGAAGAAGATCAACAAGGCGATCGAGTCCTTCAAGAAGAACTTCGTCCCCGGCGGCAAGTCGAAGCCTGCCGTCGAGGAGGAGGAGGCCGAGGCCCCGAAGGCCGAGGCGAAGGCCGATGGCAAGGCGGCCCCGAAGAAGGCCGCCAAGAAAGCGAAGTAAGCCGTGCCTTCGCTCAAAGCGATCCGCAAGCGCATCACCAGCGTCCGCTCGACGCAGAAGATCACGCGCGCGATGAAGATGGTTGCTGGCGCGCGGCTCAACCGCGCCCAGCAGCGCATCACGGAGCTGCGCCCCTACGCCATCAAGACGCAGGAGGTCCTCGCGGCGATCACGGCGTCGGCGCGGGCGGCGAGCGCGCAGGACGGCGGGCAAGGCGTCCCGGCGGAGGCCGACGTCGTCCTCGATCGCCCGCTCCACCCGCTGCTCGTCGAGCGCCCCGAGCGCCGCGTGATGCTCCTGATCCTCACGAGTGATCGTGGCCTCTGCGGCGCGTTCAACACGAACATCAACAAGCGCGCCGAGCGCGAGTGGAAGAGCCGCGTCGAGCAGGGGCAGGAGGTGATCATGAAGGTCATCGGCCGCAAAGGCCGGGACTACATGAGCCGTCGCAACGCCCCGAACCTCGGCTACCTCCCGGGCGTATGGGAGAAGCTCGCCCTCGAAACGGCGCAGCGCGTGGGCAAGGAGATCCTCGATCCCTTCCTCAAGGGCGAGATCGACAGCATTTACGTCATCTACAACGAGTTCAAGAGCGCGGTCACGCAGCAGGTCGTGGTCGAGCGGCTCTTGCCCGTTCGTCCGCTCGCCGAAGGGGAGCAGGCCGAGGCGACGTCGGCGACCGAGTTCATCTTCGAGCCGAACCGCGAGGCGCTGCTCGACGTACTCGCGCCGATGTACGTCGACATCTCGCTTCTCCGCGCGCTCTACGAGTCGATGGCGAGCGAGTTCGGCGCGAAGCTCACGGCGATGGATGCGGCCACGAAGAACGCGAAGGAAATGGTCGAGCGCCTGACGCTCCAGTACAACCGCGCGCGTCAGGCTGCGATCACCAAGGAGCTCATGGAGATCATCGGTGGCAGCGAGGCGCTGAAGGACTAGGTCCTCGTCACGCCCGGGGGCGCGTTGCTCGGACGAGCCGAGCCGCGCCCCACTGCCGCAGGCCTTCCTTCCCGAGCCGTACCCGTGGGCATCCTCCTTCCCATCAACCCCGAGCACCCCGAGCCTCGCAAGATCCGGCGCGCCGTCGAGATCCTGGAGAAGGGCGGCGTCATCGGCTACCCGACGGACACCGTCTACGGGCTCGGCTGCGACCTCTTCAACAAGCAGGCGATCGAGACGCTCTACCAGATCAAGGGGATGCAGCGAGACAAGAACCTCGCCTTCATCTGCCCGGATCTCGGGGACATCGCGCGGTATGCGGTCGTCGAGAACGCCGCCTACCGCGTGCTCAAGCGCTTCCTGCCCGGTCCGTATTGCTTTGTGCTCCAAGCGACGCGCGAAGTGCCGAAGATCGTGCAGATGAACAAGAAGACCGTGGGCATCCGCGTGCCTTCGAACCCCGTCACGCTCGCGCTCGTGCGTGAACTCGGGCGCCCGATCATCAGCACCACCGCCGCGCCGCCCGGCGAGGATCCCATGGTCGATCCCTGGGAGATCAAGGAACGCTTCCCCGCCCTCGAGCTCGTCCTCGACGCCGGTGCCGGCGGCAACCTGCCCACGACCATCGTCGACCTCAGCGAAGGCGACGTGCGCATCCTGCGCGAGGGCGCAGGCCCCATCGACGAACTCGTTTGAGCTCGAACGAACGCCGGAGCCTCAAGGCTCCTTGGCGTGATCCCCTTCGCCCTCGCCGGGCGGCCCCTCGTGCTTCAGCGTCGGCACCGGGATGACCGGGAGCGGCTCCTCCGCGCCCGCCTCCGCGCCCTCGTCCGTGGCGCCTGCCTCGTCCGTCTCCGCGTCCGCCTCACCGTCCGGCGCGGCGTCGACGCCCGCGTCGGGTGCGGTGTCCCTCAGGAACACCTCGTCGATCGCGTTCTCCTGCCCCTCGTACGCGAGCAGGCCCGTCTCCGGATCGATCCGCTTGTGCTCGAGGCCCGCGGGCTCCGTCGGCGCGCGCTTCGGTTTGCCCGCGTGCGCCTCGCGCATGAAGTCCACGAACGCAGGCAACGACGCGACCGCGCCCGTCTCGCCCGCGCCGAGCGGCGCGGCATCGTCGAAGCCCGTCCACACCGCGCACGCGATGTCCATCGAGTAGCCGACGAACCACGCGTCCTTCGACTGGTTGCTCGTCCCGGTCTTGCCTGCGACCCACCGATCGAGCGCCTTCGCGCGTGTCGCCGTGCCTCGCTCCACCACGGTCCGGAGCAGGCTGTTCACCAGGAACGCCTCGTCCTCGGTGAGCATGCGCTTCGGCTCCGGCTCCGGCTCCGATCCGAGCGGGATGTCGACCCCGTTCGGCCCGGTGATCCGCGTGATGAGCCGCGGCTTCTTGTACTCGCCACCGGCTGCGAACGCCGCGTACGCCGCGGCCATCTCGCGCGGCGTCACCTCGTAGGCGCCGAGCGCGAGCGACAGATCCGCGCCGAGCTTCGACTCGATCCCGAGGTCCTGCGCGAACGCCATCACGTGCGCCGCGCCGAGCTCCTGGATCGACCACACGGCCGCGACGTTGACGCTGTGCGCGAGCGCCTCGCGCAAACGTGCCGGCGTCTTCCCTTCGCTCTCGTCGTAGTTGTTCGGCTGGTAGCCCTTCAGTGCCGCGGGGTTCGTCTCCAGCAGCGTGGCCGGCGTGAATTTGCGCGTGTGGATCCCGTACGCGTAGACGAACGCCTTGAACGTCGAGCCCGGCTGCCTCCTCGAGAGCGTCCGATCGAGCCCGCCGCGCACGCCCTCGTACCCTCCGACGAGCGCCACGATCTCGCGCGACGCGACGTCGATCGCCACGAGCGCCGACTGCGGCCCGAGCTCCAGCCGTAGCCCCGCCGGCTGCGCCTTCTCCTTCGGCGCCGGCTCCAGCGCCGGCTCCTCCGTCCCTGGCTCGGGCGCGCCTTGGCGCGGATCCGCGGCCGACGCGGCGGCCTCCTTCGGATCCACGAGGCTCACGCGCACCACCTTGCCGACCTTCGCGAACTGGCTCGGCAAGAGATCCTTCGGGTTGTACCGGCTCTTGCCGCGCAGATCGACCGCGCCCGCGAGCGCGCCGATGCGCACGAACAAAAGCCCCTTCGTGTCGTCATGCCCCGTCACGACGCCCGCGTACACGCGATGACCGCTCGGCTTTGGCGCGCCCTCGAACGCGGGCGGCTCGCGTTTCCCCGGCGCGAGCGGCGCGAGCATGTTGTGCCGCTTCAAGTACCCGTCGAGGCTCGTGCGCACGGCGCCGCGCGCCTTCGACTGCATCGTCGGATCGATCGTCGTCGTGATCGTGTAGCCGCCGCGATCCGCATCCGGACCGACGAGCGCGCGCAACGTGCGCTTCGCCTCCTCGACGACCTCGGGCGCGAGCTCGCGCATCTCCTCCTGCGCGGGCGCGAGGTTCACCTCCTCCGCGCGCGCGCGCTCCACCTCTTCCGCCGACGCGAAGCCCTTCGCGAGCATCTGCCCGAGCACGTACTCGCGCCGCTTCTTCGCGCGCTCCAGGCTTACGCGCGGCGAGTAGATGCTCGGCCCCTTCACGATCCCTGCGAGCAGCGCGGCTTGCGCGAGCGTCGCGTCGCGGATCGACTTGCCGAAGTAGTACCGGCAAGCCTCCTCGATCCCGTAGCGCCCGTGCCCGAAGTAGATGTGATTCAGGTAGAGCCCGAGGATCTCGTTCTTCGTGAGCTCCTGCTCGATGCGCCGCGCGAGGATGACCTCCTTCATCTTCCGGTCGAACGTGCGCTCCGACGTGAGCAGCACGTTCTTCACGACCTGCTGCGTGATCGTGCTCGCGCCCTGCCGCGCGCTCGCGCCGCGCAGGTTCTTGTAGAGCGCGCGCAGCATCCCCGGATAGTCGAGGCCCTTGTGCTCGTAGAACGACGCGTCCTCTGCGGCGAGCACCGCATAGCGCACGCGATCCGGCATCGCCTCGACGTCGACGATCGTGCGCCGCTCGACGAAGAGCTCCCCGAGCACGACCTGACCGTCCCGCGCCATCACGCGCGTCACCTGCGGCGGGCGGTAGCTCTTCAGCTCCTCTGTCGACGGCAGGTCCGCTTCGTAGTGCCGGATCGTCAACGCCACGCCGAGCATCGCCGCTGCCGCGAGCAGCACGATCGTGATCCCCGCGCGCCGCACCCATCGTTGGATCGTGCGCTTGCGCCTCCGCGCGGCGCGCCGCTTCTCGCGCTCGTCGTCGCTCGTGTCCTTCGTCTCGTTCGGCGTGGAGGGCGCGCTCTTCACCTCGTTCGGCGTGGAGGGCGCGCTCTTCCGAGCGTCGCTACCGTTCTGCTCTTCGGAGGGGCGATCGGCCGGCATGGTGGGTGTCTCGGAAACGCCGAGCGCGCTTCAGATCGTCCGCTAGCGGAGCAGCTTGAGGACGATGACCGCGAGGAGCACGCCGACGATCAAGAAGCCCACCGCCACGCCGACGAGCGTCAGCGTCGATGGGCTGCCCTTCACGACGACGGGCGCAGGTGCTGGCGCCGGCCTCGACACCGGCGGCGCGATGCGCAGCGAAGACGGACCCTCATTGGTCCCGGACTTCGTCGGCGGCCGGACCGCGTGGGGGGATGGCATCGGCCTTGGCGACGAGAGCGGGTTGCCCGTGCTCGTCATCGGATTCGCGCCGTTCGGCTTGCGGTTCGAGGGCGCGCCATCCATCGCCGCCGGCGCGGACGCGCCTCCTCCCTGCCGCGACGACGCGGGTGTGGGCGCGGGCGCGGGCGGGGGCTGCCGCTGCGACTCCGGCTTCTGCTCCGGCACGTGCGCGAGCTCGGCGTGCGAGCGCGACGCCTTCTCGAGCACCTCCATGCTGCTCGCGGGGAAGAGCCCGGAGAAACCCTTGCCTCCGCCCGGCGCGTACGGCTTCAGCGCGTCGGCGAAGTCCGCGGCCGTCGTGTATCGATCCTCCGGCCGTTTCTCGAGCGCCTTCGCGATCACCGCGCCGAGCCCTTGCGGGAAGGTCTTTCCCGGCACGCGCGTCTCCAGCGCGAGCGGCGGCTTCGTCACGTGGTGCTGGATGAACTCCATCGGCGTGCGCGCGTCGAACGGCAGCTTGCCGGTGAGCATCTCGTAGAGGATCACCGCGAGCGAGTAGATGTCGCTGCGCGCGTCGAGCGGTTTGCCCTGGGCTTGCTCGGGCGACATGAACTCCGGCGTCCCGAAGACCATGCCCTCTTGCGTGAGCATCACGGAGCCTGGACGCAGCTCGCGCTCGGTGACCTTCGCGAGGCCGAAGTCGAGCACCTTCGGGAAGTCGCGCAGACCTCCGTTGGTGGACAAAAAGATGTTCTCGGGCTTCAGGTCGCGATGGACGATGCCTTGCGAGTGCGCCTCTTGCAGCGCGCCGCAGACCTGGATGAGCACCGGGATCGCGCGGTCGAGGCCCATCGGCCCTTCTTTGCGGACGATCTGGTTGAGGTTTTTCCCCTCCAGGTACTCCATCACGATGTAGAGCGAGCCGTCCTCGAGCTCGCCGTAGAGCAACACCTTCACCGTGTTCGGGTGCGTCAGGTGGCTCATCGCGCGCGCCTCGCGGCGGAACCTCGAGACGAGGTCTTTGCGGTTCGCGAGCTTCGGATGGAGGATCTTCACGGCCACCATCCGGTTCATCGCCGGTTGCGCGGCCTTGTAGACGGATCCCATCCCGCCCGAGCCGATCTTCTGCAGGATCTGGAACTGACCGCCCAGAATGTCTCGGCCGATGTTCGGGTCTTGCGGGCGCATCGGAGCTTCAGCGGGAAAATATCACCTCGCCGGCCTCGCTCGTCCATGACAGCCTCACGTCCGGCGAGGAAGATCCGTGAAAAGCCCGAATGGAGAGCAGGCGTCCCAACGCCCCACGCCAACCCGGGATTCCGGTAACCCCCCAGTCGAAGCCCTCGGCAGCCCCCTCGACGCCCCCCCCTCCGGGCCCCCCCTGGCGGGCGCGCCGAGCCCTGTTTTCTCGGCACTTCTCGACGCCGAGGGCTTTCGCCACGCGTTCTTCACGCGCTCGGGCGGGGTCAGCCTTCCCCCGTGGGACTCCCTCAACGTGGCCGCCGCCGCCACCGGGGACGACCCGGCCGCCGTGCAGGAGAACATTCGTCGTTGCGCCGCGGCCCTGGGTGTGCCCCTGCCGCGCCTCTACATCCTCAGCCAGGTTCACGGGACCGACGCGCACATCCTCGACGGCACCGAAGACCGCGACGAGGTCGTGAAGCGCCACGGCGACATCACCGCCTCGCGCACGCACGGCGTCGCGTGCGGCGTGCGTTCGGCCGACTGCGTGCCCGTCTTGCTCGCCGATCGAAAGAGCGGCGCCGTCGTCGCCGTGCACAGCGGCTGGCGCGGCACCGTGGCGAACGCGACCACCGCAGGCGTCGCCGTCCTTCGCACCCTCGCGCCTTCGCCGAGCATCGTCGCGGCGATCGGCCCGCACATCGAGTCCTGTTGCTTCGAAGTCGGCGACGACGTCGCGGCCTCGCTCCTCGGCGCGTCGAACGCAGGTGACGACGTCGTCGATCGCAGCCGTGCGCGCGTGCACGTCGATCTTCGCCGCATCGTCCGCGCGCAGCTCACGGCCGCGGGCGTCGAGCCCGCGCGCATCGACGATGTCCGCGGCTGCACCGTGTGCGACGCCGAGCGCTGGTTCTCGTATCGGCGCGACGCTGCGAAGAGCGGACGGCTCCTCTCCGCGATCGTCGCGCGCGCCTGATCAGCCGCCCTGCGGGACGAGGACGATCTTGCCGCTGCGGCCTTCGCGCTCGGCGTGCGTCACGGCTTCCTTGATCCGATCGAGCGTGTACGTCGCCTCCACCGGCACGGCGACGGCGCTGCTCGCGACGAGGCCTGCGAGCCGCTTCCACAGCTCGCGCAGCTCCTCCTTCGGGATCGTCGCGAGGTGCGAGGCGAGCCAGAAGCCACGCAGATGGATGTCGCGGAACACGAGGTCGTTCGTCGCGATGTGCCCCGGCTGTCCGCTCAGCATCCCGTAACTCACGACCGTGCCGCCGCGGCCGAGACAACCCGCGATGCGTGTCGTCGCGCCGCCCGCGACCGCGTCGAGCCCGAGCTTGATCGACGCGCCGCGCGTCGCTGCCGTGATGCGCTTGCCGAGCTCTGCGCCGTCGACGAGCACCACGTTCGCGCCGAGCTCGCGCAGTGCGTTCACCTGCGACGCGCGCCGCACCACGTTCACCGTCTTGATGCCGCGCTCCTTTGCGAGCGTGACGATCCACCGGCCGATCGCGGAGCTCGCCGCGTTCTGTACGAGGAAGTCGCCGGGACCGAGGTTCACGAGCGCCGTCAGCAGGAAATGCGCAGCGAGCGGGTTCAACGTCGCCATCGCGAGCTGCGCGGCCGGCACGCCTTCCGGCGCGGGGATCACGTCCTCGGCGAGGACCTTCACCCGCTCGCGCCACGCACCCGCGCCGATCGGCAAGAGCACGCGCATGCCACGCTCGATCCCGCGCACGCCTGGGCCCACGTCGATCACGCGGCCCACGCCTTCTTTCCCGGGCACGGTGGGCAGCCGCGGCAACGCGCCGTAGATGCCTGACAGGATCAAGAGGTCCGACGGGTTGATCGGCGTCGCCTCGACCGAGACCGTGATCTCGCCCTCGCGCGGCGATTCCGGCTCGGGCACCTCGAGGAAACGGACCGCCTCGGCCGGGGGCCCGAACGCATCGACTCGAATTGCCTTCATGTCTCGCTAAAAGGGACGCTTCTTCAGGTCCTTCACGTTGCCGAGCGGGCTCTCCTCGGGTTTGTCCTTCATGAGCCCGCGTAGCACTTCCTTCACGTCTTTTTGAGGCGGCCGAGGGTCGTCCGAGGGAACCTTTTTCTCGCCGCTCCCCGCTTGCGACGGCTGGTTGCCGCTCGCGCTCGGATCACGGTTTCCCTTCGCGTCGCCGAGCTGCGAGGCCGCCATCGAGCGCTGCAGGAGCACCTGCGCGATCTTGCGGTGGTAGGCCTGGCGCGTGTTGTGGAGCAACGACTCGTACGCCGTGTCCTGCACGAGCACGTACTTGAACGTGTACGTCGCGCGCGGAATGCGGCCGCGCTGGTAGAGCACGTCCGCTTCGACGAGCCGATCGAGCTCGCGCTGGAGCGTCGCCGGATCGATCGGCGAGACGGCCTCGATGAGGTCGTAGGTGAACTCGCGGCCGAGGATCGCGCCGAGCTGCGCCACGCGTTTGGCTGAGCCGAGCCGGTCGAGGCGCGCCATGAGCGAGTCGCGCAGCGTCGCGGGGATCGCGAACGCGGGCAGCGGACCCGTGAGCTCGAAGCGACCGCCGCGCTCCTCGAGCAGCCCCGATTCGAGCAGCATCTTCGTCACTTCCTCGACGAAGAGCGGCACGCCGTCCGTCTTTTCGACGAGCTGATCGAAGACCTCCGAGGGCAGCTCTTTCCCCTTCGTGATCTCCTCGACCATCATCTTCACGCGCTTCGGCGTGAGGCGGCTCAGCGTGACGGTGCTGACGTGCGAGCGCGCGGGCCACGGCGGGACGAACCCGGGGCGCGCTGTTCCGAGCAGCATCACGCTCACGGTCGGCAGGTCGTGCACGATGTCGCCGAGGATCGCGAGCGTCGCGGGATCGGCCCAGTGCAGATCCGCGAACATGATCACGAGCGGACGGCGCCGCGCGAGCGAGTCGATCGCGCTGAAGAGCACCTCTTGCAGCTTCGTGCGTTGATCCTCCGTGCTCATCGCCGTCGGCGGGTAGCGATGCCAGACCGGCAGGCCGAGCAGCGCGCCGAAGATCGGCATCACCTCCGGCAGCGGATAGCCGTAGTGCGTGAGCGCGCGCTCGATCTTGCTGATCTTCTCCTCGGGGCTGTCACGCGGGACCAGCACGAAGAGCTGGTTCACGAGGCCTGCGATCGGGAAGAGCGAGCGGTCGCGCTGATCTTGCAGGCAACGTGTCTCGACCCAGGTGTGGGGCGACGCTTCGAGTCTGTCGCGGAACACGCGCGTCAGGCGCGACTTGCCGATGCCCGCCTCGCCCGAGATCAGGAGCAACTGCCCCGAGCCCTCTTCCACGCGGGCCCAGCGATCGAGCATCAGGCCGAGCTCCAGATCGCGGCCGACCATGGGCGTGAGCCGGCCCGTCGTCATGCCTTCGATGCGGCTCTTCGCGCCGCTCTCGTCGCTCACCTGGTACGTCTCGACCGGCTGCGCGTACCCCTTCAGCGTGCGCAGGCCGAGGCTCGCGCACTGGTAGTAGTTGCGCACGAGCCGGTACGTCGTCCCGCTGATGAGCACCGTGTTGCGCCGCCCGAGGTTCGCCAGGCGCCAGGCCATCGTCGGCGTCGCGCCCGCGATCGCGGCCGGCTTGCTCGTCGCCGCGTCGTCGACGATCTCCCACGTCAGTACGAGGCCCGTGTGCACACCGACCCGCACGTCGAGCAGCGGTTTGTCGTGGCGGCTGTTCAGCTTCTGCGCCGTCTCCACGAGCTCGAGCGCTGCGCTCACGGCCCTGCGCGCATCGTCCTCGCGCGCGATCGGGTAGCCGAAGTACGCGATCTGTCCCTCGCCGAGCGGCTGCGCGGGCTGGCCCTTGTAGCCCTTCATTACCTGCGCGAACGCGTCCTCGTACTCCTTCATCGACTCGCGCAGCTTCTGCGGATCGAGCTTCGAGGCGTTCTCCGTCGAGGGCAAAAGCTCGTACGAGACGATCGTGAGCTGCCGGCGCTCGCCCTCGGGCATCAGCGTGTCGGTGCCCGCGCGCAGCACCGTCCCGATGCCCACCTGCATCGGCTCCGAGCCCTTCGCCGCGGCTGTCGGCTGCGCCTTCGCCTCGGCTTCGGCCTTTGCCTGCGCCTCGGCCTCGGCGACCTTCTTCATGTTGTGCCGCGAGCGTGACGAGGGGCGCGTGTGCGTCCGCTCCCGCTCCGACCGCGCGAGCGCGCCCGAGGGCATCGTCGCCGGCGGCGGGTTGCTCGGCGTCTTCGGCAGGGCCTGCGGGCGCAACGTCTCGGCGTGCTCGGTCATCCGGATCGGATCACCTTCGACCTTCGGCGCCTGGCCCGTGAGCATCGTCCGCTGCGCTTCGGTCTTCTCCGGCGGCCCAATCCCGAGGCTCTCCGCCAGCGCCTTGACCTGATCCCACACGGTCGGGAACCGCTTTTTCGGATCCCGATCACACGAGCGCAAGAACCACGCGTCGAACGACGTCGGCAGGCTCTCGTCGCGGACCGACGGCGCCTCCATCGGCCGCGTGAGGATCTCGACGAGCAGCTCGGCCATCGTGTGGGCCTTCCAGTAGACCTGCCCCGTGAGCAGCCGGAACGCGATCAGCCCGAGCGCCCACATGTCCGCCGGGGGCCCCACACGCGGCGTGTCGCCGGTGGCTTGCTCGGGCGGCATGTAGAGCGGCGTCCCGAGCACCGCGCCCGTGCGGGTCAGGCGCGCCTCTTCGATGTTGCCGTCGTCGCCGGCCATCTTCGAGATGCCGAAATCGAGCACCTTCACGATCACGCGGCCGTCGTAGTGCTCGTGCAGGAAGATGTTCTCGGGCTTGAGATCGCGATGGACGATCCCGAGCGCGTGCGCCTTGCTCAGCGCGTCCGCGACCTGCCAGTAGATGCCCACGACCTCGGCGGCGGGCACCTTTTGCATCCGTTGCACGTAGGCTTCGAGATCCGAGCCGCGGAGCAGCTCCATCACGAGGAACGGCGCGTTGCCGAGCTCGGCGGCGACGTCGGCGTCGATCACGCGCACCACGTGATCGCTGCGGATCCGGGCGGGCAGCCAGGCCTCGCGCTTGAAGCGCTTGACGAGCTTCGCATTGGTGCCGACGTGCGCTTGCAGCACCTTCATCGCCAGCTCTTCGCCGGTGTACACGTGCTCGACGAGGTACACCGTCCCCATGTTCCCCTCGCCAATGGGGTGAACGACGCGATATCGAGATGCGATGAGCTCGGGGATCTTCTCCGGCAGCATAGTCAGCGACGCGCACCACACCGGGCGGCTGGCCGGGCATCTTCGTTCCCGTACACGTGCGCTTGGCAGGCATGCCTCGAGGCGCGCGCGGCTGGGACGGGGAAGGACATCCCGAGCATCGTATTCTTCCTCTTTGCGGCTTACCAGCCTTCTACATGCGGATCGTTCGCCCCTTCGCGCGTGCTCGCCTTACGGAACGTCGGCAAATTCTTCGCGCCTGGTCACGACCCTTGCCACCTCGCGCGGAAGAGGTCCCCTCCGGTTTTTCGGATGACGCCCTCGGATCGTTCCCCTCCGGATCGATCGCTCCATTTTTGGCCGCGGCGAGGCCTCCAAGGTAGTGTCGTGTCGTACGCGACGGGAGGTTGTCCTACATGACGAAGGAACGACGCAGGAAACGGAGCGAGATGATCCAGGAGGCGGCCAGCCTGTATCTCGAAGCCGTGATCGAGCGGAACCGGATCAAGGCCCTGGCGCTCGCGAGCGACGAGGGGCTCCTCGTGGCCGGGGCCGGGGCCGGGTACGACCACGACTGGCTCGCGGCGCTTGGCGTCGTGACGGGTGAGCCCCATTTCGATGACGTGATCGAGGAGATCACGCGCGGCGAGGGGATGGTCTCGTTCGACGTCCCGGTCCATGGCCGCATCCTTCGGCTCTCGGCGGTGGGCAAGATGCCTCCGTCGCTCGAGGACGCGAGCGCCGCGCTCTCGCGAATCTTCGCGCCGCTCTTCGGGGCGAGCCCGCCGGTCGTCGCGTCTTCCTGACTTCGCTGCCTTCCTGATACCTTCGGGGTCGTGCTTGTCCTCCGCTCGACCTCGACGCCTTTTTGTGCGCTTCTCGCCTCCTTTCTCGCTGCCGGCTGCGCGCCTGCGCTCTCCAGCATGCAGCCGGCGCACGTGGCGCCCAAAGGCCACGTGCAGGCGGAGATCGGGATGGACGTCTCGGTGCCGACAGGCCCGATTTCGGACGTCATCGACGTCGCCACGGTGCTCGTCGATGCCGCCGACGATCGCGAGCTCACCCAGGCGGAAGTCGATCAGATTTACGCTGCGGCCGGCGGTCTCTTCCTGAACCCGCCTTCCGTGACGCCGCACATCGGCGTCGGTTATACGGCCGTCGACAACCTCGAAATCTCGCTCCGCTTCGCCACGAGCTCCATTCGCCTGGGCGGCCGGTATCAATTCTTGAACAAGGAGCGGCACGGCGTCGACGCCACGGTCGGCCTAGGGCTCGGCTATTACGTCTTGCCTTTACCGCTCGGAGACACGCTCCAGATCATCGAGCTCGAGGATTTTTCGCGGTATCAGGTCGACATTCCGATCGCATTCGGCACGCACGGGAGCTGGTATCGGCTCTGGGGCGGGCCGCGGTTCATGTACACGCATTTCGGCACGTCGCTGAAGCTCGCGATCCCGGAGGTCGTCTCGAAGGCGATCGCGGGCCGCACGGAGCTCGCGTCGTTCGGCGGAAATGCGTTTTACGTGGGCGGACAGGGCGGCGTGGCCGTCGGCTACAAGCACGTATTTTTCGGTTTCGAGCTCACGCTGGTGCAGCTCATCTCGAGCGGCACCTTGGAGGTGCTCGCCAAGCCCGTGCGCGACCTCGACCACAATAGCTTCATCGTCTATCCGGCGCTCGGATTCATGGGTGAGTTTTGAGCTCCGGACGCCCGGCTCCGTGCATCGTCCCTCGGCGGGGGTAAGATGTCCTCGCGCCGGCCCGCGGCGCCCGAGGAGGCACGATGATCGATCTTCATTTTTGGCCCACGCCGAACGGCCGCAAAGTCACGATCCTGCTCGAAGAGGTGGGGCTCCCGTACCGGGTCGTCCCGGTGAACATCGGCCGCGGCGACCAGTTCAAGCCCGAGTTCCTGGCGATCAGCCCGAACAACCGGATGCCCGCCATCGTCGATCACGACCCCGAGGGCGGCGGCGCGCCGATCAGCGTCTTCGAATCGGGCGCCATTCTGGTCTACCTCGCCGAGAAGACCGGCCGCTTCCTGCCGAAGGACGCGCGCGGCCGGGCCGAGACATTGCAATGGCTCTTCTGGCAAATGGGCGGGCTCGGCCCCATGGCCGGCCAGGCTCACCATTTCCGCATGTATGCGCCCGAGAAGATCGAGTACGCGATCGATCGATATACCCGGGAGGTGAACCGCCTCTACGGCGTCATGGACAAACGCCTCTCGGATCGTGACTACCTCGCGGGCGACTATTCGATCGCGGACATGGCCGCCTGGCCGTGGGTCGTGCCGTGGAAGGCGCAGGGGCAAAACCTCGATGATTTCCCGCACTTGAAGCGCTGGTTCGACGCGATTGAGGCCCGCCCGGCGGTCAACCGCGGCCGCGACGTCGGCCGCGAGCTCGTGCAGAACCCGAGCCAGACGATGGACGACGAGGCGAAAAAGCTTCTGTTCGGACAATCGGCCGCCACGGTGCGCGGCCGCTGAGAGGATGTCCCGTGCTCCCTCCCTCTCCGGCGCGTGGAGAGGGAGGGCTATCGTGGGTGAGGCTCAGACCGCGGGCTCGGCCGCGCGCTTCGCCAGGTAGTCGATCAGATCGATCTTCGAGATGATGCCGACGACCTTCGTGCCGTCGGTGACGATGGCGACGCGCGCGTCGTTCAGCACGCCCTTCAAGAGCTCGACCTTCGTGTCGACGGTGACCGTCGCGTACTCGCTCTCGATGAGCTCCTTGATGTGCGAGTCGAGGCTGCCCTTGCCGCCGACGAGGTGACGGAGCAGGTCGACCTCGTGCACGAGCCCGCAGAGCTTGCCCTCGTCGACGATGGGGATCTGGCTGATCCCGTGGGTCTTCAGCTTGCTGATGACCTCGCCGACCCGGTCCTGCGGCCGCGCGGAGACGACCTCGCCGAGGGGTTTGCCCGCGAGCAGATCACGCACTGTGCCGAGGCTCTTCTCTTCTTCGAGGAAGCCGTTCGAGCGCATCCAGTTGTCGTTGAAGATCTTGCCGAGGTACTTCGAGGCCGCGTCGGGCAGCAGGATCAGGATGTTCTCCTTCCGCCCGCTCTGCCGCGCGTACTTGATCGCGCCCGCGACGGCCGCGCCCCCGGATCCGCCGACGAACAGGCCCTCCAGACGCACGAGATCACGCGTCATGAGGAAACACTCCTTGTCGTCGACGCGGATGACCTCGTCGAGGATCTCCAGGTTCATCGTGCTCGGGAAGAAGTCCTCGCCGATGCCCTCGACCTTGTAGCTGAAGGGCTTCGTGATGCGGCCCGTCTTTACGAAGTCGTAATAAAGCGAGCCCACGGGATCGACGCCGACGAGCTTGATCGAGGCCTTCTTCTCGCGGAGGTACTTGCCCGTGCCGCTGATCGTGCCGCCCGTGCCCATGCCCGCGACGAACACGTCGAGGTCCTCGCCGACCTGCTCCCAGATCTCGGGGCCCGTCGAGAGGTAGTGCGCGCCCGGGTTCGAGGGGTTGTGGTACTGGTTCGCGTAGAAGCAGTTCGGTGTCTCCTCCGCGATGCGCTTGGCGACCTGGTAGTAGCTGCGCGGATCATCGGGCTCGACGGCCGTGGGACAAACGACGACCTTCGCCCCGAACGCGCGCAAGGTGTCGACCTTCTCCTGCGACATCTTGTCGGGCATCACGAAGACGCACTTGTAGCCTTTGACGGCCGCGTTCATCGCGAGCGCCGCGCCGGTGTTGCCGCTCGTCGCCTCGACGATCGTGCCGCCCGGCTTGAGACCGGCCGCCTCGGCGTCCCGGATCATGTTGATGGCGACCCTGTCCTTGTGGCTGCCGCCGGGGTTCAGGTACTCGCACTTGACGTAGATGTCGCTCGCGATCCCCTCGGTCACCTTGTTCAGCTTGACGACGGGAGTCCGACCGACGGCCTTCGTGATGTCACTCAGGGCGCCTCGCATCATGGGGGACGTTTCTAGTAGGCCACGAGAACCGACACAAGCTTTGTCAGGCACACCCGCGCGCGCCGGAGGCCCGGTGTGCGCGTGCGGACGGACCGGAAAAAGTGCCGCGATCGCCTGCAAAACGTCTTACCCTCGAAGGGTGGTCGCGGGGCGCGAAGCGCGCGAGGTGGCCCATCCCTCACCATGGCGGATCGAGAGATACGCGCGAGATACGAGCTGCTCGGAGACGCCCACGGCGCGTCGGTGAGCCTCTTCCGCGCGCTCGATCGCGTCACGGGCAAGGCCGTCGCGGTCAAGATCCTCCGCGGCGCGACGCCGGATGACGCAGCGCGTTTCGCGCGGGAGACGAGCATCCTCGCGACGCTCGATCACCAAGCGATCGTGCGGTACCTCGATCACGGTACGACCGAGGCGGGTGAGCCGTTCCTCGTGATGGAGTGGCTCGAAGGTATGACGCTCGCCGAGCGCCTCGCCGAGCCCGCGCCTCTCACGATCTCCGAGTCGATCCACATCGCGACGCGCGTCGCCGAGGCGCTGGAGGCCGTGCACACGCTCGGGATCGTGCACCGCGACGTGAAGCCGGAGAACGTCCTGCTCGCCGCGGGCAGGCCCGACGATGCGCGCCTGCTCGACTTCGGCATCGCCCGCGCGACGAGCCCCGCGCGCGCGTTGACATGCGACGGGCTCGTCATCGGCACGCTCGGGTACATGGCCCCCGAGCAGGCCCGCGGGGAAGGCGAGATCGACGCGCGGACGGACCTCTTCGCGCTCGGCTGCCTGCTCTTCGAATGCATCGCGCAGCGCAGGCTCTTCGCGGGCGCGAGCGAGGGCGAGGTCCTCTCCGCGGTGCTGCACACGGCCGCGCCGCGCCTCTCCACGATCGTGCCGAACGTGCCGCCTGCGCTCGACGATCTCGTCGCGCGGCTGCTCACCGAGGACCCGGCGTCGAGGCCGCAGAGCGCGGCGGCCGTGCTTCGCGCGCTCGCCGCGATCGACGTCGAGGAGGCCGTCTCGGAGCGACCTTCGGGCGCGCCGCCTGCGCTCACCGAGCGCGAGGTGCGCATGCGCGACATCACGGCGGCGCGGACGTACGTCGAGGCCTCCGTGATGCTCCTCGGTGCGCCTTTCGTGGGCCGGGAGCGCGAGCTTGGGGCGCTGCTCTCGGCGCTCGAAGCGTGCCTCGAAGAGGTCTCGCCGCGCGCGGTGCTGGTGACGGGTCCGCCGGGCATCGGCAAATCGCGGCTCGGGCGCGAGCTCGTGCGCGAGGCGCGGGCGCGCGGGATCACGAACGTGGCGATCACGCAGGCGGGGCGCTTGACGGCCGACGCCTCGGTCGATTGCGCCGAAGCGCTCGCCATGGCCCGCGCGGGGCGCCCGGCGCTCCTGCTCATCGACGATCTCCAGTGGTGCGACGCGCGCTCCATCCACGCGCTCGGCGACGTCCTTTGCGAGCTTTACGATCGCCCGCTCTTCGTGCTCGCCCTCGCGCGGCCGGAGCTCTTCGACGAGTTCGGCCACACGGCCGGCGTGACGTTCACGCAGGTGATGCCGCTCGCGCCGCTGCCGCGCAAGGCTGCGGTCGAGCTTGCGCGCGGGTGGCTCGGCGATCGGGCCGAGGCTGCGCGTGTGGATCGCGTCGTCGAGCGCGCGGCGGGCCTGCCGCTCGTCGTCGAAGAGCTCTCGCGTGCTGCGCTCGAAGGGCGCGGCGACGAGCTTCCCACCTCGGCGCGTTCGCTCCTGGAGACGCAGATCGGCGCGCTCGACGCGGAAGCGCGGCGCACCTTGCGCGCGGCGAGCATCTTCGGCGACGTCTTCTGGTCGGGCGGCCTCTCGGCGCTGCTCGGCCACACGCGCACGACGACCGAGAGCGGCAGGCTCCGCGTGCTCGTCGATCGTGGCTTCGTCGTGCCTCACGCGGGCAGCCGTTTTCCCGGGGAGCAAGAGCTCGCCTTTCGCCACACGCTCGTGCGGGAGGCGGCCTACGGCATGCTCACCGAGGCCGATCGCGCGCTCGGACACGCGCTCGCCGCGGCGTGGCTGGAGCAGAAGGGCGAGCGGGACGGGGTCCTCGCCGAGCACTATTACCGCGCCGGGGATCGTGCCCGCGCCTCGCTCCACGCCGAGCGGGCTGCGCGGGCTGGGTTCCGCTGGTAGCATTGCGGCCTGCGCGGCGCGTGCGGCGAGAAAGAAGGGAGGTGGTCCGGTGCTCTCCACCAGCTCGGTCGAGGTTCATCGCAACGGCGTCTTGCCGTTCATCGTCGCCTTCGAGAATTTCCCTCGGCTCGCGCATCGCATCCTCGTGCAGCACGGCATCTGCGTGGACGACGGCAAGGGCGGCGCGTCCTTCGTCGACGAGTGGTTTTCGCTGCGCGACTGGCTCGCCACGCTCGCCAGCATCAAGCGCGAGATCGGCCCGAATGCGCTCTACAAGTGCGGCGAGAGCATCATGGCGAATGCCGCCTTCCCGCCGGACCTCCGCGACGTCCAGGCGGCCCTCGCGTCGATCGACATCGCCTACCACGCCATGCATCGCCTCGGCGGCCGGCTGATGCTCGACCCGAAGGACGGTACGACGCTCGAAGGCATCGGCCATTACGCCGTGGCCCGGGCTTCCCTCCCTGACCGCCGGATCGAGATGAGCGTCGACACGCCGTACGACTGCGCGGCCGAGGTCGGCATGGTGCTCGGGATGGCGAAGCGGTTCGAGCCACGCGCCACGATCACGCACGTCCCGGGGTGCCGCATCGAGGGCGCGCCTCGCTGCACGTTCGTCGTGGAGTGGTGATCCGCCTCCGCCCCTCGTGGTGGTAGAGTCGATCGGGATGACGGACGCGCACGGCAAGCGGCAAGCTCTTCTCGTCGCCGTCGCCGGGAAGCCGGAATCGGCGCCTCGGGTCGCCTCGCCCCTCGCGCGCCTCGCGCGCGCCGCGCGTGTCGTGCCCACGACCGCGGCCGAAGCCGTCCGCCGCGCGCCCGATCTCGCGGCCAAGCTCGCGGGCGAAGGCGGCTGCCTCGTCCTTGGCGAGGACGTGCCGGAGGACGCCGCGCGTGCCCTCGTCGCGGCGACGTCCGGCGTTCGTATCGTCGTCCCGACGGCGCTCGCGCGGGCGCTTCGGGACACGGCGTCTCCCGACGTGATCGACGCGGGCGCGCTCGTGCTCGAACCGATGTTCCTCGCGCTCGTCGAGGAAGCGCGGCGTGAATCGATGGGCGCGCTCGTGGGTTTGTCCGTACGCGCGCCGGCGGGCCGCCGCATCCTGCGCGCGGCCTCGACGCGCACGCCTTTCGTCGCGGGCGCGCGCATCCCGTTCGAGCTTCCTGCCGACGTCGCGGCGCGGCTCGCTCGCCTCGCCGCCGGCCCGTTCGCGCTCGCGGACGCGGTCGTTCCGGGCGCCGCGCGGGGGCTCGAAGTGACCGAGGCCGTCGCGGCCGTCGGCGCCGATCGGCTCGTCTGCCACGCGCGTATCGGCGACGTCGTCGTCGAGGTCGATCTCGACGAGGAGATGCAGGGCGAGGGGCCCTTCGAGGTCGAGGTCGTCATGCGACGCGGCGCGCTGGTTTGTCGCTGGAGCAAGCAGGGCGCATCGCTGACGCGAAAGGCGCTCCTTCGGGACGGCCCCGTGCGGCTCGACGTCGTCCCGAACCCCTTGGAAGTCGCGACGCGCCACGCCTTGGCGGCGCCCCGCATTGCGGAGACGCCCTCGCCGGCCTCGCTCGCCGGCGCCGCGGCGTCCGTCGCCCTTGCGCAGGCGAGCGTCGAACGATATGCGACGCGTGCGACGAACCGACCGATCGAAATGGTCCTCGTGCACGTCCCGCGTTATCGCAACAGCTACGACGAGCTCGAATTGCCCTCGCTCGCGGCTGCGCGGCTCGCGGCGTTCACCCGCGGCCACGGTTTTTCCACGCGCATCTTCGACTTGCAGATCTCGCACGCCGACGACCGGCTCGATGGCTTCGTGGACGACGCCGCCGTCGACGGCTGGCTCGCCGGCGCCGAGAGCCCCGCCGTCGCGGCGGCGGCCGAGCACATGTGGAATTCCTTCGGCCCGGAGCTCGTGGCCGCCGCTGCATCCGGCCGCCGCGCGCTGGTCGGGTTCTCCATCGTCGATTACTTCGGCCATTTCCAGATGAACATCGCGGCGTGCCTCGCGCGGCTCGTCAAGGAGCGGACGGGGTTTCCCACGGTGCTCGGCGGCGAGCGGGACCAGGTCGACGGCGACCGCGCGCTCGGCACCTCGAAAACGTTCGATTACGTGGTCGACGGCGACGGCGAGGTCCCGCTCCTCGGCCTCTTGCACCTCGAAGCGTACCGGGATCGCCGCGCGGCCGACATTCCGGGCGTCTGGTCCCGCGAGGGCGAGAGCGTCACGAAAAACAAGCTCATTCGCTCGCACCTCAACGCCATGCCGCGGCCCGATTTCGACGACGTCCCGTTCGACCTCTACCGCGGCAAACCCACCGAGCGCCTGCTCGACGCCCTCGCGCGGGACGGCCTCTACCACGGCGAGCCCATCGAGCCCTTCGTGTATCTCCCTTATGGATTCGTGAAGGGGTGCACGGCGAAATGCGAATTTTGCAGCGCCAAGGAGTGGCTCGACGTCCAGTCGCCGGAGAAGACCGCGGACGAGCTCATGGCCCTCGCGGAGCGATACGGGGTGCGGGACTTCATGTTCCTGAACAACCTCGTCAACGTGAGCCCGCGCCTGCTCGAACGCATGTGCCGGCGGCTCGTCGATTCGAAGGCGGGCCTGCAATGGACCGACTCCTGCCGCCCCACCGACATCTCCGCCGAGCTCGCCGCGCTCATGCGCGAATCCGGCTGCCTCCTGCTCAATTACGGCGCCGAGAGCGGCAGCGACAAGATCCTCGAATTGATGAAGAAGGGCCTGCTCTCGCGGGACATCATCGAGACGCTGCAGAATACGCATCGTGCCGGCATCATCAACCGCGTCAATTTCATCTCCGGCTATTTCCACGAGACCGAGGAGGACGTCGACGCCACGGTGCACCTCGTGGAGACGCTCGCCGAGGAGATCGACATCGTCGGCTGTTTCCAGGGGTTTTACCTGTTCCCCGGCATGGGCGTCGACCCGGAGGACGCCGGCATCGTGCTGCGCCCGGGCTTCGACCGATTGAAGACAGGTCAGGTGACGCTCGCGTACGACGAGATCGGCGGAATGAAATGGGAGGAGAAACGCGACGTGATCGATGCGTCGCGCAATCGAATCCTCGCGCGCATGGGCGAGCTCGGCATCCGCACGCTCGACAAGATCAACGAGTACGACCTTTTCTGGATGTCGCGGCGGTACGACAAGGCGACCGTGACGAAGTACCTGCTCGAAATCCCGCCGCGGCCCGTGGGGCGGCGCAACCAAGCGGCGATGGCTCCGGGCGGCCAGCGAGGGCGCGTGGACGTGGCTCCGGGCGGTTCGGGCTATCTCGGCTGAGGTTTACCCGGACAGCCTGCCGAACGGCAAGAGCACCCCGAGCCGCGGCGAGGTTCGTCCGAGGCGCCGCGTGAACGACGCGCTGCGTACCTCGAATCCATCGTCCGTGCACACGAGCGTGCCGCCGCCCTTGAAGAATGCCCCCAAGAGCTTTCGCGCGAACATCTCGCCGTCGGGGTCGAGCGGGGCCGGGGCGGGGAGGAAAACCGCGGATTCGAAGGAGAGCGCGGCGCCGTCCACCCGGGCGCCTTCGAGCGCGACGGCCCGCGCCTCGTCGAGGTAAAGCACGGGCCGCGTAAGCGCGCGGGTGAGCGCCTCGGCTTGCACGCGCGGGAGCGCGGCGACGACACGCGAGGCCACGGCCGCGGCGCGTTCGCAGCCGAACGAGCACGGGGTGAAGGGGACGACGCGCCGCACGGCCACGTCGAGCAGCGGATGAAACGACGCGCCGAGCGCGCGGGTGCGCGCGGCCGTGACGTACACGAGCGCCGCGTTGTTCCGGCGATCGGCGAGCGCCACGAACGCGGCCGTGCAGCAGGGCGGATAGCCGAGCAGCTCGCCGATCACGAGAGCGTTCCGGGACGAACCCTGCTCCCAGAGCGATGCCGCGCGCGCGGCGAGATCCGGGTCGGTCGAGAAAAACGCATGCACGGTCGCCTCGCCCGAGGCGCCTTCGATGCGCCGGCCCGTCGCGCCCTCGACCGCGAGCGGCGCCGCCTCCGCGCGCGCGAGGGCCATCGCCGCGCCTGGGTGCCGCGCGCGCGCGGCTTCGAGCGAGCGGGCGGGGACCACCAGATACAGCACGGGTTTGTCCCCGTTCGTGAACGCGACCTCCTCCAGGTTCTCGGACAAACCCGGCACGGGCGCGTCCATGGGCAGCGGCTCCGCGGTCTCTGCGGCCTCTTCCCAGGCGGGATCCACGTCGAGACCGATCGCGGCCGCCCGCCTGCTTTGCCCAAGCGCTCCGCGTGCCGCCGTTTCCCACGCGGCGACCTCGGGCGCGCCCACCTGCACACGCTCGCCGCCTGCGCGCACGCGCCGGTATCCGCGCGAATCATCGTGCAGGAAGAGCTCGTGCCCGAAGCTCCGCGCCCGCGCGGCGAGCTCCTTTTCCTGCGCCTCGGAGAACGCACCGCGGCGCAGGATCACCGCCTTCACGCCCCGTTCGAGGCACAGGCTCGCCCGGAAAAAACCTTCGTCTCCCCCCGAGGTCACGACGGCCGCGCGCGGGCTCCGGGCCAAGAGCGCCTCGATCGCTTCGAGGCCGCCGCCTTCGGGCTCGACGAGCACGTCCCCATCCGCCGCCGCGAGCGAGACGTCGCCTGTGCCGAGGAGGATGACGGGCTGCCGCACCCGGTGTAGCCTACTGGCTTCCGGGCCCCGATGCGATCCTTGCCGCTCGTTCGCGAGGCGGGTGTGCCGCCCCTCTCTCTGCCTGCCCAAGATGCGCGCGGCGAAGGCGCGCTCCCGGCGGCCGTCCTCAGCTTGCATAGCCATCGCGACCGCTCGTTCCTCGACGACGTGGGGCTGCACCACATCGCGGGCGCGATGCGTGCCGCGGGGATCCCGGGCGACCTCGTCGTGGCGCACCTGCCGCGCGGCGCAGAGGCAGAAGCGAGCGCGGCCTGGGACGCGCTCGTCCGTGCGCTTCGCCCGTACCCGACGATCCTTTACGAGCGGCTCTGGAGCACGGCGATCGTCGCGCGGCTCGCCCGCGAATTGCCTGAAACGACGTTCGTCCGCCTCGTCGGCGAGCACGACCTCTCGGACGCGCCGGCGAACCACGTTTGTCCGGCAGAACCACAGGCGGTGGTCGCGCTCCTCTCCGCGCTCGCGGGCCGGGCGCTCCCGGATGAACCGCTGCCGCGGTATGCGCCGCTGCTCCGGCCCGTGTACGCGACCGCGGACGCGCGCCCGCGGTTTCCCTCGTTTCCGATCACGGGCAACACGGGCTGCCCGTACCAGGCCGACGCGCGGGAGAACCCGCTTTATGCGGGCACGAAGATCCCCGAGGGCGCGGGCCGCGGCTGCGGGTTCTGCACGACGGGCAACCATTACGAGTACAAATCGCGCGACGAGGCGCTCGCGTGGGCGCTCGTCCAGCTCCGGTATCTGCGCGCGAATGCGCCGGAGATCGAGGCGCTCGTCCTGCGCGACCAGAACCCGTTTTATTACCTCACCGAGCTCGTCGAGGCGGCCGAGGCCGAAAAGCTCGGGCCCTTCACGCTGCTCATCGAATCACGCGCCGACTGGTGGCTCCAGAACACGACCCGCTTCACGCGCGCGCTCGCGTCCGCGCGGCGCTCGTCGATCCGCCTCGCGCCTTTCCTCGTCGGCGTGGAGAACTTCTCCCAGCCCGAGCTCGATCGCTTCAACAAAGGCGCGACGCAGGAGACGCTCGTCCGCTTCCTCGAAGCGCTCCGCCGCTGGAACACCGAATACGCGCCCGCGATGGATCTCTCGCATGCGGCCTTCGGCTTCATCCTGTTCACGCCGTGGACGACGCTTTTGGACCTCCGGACAAACCTTGCATGCATGCGACAAACCGGCATGCACGAGCTTCGCGGGCACCTCTTGCTCTCGCGCGTGCGGCTTTATCCTGATACGGCGCTCTACTATCTCGCCGAGCGGGATGGCCTGCTCGCCGACGCCTACGAGAGCCCCGAGGACGACGCGAGCGCGCGTTATGGGTATCTGCCTGCGCGCCCATGGCGGTTCCAGGACAAACGTGTCCGTGCCATCGCCGAGCTCGCGGCCGCATCCATTCGGCGAAGCGGGGGCCGGGACGAGCTCACGCTCTTCGAGACGCTGCTCGCGCTCGTCTCGTCCGCGGCCGATCCGGCGCTCGTGACGGTGGACGACGTCGAGCGCGCCATGGCCGCGAAGGGCCGCGCGCGCGGCCGGGACGTGGCCGAGACAACCGGCGTCGTCTTTCGGGATCCGCCGAGCGTCGAGGGCGAGGCGGCCGCGAAGAAACGCGAGCTCGCCCGGACGATCGTGAACGCGCCGTCGCTGCCCGTGGACCTGCCCGCGTTCGGGCTCACGCTGCTCGACGTGAATGCGGACAAACATCACGTCGAGCTCGTGCTCGGGAAACGGGATCCGATCGCGCGCCTGCGGCTCGGCTGGGACAAGGCCGCGGGCAAAGCCACGGTGGAGGTTTGTCCGAGCGTACCGGAGGCCGCGCGGTGGGCGAAGGCGTTCGAGGCGATGGCGGCGCGACTCGTCGTGGCGACGACGAAAGAGCGATGGGAGCGCGCCGCGGGGCTCGGAAAGGAGCTCGCGCGTCTGCCCGTGGGTGTGCCGCTCGGCTTCTTCCGCCAGATCGTGGCGGGTATCGAGCCGCCCGAGGGTATCGTGCGGACGGGCTTCGGCTGCAACCAGGACTGCGGCATGTGCTGGCAGGGCCGCGATTGGGGGCGCTACGGGCCCGAGCAGGTCGTTCGATGGATCGAAGACCTATGGGCGGCCGGCGCGCGCGCGCTCATCGTCTCGGGCGGCGAGCCCATGCTCGACCCCGAGCTCATTCGTTACGTGGAGCGAGCGCGCGCGCTCGGTTTTACCGGGGTGACGCTCGAGACGAACGCCATCCAGGCGAGCAAGCCGGGGTATGCCTCGCGCCTCGCGAAGGCGGGCGTCACGCAGGCGTTCGTCTCGCTCCATAGCGGCGATCCCGCGGTCTCGGATGCCATCACGCGAGCGCCCGGCACGCACGAGCGGACCGTGCGGGGCATCCATGCGCTGCTCGACGCGGGCATCCCGGTCGCGCTGAACGCCGTGACGACGGCGGAGGGCATCGACGCGCTCGGGGCGTTGCCCGATTTCATCCACGACACGTTCGGCCGCCATCCGAGCCTGATGCATCTCATGATCTCGTACCCGACGATGCCGTTCGATCGTGCGCTCGTCGGGACGATCGTGCCGGATCCCGCGCGTCTCCGGGCCGCGCTGCGGAAGGCGCTCGATCGCGCGTTTGTCTTGGGGATCGTGGTACGCGGGCTCGATGGGCCCTGCGGCCCGCCCCTCTGCGCGTTCGGCGCCGACGAACGGGTCATCTCGGGCAAACCCATCCCCGGGCCGGTCGAGTTTCGCCGGAAGGTCCCTGCGTGCGAGCGTTGCGCCGTTCAATCGGCGTGCTTCGGCGTTCGGCACATCGATGTCGAGCGCTTCGGGGAAACGTGCGTCATGCCGATCGAGCGCCGTTCGTCGCGGTCGACCTAAAAAAATCGGGGCCGCTTTTCAGGGCGGCCCCGATTACGGGATCAGCACGAGGTATACGCTGGGATCAGCGTTTGCGCAGACCGAGCTGCACCTGGAGCTGACGGCGGAGCTTGCGGACCTGATCGGTCGGGAGCTTGCGAACGAGCTCCGCGGCGTGCGCGCGCTCGTCTTCCCCCGGGAAGGTCAGCAAGTAGAGGGGCGGCAGCGAGAGCCCCCGGGCGAGCCGGGAGATCGTCTGGATCGTGATGGCTGCGAGCCCGTGTTCGACGCTGGAAAGGTGTCCCTTCGACAGCTCGCTCGCGTCCGCGAGCTCGGCCAGGGACATGCCTCGTTCCAGACGAAGCTCACGGATGCGGCCACCCACCTGCGTTGCGAAAGGATCCGGTACGGTTCGTCGCGGCATGGCGTTTCTTTCGGGACATCCTCACGGACGACCCCGCCGGCCCTCCACGTGCCGGATCAAGGAAGTGGTTGATTGCAGGACCTGGAACCTGGTTTGTCGTCGGGCGGGCGCAGGCCCCACGTCCACCCTGTTATGCTTTTGGGCGAGCACGCCCCTACTATGCACCGTTCCGACGAACCTGGGCACTGGAAAATACGGTTTTATTGATGGAACCGAACCCGCGCCCCGTTTGTCAAAGGAACTCATGGTTGTAATTCGTGTTACGTATCGATGCATGCGCGCACGCTCCCCTCCCGAGGCGAAGCGCTCGCCTCGGTGACCGGCAGACGCGCGCAAAACGCGAGGGAACACGCGCGTCTTCCCGAAGATCTCGATGATGCGGCGCGTGCAACGATGACGCGCCGGCGGCCTTTGACGTGATCGTTATGATCGGCTCGGCCGAACCTTCGCCCCCCGCGCGGAAGCGATGGGCGCACCGAAAGAGACCCCCACAGCCCTCGCGGGTTTCGTTCGAGACGCGAGGGGTGCGAAAAGAACGTAGCAGTCGGCCCGGCGCTTCGGTCCGTGGCGGGTCCGTGAATGGCGAGCGGCTCAGCCGGTAGGGCCGGCCGAGGCGCGCGGCAAGATGCGGCGGAGCCGGCCCGCAATCTCCATGACCGCCGCCTCGCCCTTGACCGAGCCCTCGATGCGCCGCTCCGAGGCGGTGCCGTCATCGTTTGGCGCGACAAATAAGGGGATGAGGCGCGATGCGTAACCAGCAACGGCGAGCCGCTCGGCGTCACGATCGAGGTCGAACTCGAGGATCCGCAGGCGAGGAAAGATGTCGTCGAGCTCCCCCTTCTCGGCCGCGTGATGGAACCTTTGGCAGGGCTCGCACCACGTCGCGCCCACGTAGACGAGGAGATCTCGTCCGTCCTTGCGAGCACGCTCGATCTCGCGCCGCACGGACGTCGCGACGTCCTCCCCCTCGGTCGCACGAACCCACTCGACACGTCCCTTCGACGCCGCGGATGCAGCCGGCTTGGGCTCCGGCGTCGGGGTCGGGTCGTTTGAACATGCCGCGGCGCCCAGGATCGCGGCCATGGAGAACGATAGCGCCAAACATTTCCACTTCGAGGCGGCCTTCATCGCGCGCAATGTACCACGCGAAAAACGAAGGAAGACGCGGGTATCAGCGCAGGAGCGTGACCGAGACGGGGGATTTGCGGATGCCGGCGAGCGCGAGGGTGGCGTTGCGAAGGAGGCGCTCGTTCGGCTCAAAGCGGAAGTGGAGCAAGGCGCGGCCCCCGCGCACGTCGAGATCGGGGATGTCGAAGGAGGCGACGCCGAGGAGCGCCTTGCGCACCGAGGGGCCGAGGAGGCGTTTGGCGTCGTCGGGCTCGGCCTCGATGAAGAACAAATCATCAAAACGTTCGTCCCCGACCTCCGCCTCGCGCACGAGGCCGATCGCCTTGCCGACACCATGCAAGAACGTCTGGGGGCGAATCCGCAATGGCGGTGTTCCGGCGGCGACGGAGGTCGTGACGAAGACATGGACCTCGGCCGGGGTGTCGTTTTGCGCGTAGGCGACTTGGGCGAGGATCGAGAAGGGCGCGTCGTGCGCGTGGAAGCGGGCGCGAAAGGCGTACTTGGTCTCGGCCTCGACCTCGGCGTCCTTGGCGAGGGCGAGCGCGGCCAGGCGGAGCCCACGCTCGGCGGCCTCGCAGGTCTCGAGGACGATGCCGGCGATGAAGAGGTCGATGAAGGGGCGTAACGAGCCCGAGAGCTGCGGATCGGGCGCCTCCTCGGGGAGCGCGCGTTGCTCGTCCTCGAGGTCGGGCGCGAGATCGATCGCGTGATCGAGGGCGTCCCGATAGGCGAGGAGCGTGGCCTCGGCGGCGAGGAGCTCGGCCTCGGTGGTCGCCGGGAGGCGCGCGCGGGCGCGGCCGTCGCGGAGGGCTTCGGCGAGCTTGGGAGGCAGGTGGTCGAGGAGCGCGTCGGTCAGCGTGGCCTCGCGTTCTTCGACCTCCCGAGCGAGGTCCTGCACACGGGTACGCAAGCCCTGGAGCGGATCTCGGTAAGCACCGTCGTTGCCGCGCACGTCGGCCTGGGAGGGTATCCGAGCCGCGCGCCGTGCGCGAGCGCCGCGCCTTGCCAGGAGGCCTCGGGGAGGGGCATCCTCTCGCCCATGGGTCGCGACGACGTCAAATTCACGGCAAAACTCGGTGATCGGGAGCATTTCCCGGATCTGGAGCCGCTCGTCTATTGCAACCACGCGGCCATCTCGCCGCCGTCCTGGCCCGTGCGGCGCGCGATGCAAAACGCGATCGCAGACTGGGGACGGCGCGGGTCGCAAGCCTTCGGGACCTACGGGGCGCAGCGGGCGCGGCTACGCGAGAAGCTCGCGCGGCTGGTCGGCGCGTCGGTTGAGGAGATTGCGTTCCTCCCGAACACGTCGTCGGGCGTGACGGCGATCGCGCTGTCGTTCCCGTGGAAGCGCGGCGATCGGGTGATCCTGTTCGAAGGGGAGTTCCCGGCGAACGTGACGCCGTGGATGCGCGCGGGGGAGCTCTTCGGCGTGGAGCCTGTGTTCCTGCCGCTGTCGGATTTCCAGGAGAGCGACGAGCGAGGGCTCGGGCGGCTCGCGGAGGAGCTCGCGAAGGGCGCGCGGCTCGTGGCGGTGAGCGCGGTGCAGTTCCGGACGGGGTTACGGATGCCGCTCGGGGAGATGGCGCGGCTCTGCCACGCGCACGGGGCGGAGCTCTTCGTCGACGGGATCCAGGCGACGGGCGCGGTGCCGGTGGACGTGCGCGCGCTCGACATCGATTACTGGGCCTCGGGCGGGCACAAGTGGCTGATGGGCCCCGAGGGGACGGGGATGCTGTACGTGCGGAAGGAGCGCGTGGAGGCGCTGCAACCGCACGTCGCGGGGTGGTTGAGCCACGAGGACGCGGTGCGCTTCCTGCTCGAAGGGCCGGGCCACATGCGGTACGACCGGCCGTTCAAGAAGCGCGCGGAGGTGTTCGAGGTCGGCTGCATCAACGCGATCGGGCTCGTGGGGCTCGAAGCGGCGGTGGATCTCGTGGTCGAGCTCGGCGTGGAGACGATCCACGCGCACGTGGTGCGCTGGGGCGACGCGGTGGAGCCGGGGCTCGTGGAGCGAGGTTTCACCAGCCTGCGCGCGCCCGAGGCGAACCGGCGGAGCGGGATCCTCGCGGTGCTGCCGCCGAAGGACATCGACGTGGTGGCGCTCCAGCGCGCGCTGCTCACCCGCGGGATCAGCACGGCGATCCCGGACGGCGTGCTGCGGTTCAGCCCGCACTGGCCGAACCACGTGGACGAGGCGGAGCAGGTGCTCCTCTCGACCGAGGACGCGCTCGCCGAGCTGCGAGGCGCGCCGCGGGCGCGATCGGAGGATTGGTAGGAGAACGATCTAGGGCCAGCCGATCGTCATGAACCGGACGCGGCCGGTGCCGCCGATGGCGTCGTCGCCGAAGAAGAGCGAGGTGCCCTCGCGGCCCGCGAACGCAGGGGACACGTCCGCGTTGGCGCCGCCCGTGAGCGCGGCGAGGGCCTTGAGCGGTCCGGGGGGCGCGCCGGGCGAGAGCTCGAACGCGTCGAGGAGCATGCTGTCGCGAAGCACGGAGGTGAGGACGCCGCGGCACTTCGAGGGCCCGCACGCGAGGGCGACGGAGGTGACCGCGCTCTGCTCTTCGCCCCGCACGAGGCGAGGGCTGCCGGCGAGCATGCCGCGCTCATCGAGGATCGCGATGCGTACGCCTGCATCGGATGCTTCGGGTTTCGCGTCGGGGGCGGCCTCTTCGATCCAAGCGACGACCACACGATCGCCGGCGAGCGTGACCGAGGGCGAGCGCGAGTGCGCGGGGGAAGCGTAGAGGCGCGTCTCGGGGCCGACCTTCTGGAGCGTGCGCGTGTCGAGGCGGACGACGTGGATGTCGCCGGCGCCCTCGTCGGGGTTGCTGCGCGCATCCGACCACACGAGGAACGTCTCCTTGCCGCGCACCGCGATCTGCACCTCGGCCGAGTCGCCGGGGGCCTCGGTGATGCGTCGGTCCTGGACGACCTTGCGCAGCGTGCGATCGACGCGCGCGGCGTAGACCTCGGCGTTGCCGTCGCGCGTGTCGACCCACGCGACGATGAAGCCGTCGTCGGTCTTGCCCGGATCCGACGGAGGCGCGTAGGCGACGGCGACGTCGGAGACCTCGCTCGGAACGCCATCCTTGCTCGGCTTGCGCGCGATCGTGGTGAGCGGTTTTTGCGCGAGTTTGTCGCCCTCGGGGCCGAGCTTGGCGATCTGGACCTGCGCTTCGTTCTTGTCGCGTGAGGCCCAGACGAGCGCGCTCTCCTCGGTCTTGCCGCCCGGCGCGGAGGCGATCGCGACGCCGCCGATCGAGAGCGCGCGGCGGGAGAGAACCTGGGTTTTTCCAGGAACGCCGGCCGCGGAGATGGCGCGCACCCCGACGGTGGCGAGCGGGTCGTCCTTGCGCGCAGGCTTGCCGCCGTCGCGGTCGTTGTTCGCTTCGATGTGGTAGGTGACCCACGCGGCGAGCGAGCCGCCGGAGGGACGCTCCGTCGCGGCCACGCGGGCAAGGTGCTCGCCGTCGTAGAGGGCCGTGACGCCGAGCGGGCGCGGCGGGGTCTCCTCGGGATCCCGCGACGCCGGCGCGCGCCAGGGGCTCTGCCGCACGGGCAAGCCGACCGCCGCGAGTGTCGCGGGCGAGCCCTCGCTCGACGCGAGCATCATGCAAGCGCCGGCGTGGCAGGACAAACTTCGCGTGAGGTAGGGGATGCCCTCGCTGCTCGCGAAGGGCTCGGCGCGCACGGGCTCGGAGGCGCGGATCTGGAGGTCCGGGCCGAAGCGCACGAACGCAGGCCAGATCGGCGCGTCCTTGGGCAGCGGGCCCGCGCCGGTCGAGGCGGGCGCGAGCGTGAGCGCGGCGAAGCCGTCGCCGTCGGCGGTGATGTCGGGCGGGCCGCTCGCGCTGAAGACGAGCGTCGCGCGCTCGGCGCCGAGCTTGCCGTCGGGGTCCATCGTGGCGAGGTGGATGAGGCGTCCATCGCGCGGCGATCGCAGGAGATCCTCCCACGCGAGCAGCGCGCGTTTGCCCGCGCCCGCGCCCGAGACGAGCGAGACGAGCGCCTGCTCGCCGACCGGCGTGGTCGCGCGCTTCGGAGGCGTGACGATCTTGCCGCCGGGCTCGACGGCCGCGACGTACACGCTGGAGTCGATGTTGCGGACGTCGGTCCAGCCGATGAGCGTGCGGCCGCCCGCGAGGCCCACGATGATGTCGTTCTGCGCCGTGGCCTCGGGGTTCACGACGACGGGCGCCGAGACCTTCCCCGAGAGATCGACGTCGGCGTAGAGCACGCGACCGACGCGGCCTTGTTCGGACTCGTTCTGCGCGCCGTTTGCGCCGGCGACGACGCTCGCGATTGCGGCGCCGCGTTCGGTCGCGACGAGATCCCAGCCGAGGGCGTCGTGCGCGAGGACGACGGCGGCGGACGGGGTTTTTCCGGGCGTCACGGGCGCTGCGAGCACGTCGAAGTGGTCGTCGCGCGGCACCTCCCAGACGACGAGCGCCGAGCTCGGGCCCGCGACGATCTCGACCCAGCTCACCTCGTCGGCCGACTGCGCGAGCGTGATGGGCGCGCCGCGCGCGGCCCCCGTCGCGTCGAGGGACAGGATCTTCACCGCGGCGTTGCTCTTCATGCCCTCGACCCACGCGGCGAGGTAGCCGTCGCCGACGGCCTCGATCGCCGCGACGGGGATCTCGGCCGAGGCGGGGCCGACGTCGATGGGCTCGGCCGTCCTGGGCTTCCCTTCCAGCCCGCAAAGGCGCGTGTAGAGGCGGCCGCGCGCGTCGTAGAAGACGAGCGTGTCGTCGCCGCGTCGCGCGACGTACGGCGACGTGTTCTCGTCGTCGAGCCGCGTGAGGACGTACGAGGGCAAGAGCGCAGGGCCCTGGATCGTGACGGCGGGCTTGGGGTTCGTGGTGGGGCCGAGCGTAGGCTTCGGGCGCGACGTGCGCGTCTGCTTCGGAGGTGCGCCGCCGCAACCCGGCGCGAGCGAGGTGAGAGCCACGAGCGAGAGGGCGAACGCAACGCGTGCCGTCGAACTTCGCATGGCCGGACCATGCCAGAGGCGATCGACGCTCGCCAGCGCCGAGGCCCCAGGGCGCCGAACGATTCGGCGCTCTGCGCGATCACGAAGCTAGCTTCGTCTCGAGGGGGAATCGTCCGGGCTTGGCCCCGGTTCTAGGCGGCCTTGTCCGGCCCGCGGAGCGTGGTCTCGAGGGTCGGCGGTTTGTCGAGCAGCGGCGGACCCGACACGGGCAGCCAGACCTCGAAGACCGCGCCGCCCTTTTTCGCCTCGCGGTAGGCGATTTCTCCGCCGTGTTCGAACACGATCCGCTGGACGATCGCGAGGCCGAGGCCGGTCCCCTTCTCCTTGGTCGTCGCGTACGCCTCGAAGAGCCGCGGCACCATCTCCGCAGGTACGCCCGGGCCGTTGTCGCGCACGACGATGCGGACCTTGTTCTCCGCGAGCGGGCCGATCGTCACGAGCACACGCGGGTCGGGACGCACGGCGCTCGCTGCGTCGAGGCCGTTCTGGATCAGGTTCGTCAGCACCTGCACCATCTGATCACGGTCGGCCATCACCTTCGGGATCGGCTCGGACGAAAGCTCGACCCGCCGCGTCCCCGTGCGCTCGACGCCTTCGCCCGCAGAGACGTGCAGCGTGACCACGCCCTTCGCCACGGAGACGAGATCGATCGGCGCAGGGTTCGGCGGGGGCAGACGCGCGAAGCGGGTGAACTCGGTGACGATGTTCGCGATCCGGTGGACCTCTTGCAGCACCGTGACCGTCGCCTCCTCGAAGTACTCGTCGAACGCGGGATCTTCGCGGGCGCGGAGCCTGCGCAGCGTCTCGACGGCGGCGCGGATCGGGGCGAGCGGGTTCTTGATCTCGTGCGCGATCTGCCGCGCGACCTCGCGCTGCGCGGCGATCCTTTCCGTCGCGGCGAGGCGCCTGCGGATCGCGGCGAGCTCGGCGATCGTGTGGTTCCAGGCGTCGGCGAGGTCGGTGAGCTCGCGGCCCCCGCGCCCCTTCACGGTGCGCGGCGCGCCGGCCACGACCTCGCGTGTCTCGCGGGCGAGCTCGACGAGCGGGCGCGAGAGGCTCCGCGCGAGGACGAACGCGATGGCGAGGCCGAGCACGAGCGCGACGGAGCCGGCGAAGAGCATCGCGCGATCGAGCTTCGCGAGCGCGCCGTGGAGCTTGTCGCGCGTGGCGATGGCCACGACGCGCAGGCCCGGGACCTCGACGACGTCGATCGGCCGGACGACCGCGTCGCCCACCGTCTTCACGCGCTCGGGCCCTTCGACGCGCAGCTCGACGCCGTGCGAGGCGCCGATGCGTTCGAGGATCTTGCCGACGCGGCGCGCACCGACGAGCCCGATCTCGACGCCGCCGCCCGAGCGCGCGCAGTGCACTTCGAGGGAAGCCTCGCCACCCTTCGGATCGGGCCTGAGCCGCGGCGCGCCGCCCGTCGGGGATCGCAAGAGCTTCGCGAGATCGGGGGCCTTCGTGCCCGTGCGCGAGACGTCCGAGGCAGCCAGGATCAGGCCCTTGTCGGTGACGAGCACGAGGTCGTCGAGCCCGAGCGCGCGCGCTTGATCGGGGACGAAGTGCCGCATCGAGATCCGCGCGTCCGACTCGATCGCGGCCTCGTCGCCCCGCGCGCGTTCGAGCAGGAGGTGCGCTTTGTCCACGAACGTGTCGTGTGCGCAGAACGGCCCGAGCAACCCTTCGAGTTCGCGCGCCTCCCGCGCGAGCTCGCGACGCACGCCCATCGCGGCGGCCTCGATCCGGTCCTCGAAGTCGCTCTCGATGATCTGACGCGAGGCGTCGCGCAGCGATAGACCCACGAGCGCCGCGGCGAAGATGGCGACGAGGCCGAAGGCGAGGAGCAGCCGGGCAGCGAGGGTCACGGGCGAAGAAGCCTCAGAACGGCCCGCATCATAGGCGCAGCCGCGCTCTCGCGCTGCAACGTCCCTTGCGCGTGAGGCTTCATGCGGCAAAAAATTCTACACCCGCGCCGTAGGGTGCCCCGGGCCGCCGACGTCCACGGAGTTCGGGGTCCGACATCAGCGCAGGGAGGGCTCATCCATGAGGAGACTCGTCGGGTTGCTGCTTCTTTCCGGGATGCTTGTGGGGTGCGGCACGTTCATCGGATCGAACGACGGTGGCCCGACCCGCAGACCTCCGCATCGTCGCGGATACGACAAGCCCTTCGGGACCTCGCCGGACTACAGCACGCCGGCGAAAAACACCGAGGGGGCGGGGGATTCAAGGCGCAGGGGCGGCGAGGGGGCCGGCCATCGGGGCGGGTCCTAGGCCTCGATCGCGAGGAAATGATCCCTCTCCTTGCACCGGAGGCCCCGGCGCTCTTAACCTCGGCGAGCGTTCGCGTGTCGGCTCGCGCCTGCCCCTCGGCCGGAGCGTCGCCCGATCCGCGCCACCCGCAAGCCGCGTCAGACCATGAACTCAAGGCAGCTCGGCCCCCCCGCCGTCGTCCTCGTCGCCGCCGTCCTCTTCGGCATCGGAACGAAGTCTCTCCTCAAGGACTTCACGTCCGAGCTCTTCTACCTGATAGGCCTCGGCGCCGCGGTCGCGATGTTCGTCGCCAGCGCGTCGCAGGGCGCGAACGTCAAGCTCGGCGGGCTCGTCGACGCGCTGAAGGCCGCAGCCCGCGGCAAGAAGCCGGCGTTGCCCGAAGGCGTGACCGGAGAGCTCGCGGACGTCTACGAGGAGATCCAGCGTCTCTCGAAGAAGACCTCGGAGCTCAACGAAGAGGTCGCGAAGCTCGAACAGAACGCAGGCACGAGCAGCGTGAACGTCGACGAGGTGATCGAAGCCCTCGGTCGCGCCGCGTCCGGCGAGCGCGTGCGCGCTCCGGCAGGCGCGAAGCCCGACATGGCGCGCATCTACGCGGAGCTCTCGGGCGTCGCCGAGGTGGTCCGCGACGCGACGAAAGACGCGGACAAGAAGGTCCAGTTCGCCGAGGAGCGCGCGAACGTCGCCGAGCAGCGCGCCGGCAGCGCCGAGCAGCGGCTCCAGTCGCTCGAAGCGCGAATCTCGGCCGCCGAGCAGCGCGCGATCGCCGCGGAGCAAGGTCTCTCCGCCGCCGAGCAGCGCGCGCAGACCGCCGAGCAGCGCGAGACCCAGCGCAAGGGCGAGCTCGCCGAGACGCTCGCGAACGTCGAGGCCGACGTGATCGACGCGGTCCAGCGCGTCGCCGAGGGTGAGCGTGTCCGTCCCCCGCCCGGCGCGAAGCCGGAGGTGGCGCGCATCTTCATGGAGCTCACCTCGATCGGCGAGCGCCTCACCCAGGCCGAGCAGCGCGAGCAGAAGCGCCGCGCCGAGCTCGCCGAGGCGATGCAGATCCTCGAAGGCGAGATCGTCACCGCCGTGCAACGCGCCGGTGAAGGCGAGCGTGTTCGCGCGCCCGTGGGCGCGAAGCCCGAGGTCGCGCGGATCTACATGGAGCTCGCGTCGATCGGCGAGCGCCTCAGCGGCTCGGAGCAACGCGAGCAGAAGCGGCGCGCGGAGCTCGGTGAGGCGCTCGGCGTCATCGACGAGTACCTGCCGCGGCTCGGCGATGGCCTCGGCACCGTGCTCTCCTCGGCCGAGCAGGCGACGGCGCACGCGCGCGACATCAACGCCTCGTTGTCGACCTTCTCGCAGTCGATCGAGATGCTCGCGACGAGCGCGGAAGAGTCCTCGTCGAGCATCCTCGAGATGACGGCGACGAGCGACGAGGTCGCGGAGAACGTCGGTGAGCTCGCGGCGAGCGTGCGCGAGACGGTCTCCTCGATCGAGGAGATGGCCTACTCGATCCGCGAGGTCGCGAAGAACGTCGACGGCCTCTCGCTGACGGCCGAGGAGACGAGCTCCTCGATGAACCAGATGGACGTGTCCATCGATCAGGTTCAGTCGAACGCGAACGAGACGGCGCGTCTGTCCGAGGAGGTCGCCATGGACGCCGAGAAGGGCGCCGAGGCGATCCTGAAGACGATCAGCGAGATCTACCGCATCAAGGAGTCGAGCCAGGAGGCGGTGAGCGTCATCTCGAACCTCGGCTTCCGCATCGAGGCGATCGGCCAGATCCTCGCGGTCATCGACGACGTCGCCGAGCAGACGAACCTGCTCGCGCTGAACGCCGCGATCCTCTCGGCGCAGGCCGGCGAGCACGGAAAAGGCTTCGCCGTCGTCGCCGACGAGATCAAGGAGCTCGCCGATCGCGCGGGCGGCAGCACCAAGGAGATCGCGGACCTCATCAAGACGATCCAGGCCGAGTCGAAGAACGCAATCGCCGCCGTCGAGCGCGGCGCGCACAACGTCGACCGCGGCGTCGAGGTCTCGAACGAAGCCGAGCGCGCGCTGAAGAAGATCCTCGACAGCTCGCAGAAGAGCACGAACATGGTGCGCGCCATCGCGCGCGCCACGGTCGAGCAGGCCAAGGGCTCGAAGCAGGTCACCGACGCGATCGGCCGCATCGCCGAGACCGTGCAGCAGATCGCCGCGGCCACGGCCGAGCAGGCGCGCGGCTCGGAGCTCATCATGAAGAGCGCCGAGAAGATGCGCACGATCACGCAGCACGTGGAGCGTTCGAGCCAGGAGCAGGCCCGCGGCGGCCGGCAGATGACGAGCTCGATCGAGCAGATCTCCGCGATGGTGAACAACCTGAACGCGTCGCAGCGCAACCAGAACCGCGGCTTCGAGCAGCTCCTCGACGCCTCCAAGAAGATCGAGGAGGCGGCGCGCATTCAGGAGCAGACGATGCGCCAGCTCGGCAACGCCGTGGAGCGCGTGCGCCGGAGCATCGGCGCCTGAAGGCACGCGCGGCAGAGCCTCTCGCCGCGCGTTCGCCCGAGGTTTCATGGCAGTCACGATCACGGTGCGGGCATCGGCGACGGGCGACGACCTCGCGCTCACCTTCGACATGCCGCGCGTGTTCATCGGCCGCGGCGAAGGCTCCGATCTCCGCCTCCCCGACCCCAGCGTAAGCCTCCGTCACGCCTCGATCCGGCAACGCGGCCACGAGTACGTGATCGTCGACGAGGGCAGCACGAACGGCACGGCGCTCGGCTCCGTGCTCTTGCCGCCGCAATCGCCGCGTGTCCTCCGATCGGGAGAGCTCTTTCGCCTCGGCCGCGTGTGGCTCGAAGTGAAGATCGATCCGCTCGCGACCGCGCGCGCGACGCCTGCGACGACGAAGGCGCTGGCGCTCGACCTCGTCGCGCGTGGGCTCGCCGCGCAAGGCGAGGACGCGGGGCCGAAGCTCGTCGTCGTGTCGGGGCCCGATGAGGGCAAGACGCTCGCGCTCACGGACGCGGGGAGGCGGTACGTGCTCGGCCGCGCGCGGGAAGTCGACCTCCCGCTCGACGATCCAGACACCGCATTCCGTCACGTGGAAGTGGGCCTCAAGGGCGAGCACCTGCTCGTGCGGGACCTCGGCTCGAAGGCCGCGCTCCTCGAAGGCGCGCCGCTCGGCCCGACCGACGTCACCTGGCGGTCCGGACAAACCCTCGCGATGGGCCGCAATGTCGTGGTGTTCGAGTATCCCGCGGCCGAGGCGCTCGCGGAGCTGTCGCGGTGCGCGGATGAGCCGATGCGGCCCGAAGACGCGCCCCCGCCGCCCATGGCGGAGGACGAGACGCCTTCTGCGGCCGCGGCGCCGGAGCCGACGCCCGTGGAGGACGATGCCTCGCGTCCGCTCCGGCCTCAGCGCTCGGCCACGCCGGCCCCCGAGTCTGGCTGGAGCCTCACCGATGGTGTGGTGCTCCTCTTTGCGGCCTTCGTCCTCGTCCTCAGCGTCATCGGCTTCTTCTGGTTGATCCGGCGTTAGGTCCTTGACGCCGCGCCTCCGTCCGGGCGGGATGATTTGGGGGGGATCGTACGGAGGATGCGATGCGAGCGGTGTGGATGAGCCCGAGTGAGCGCGTTTGCAGCCCCGAGGAGCTGCGGGCCGAGGGGATCTTCGCCGAGGCATTCGATTCAGGATCGATGCAGCCGCTCCTCGAACGCATTCGGGCCGACCGTGGTTTTACCAAGCAGGACGACGTCCGGCTCAGCGTGGCGAACCCGCGCGACGAAGCGACGATCGCGCGCGAGATCGACGAGCATTTGCACATCGGCGCCGAGGTGCGGCTTTTCCTCGAAGGCGAGGGCGTCTACGACGTGCGCGCGGCCGACGAGCGCTGGATGCGCATATGGGTGGGTCCGGGCGACGCGCTCGTGATCCCGGAGAAGCGTTATCACCGCTTCTTGCCGAGCGCGAACGTGTCGCTCCGCTACCTGCAGCCGTACGCGGAGCGCGGGGGCCTCTCGCCGCTCTATCGCGCGTCGAGCGAGGATACACGCGGCGGTTAACGCCGCGTCTTTTTCGACTTTGCGACCTTCTTCGTTTTCGTCTTTTTCGAGCCATCCGCGCCGCCGCGTGCGGCGCGACCTTTCGTCGACACCTTTTCCGCCTTGCCGCGGGCGCGTTTGTCCTGGCCGTTCGTCGACGCCGTCCGGCGGACCTTGCGCTTCGGCGGAGGCGCGCCTTCCTCTTCCACCGCGATCACGCGCCGGCCGTAGATCGAGCGACGTAGCACGGCGACATCCTCGATTTGCACGAGCATCGAGTCGCCGAGCTTGATCTGCTCGCCGCTGCGCGTGCCCGTCACGTAGAGGCCCGTCTCGTCGACCTCGTAGCCGTCGGGGCCGAGCGCGTCGAGGCGCACGAGCACGTCCACGAACGGGCTGTCGATCGCCACGAAGAGGCCCGTGCCCACGACGGCCGTCACCGTGCCTTCGTAGATCTCGCCGATGTGCGCGCGCATGAAGAGCGCGCGGTAGAGGTCGACGACCTCGCGCTCGATGTCCATCGCGCGGCGCTCGCAGTCGGACGCGGTCGACGCGGCGAGGCGCAGCTTTTCCTCGGCTTCGGCACTCGTGTCGATGCGCTCTTTCTGGAGCAGCGCGCGCATCGCCCGATGCACGACGAGGTCCGGATAGCGGCGGATCGGCGAGGTGAAGTGCAGGTACGCCGTCGACGCGAGGCCGAAGTGGCCGCCGTTGCCCACGTCGTAGACCGCTTGTTTCATCGCGCGGAGCAGCAGCGAGTGCAGCACCTGCTTTTGCGGATGGTTCGCGATGCGCTTCAGGAACGTCGCGAGCTTCTTCGGATCCGAGGCGTCTTCGAGCTCGAAGCCCACGTCGAGCGTCTCGCACATCGTGACGAAGCGCTCGAGCCGCTCCGGGTTCGGCGGCGCGTGGACCCGGAAGATCGCCGGCGTGTTTCGTGTCACGAGCTCCCGCGCGACCGTCTCGTTCGCGAGGAGCATGAACTCCTCGATGAGCTCGTACGCCTTCTTCACGCCGGGATCGTGGGCGCGTTTCTCCACGTCGAGCGGCGCACCCGTCTCCACGTCGAGCACGACCTTCGCCTCGGGCAGATCAAAGTCGAGCGCGCCGCGCCGCATGCGCCGCGCGCGGAGCTGCCGCGAGAGCTCCCACAGCACTTCGAGGTCGTCGCGCATCGCCTCGGCGTCGGGGTTCGCCACCGCGTGCTTCGCGAGCCCGAGCGCGCGCGCCACGGCCGGATACGTGAGGGCTGCGCGCGAACGCATGAAGCCTTCGAAGATCCGCGCGCCCAGCACGGTCCCCGTCGCGTCGAGGTCGATCTCCACGCACAAGCAGAGGCGCGTGACGTTCGGCACGAGCGAGCACAGGTTCGAGGAGAGCGCGCGCGGCAGCATCGGGATCGCCCGATCCGGCAGGTAGATCGAGTTGCCGCGCCCCATCGCGCCCGCGTCGAGCGCCGTCCCGGGCCGCACGTAATGCGACACGTCCGCGATCGCGATCCAAGCGCGGTACGAGCCGTCCTCCTTCCGCACGGCCCATACGGCGTCGTCGTGATCGCGCGCGTCCTCCGGGTCGATCGTCGGCAGCGGCAGGTGCGTCAGATCCTCGCGGCCGGCGAGCGCCTCGTGCGGCACCTCGTCGCCGAAGCCCTCCGCCTCCGCGATCGCCTCGGCCGAATGCTCTTCCTCGATCGCCTCGCGCACGAGCACCTTGGCGACCTCCACGTTTGGATCGCCGGGCACGCCGAGCACGGCTTCGAGCACGCCCTCGGGATTCTCGTCGGGCATCTCCGGGAAGCGCGTGATCGTGGCGACGGCGGCGAGGCCGTCTTCGAGCTTCATGCGAGGCTCGGATTTCAGGACGATCGGGCCGCGCAGCCGCGAGTCGTCGGGCTCGATCCACGCGCTCCGCCCGCGCTTGCGCAGGACGCCCGCGACGCGCGTCGTCTTGCGCTTCACCACGCGCACCACCGCGCCCTCGATGCCCCGGCGTGACGTCGTCACCACGCGGATCGCCACCGTGTCGCCGTGCAGCGCGCCGGCCATCGCCTCTTGCGGCACGAAGACGTCGTCGGGCAGGTCGAGCACCGTGACGAACCCGAAGCCGCGCGGGTTCACGTTCAGCGTCCCCTCGTGCTCCTTGCCGCGCCGCTCCTCGCGGGCGCGCGCGACAGCGAGGCGAAAGCGCTGGCCGGGCAAGGCGATGACGCTTCCGTCCCAGCACAGATCGTCGAGCACGCGCCGGAGCGGCTCGTAGGCGCCCTCCGTGAGCCCGAGCCGGCTGGCGATCTCGTGGATGTGCAGCGGGCGACTGTGCTCGGCGAGCACCTCGGCGATGGTTACGCGGCCGATCGACGTCATGGGTCGTGGAGCCCGGAGGCCGGACATTCCTTTCAACTCAACGCTCGAGGCTACGCTCGGACGAGCCGAGCTACGCCCCAAACCCCCTCCTGTTCGCGTCTGGGGGCACGCGGTGAGCGGTTTCCTAGCATGTCCCGAACCAAGCCGGCTGCGAAAGGACGGCGCTTGTGCAAAACATGAGCCGATGCGCACGTTGCCCGTTCTTTTGCTCCGTTTGCCCCTGCTCGTCGCGATCGCCGCTTCGGCTGCGCTCGTCGTCGAGTACACGAACGCGGGCGATCCCGCGTTCTGCGGCGTGACATCGGGCTGCTTCGCGGTGCGCATGTCCCCCTGGTCGCGCCTGTTCGGCCTCGCCCCGCTGCCGAGCCTCGGCCTCGCGGCGTACGCGCTCCTCTTTGGCCTGACCCTCGTCGCTCGGCGCAAATCCCAGCACGTGCTCGTCGCTTCGCTCGCCGTGCCCGGCGGCCTCTTCGCGGCCTTCCTCCTGTGGCTGCAAAAGACCGAGATCGGCGCGTTCTGCGCCTGGTGCGTCGCGGTCGACCTCTCTGCGATCGTCATCGCGTTGACCTCCGTGTGGATCGCGATCCGCGCGTGGAAGGACGAAGGCAGCGTCCTCTTGCCGCAACGCAGGTCCGTCACGACCGCGTGGGTCACGGCCGCGATGCTCGCGGTGGTCGTGCCGTTCGTGTGGGGCCGGTATCCCGTCGAGCCGCCGCTGCCCGCGGTGATTCAGGCCGAGCAAGCCCCGGGCAAGGTCACGATCGTCGGGTTCACCGATTTCGAGTGCCCCTTCTGCCGGCGGATGCACCCCGTGCTGCACGGCGTCGCCGAGAAGTACGGCGACCGCGTGACGCTCGTGCGCAAGATGATGCCGCTCTCGGGCCACCCGGGCGCGGAGCCCGCGGCGCTCGTGTACCTCTGCGTGCCCACGGCAAAACGCGAGGCCGTCGCCGATCAGCTCTACGCAGCCGAACCCGAGCAGCTCACGCGCGAGGCCCTCCCCAAGCTCATCGCTCCGACGGCGGGCCTCGAAGCCGACGCCCTCGCGAGCTGCATGAAGGCGCCGCAAACGATCGCCGATCTGGAGCGGGACAAAAAGCTCTTCGAGGAGCTCGGCGGCCGTGGGCTACCGTTCACGTTCGTAGGGAAACGCGTGGTGCTCGGGTACAACCCCGATCGCGTCGAGATGGCCATGACGCAGGAGCTCGGGGGCGCGCGCCTTTCGCTGCCGCTCTGGAGCATGTTCGTCGTGCTCGGGGCGGCGTTTTTGCTCGCGGCGCTCGTAACGCTGAGGACCTCGGTCGGCGACCTGGACGGAGACGCGCCGCGCAAGGAGCGCTCGCCGTCCGCTTGACGCTGGCCGGGCCGGGCGGATCGGCCTCCCCTTGCAGCGCTGTCCGTGTAACACTTCACCATGGAGACAGATACAGCGACGGGTAGCGTAAGTACGCTGCCCCTCGAGTTCTTCCAGCAGCTCCCGAAGACGGACCTCCACGTCCATCTCGACGGCTCGCTGCGACTCGAGACGATCATCGACCTCGCCAAGAAACACGGCGTCGACATGCCGTCGTACGACCCGGCCGAGCTCCGGCGTGCGATGCGGCTCGGGCAAAACACGGGCTCGCTCGTCGAGTACCTGAAGGCGTTCGACGTCACGCTGCGCGTCCTGCAGACCGAGGAGGCGCTCTTCCGTGCCGCCTACGAGCTCGCCGAGGACGCGGCGCGCGAGAACGTCCGCTACATGGAGGTTCGTTACGCGCCGATGCTCCACACGCGGCTCGGGCTCAAGCTCACGAGCGTCGTCGAGGCGGTGCTCGCGGGCCTGCGCGCCGCGCATGACAACCTCGGCATCGAGAGCGCGGTCATCGTGTGCGGCATCCGCAACATCTCGCCGCACTCCTCGCTGGAGATGGCCGAGCTCGCGGTGGCGTACAAGAACCGCGGCGTCGTCGGCTTCGACCTCGCCGGCGCCGAGTACGACAACCCCGCCAAGCACCACAAGGCCGCCTTCCAGCTCGTCCGCGACAACAACATCAACTGCACGATCCATGCGGGCGAGGCGTACGGCCCCGAGTCGATCGCGCAGGCGATCCACGTCTGCGGCGCGCATCGCATCGGCCACGGCTGCCGCCTGCGCGAGAACGGCGACCTCCTGCATTACGTGAACGATCACCGCATCCCGCTCGAAGCCTGCCCGTCGTCGAACGTGCAGACCGGCGCGGTGCGTGATCTCGCGTCGCACCCGCTGAAGCTCTATTACAACCTCGGTTTGCGCGTCACGGTGAACACGGACAACCGGCTCGTGACGGACACGACGGTGTCGAACGAGCTCTGGCTCTGCCACACGAAGATGGGCATGTCGCTCCGGGACATCAAGACGATCCTCGTCTCGGGGTTCAAGAGCGCGTTCATGCCGTTCCACATCAAGCAGTCGTATCTGCGGCGCGTGACCGAAGAGCTCGAGCGCTTCCAGCCGGATGGGCGCATCCTGCCGGCGCGCAAGCCCGACGCCTCGCGCCACGAGCAGGAGACGTGGCTGCCGCGCGGCGTGGTGCCGCCGGTGAGCTTCGACGTGCAGAAGCCCGCGTCGGAGGTTTCTCCGGTGCACGCCGCCGTCGAGCGCGCCATCGAGGACGGAGCGAACTAGTATCGCGTCCGTGTCCGGCCCACCGAATCCTCCCCGCCCCGCTCCCCTCATCAAGACACGAAAGATCGAGCGCCGCGTCGTCCTCGCGGTGCTCGTGACCGCCGTCATCCCGCTCGTCGCCGCGCTGCTCATGGCGCGGGCGATGGTGGCCCGCGTCAGCGCGACCGCGTTTCAGCCGGAGTTCGGCGCGCACCTCGACCGGGCGCTCGGCGTGTATGCGGACCTCGCCAAGACGATCAAACAAGGCATGCGATACGAGGCCGACGCCATTGCGATGCGGCCGGAGCTTTCGCGCGTGGCGAAGGCGGGGGAAGGGGAGCGGGTCGCCGCGGAGCTCGCGCGCGAATTCGCGGCGCATCCATCGCTCGTCTCGCTCAAAATCGAGGATGCTTCGGGGGCGCTCCTCGGCAAACACGAGCGGGAGCGGCCCGTGGATCCGGCCGCCGAGCGCACGTTGCTCGTGCGCAGGCCGCTCGGCGAGGCCTCCGAGGACGAGGGCCCTTTCCTCGTCGCCACGTTTGCCGCGCCAAACGCGCGGTTTGCCGAGATGGAATCCGCGCAGGAGTTCGTCCAGGCCTATCATCAGATCGAACGACATCACCGCGAGGAGTACGTCGATCGGACGTATACGCGGGCGTTTGGCCTTTTGTTTGGTCTCTTGATCTTGCTCGCCGCGCTCGCCGGCATCGTGGTCGCGCGGCCGGTAACGCGGCGGATCGCCGAGCTCGCGGCGGCGACGCGGCCCGTGGCAGCGGGTGATCTGACGGTGCGGGTCGCCGTGACGGGGGACGACGAGGTCGGCGACCTCGGGCGCGCGTTCAATCGAATGCTGGAGGAGCTCGACGAGAGCCGCGCCCGGGTCGAGTTTCTGCGCCGCATGAGCGAATGGCAGAAGATGGCGCGGCACCTTGCGCACGAAATCAAGAATCCGCTCACGCCGATCCAGCTCGCCGTGCAGGAATGCCATCGCCGCTATGCCGGCGACGACCCTGATTACCGCCGCATCGTGCAGACCACGCTGGAAGTCGTCGAGGAGGAGGTGGGCACGCTCCGCCGCCTTGTCGGTGAGTTTTCGAGCTTCGCGCGGCTGCCGCGGGCGGACCTCGCGCCCGTCGACCTCGGCTCCTTCCTGCGCGAGCAACGCGACCATTTCTCGGCGCGGACGGAGGGGGGCAGGACCTTCGACGAGGAGGCGCTCCTCTCGAAGGTCGATCTCCGCTTCGACGTGCCCGAGGGCTCGATGCCCGCGGTCCTCGATCGGGAAATGCTCCACCGCGTGCTCACGAACGTCGTGCAGAATGCGGCGCAGGCGCTCCGGGATGCGCGCAAGCGCGCCGGCAAGAGCGAGGGCTCCTGGGGGCGGGTCGTGGTCGCGGCGCGGGCCGTGGGCGGCTCGTACGTCGTCGACGTGGACGACGACGGGCCGGGCATTTCGGCCGAGGTGCGCGACGTCCTCTTTGATCCTTACGTGACGACGAAGCGCGACGGCACGGGGCTCGGGCTCACCATCGTGAAGAAAATCGTCGTCGATCATGGAGGGACGATCGAGGCCACGACGTCGCCGCTCGGGGGTGCGCGCTTTCGAATCCGGCTGCCCCGCGCGGACAGCGCCGAGGCGCGCGCTGCGGTCGAGCGGTCCCTCGCTGCGGACGAGGAAGAGGCGCGGTCTTCTTGAGGCGGTGCGAAGCGTCGTGCACGACGGCGACACCCTGCGTGGCACGGCCGCTGCAATGGGCACCCGTTCATGGCGCCCTGGCTCCGTATCGTTCTTTGGGTGGTGGCGATCGTGGCCCCGGGTGGATTCGCGCTCTTGCCTTTCCTTGCGGGTGAACACGTCAAGCGGAGGCGCGACGAGCGGTCGCGCGCCCTTGCTGCCTCTTCGGTCAAGGCTGGGCACTAGCGCGACATTCGACGGGGACGGCCTCCAAGCGAGCTCGACTTTTTGCCTCGTGGCTGCGGTCGAGCTGGGCGGGCCGAGCATCGGAGAAATGGGCGTCGGGCCATTGCTCATTGCTTGACGAAGAGGACCGATGAACAACGAGGCAGGGACGAAGACGCGTTCGCCGCTCCGCACGTTGCGCCTGGGCACGGTGACGGCGGCATCGGCCGAGACGGCGCAGCCCGTATCCGAGCGGTATGCGCCTCGGTCCGCGATGCGCCCGATGGCGCCGGATTATTTCTCGATTCCGCCCGAGCCCGCGGGCGTGGTGCATGTGCTCTCGACGGAGCCGCGCTCGGCCCCCGGGAGCCGGAGGCTCCGGACGCCGCTCGACGAGATGAACGAAATTCTCCGAAAGATGGAGATTCGCGAACTCGGGGATGTCCTCCTTCATGCGCAACGATTGCTCGCTTCGCGCGGCAAGGCGCCCGACCCGGACGTGATTTCCTCGATCCTCGCGGCGATGGGGCGGCTCTACGGGGCGTATCGCAATGCGCCCGGCGTGCCCATGCCGATTTTGCGCGGTGCGCTCTCGGACATCCCGCGCAAGCTGGTCGACGACGCGTTGCTCGAAGCCGAGGCGCGGCGTATGCTTCGGCTCGTCGTGGTCTCGCCGCTGACGCCCTTCGTCGAGCGGGCGGCGGGCATTCATGATCCGCGCCGCGGGCTCCTGTATTTCGTCTCGGCGCCGGACGGCACCCCGCGCGAGCCCGAGCCCATGCGGAGGCGTTGAATCGGGTCAGCCGAGGACGGCGAGCACCTCGTCCGAGGCGCGCTCGCCGGCTTCGAGAGCGCCTTCCATGTACCCCGTCCACACGCGCGCCGTCTCCGTCCCGGCCCAGTGGACACGTCCCACGGGCGCGCGAAGCGCCGCGGCGTGCGCGGTGAGCACGCCCGGGCCGAGGACCATCGAATAACAGCCACGCGACCAGCGCTCGGCGGGCCAGTCCTGATCGACGTAATCGATCGGCGCGGCCGCGCTCGGCCCGAAGAAACGCGTGAAGGAGTCGACGGCGGCTTTTTTTCGTTCCTCGGGATTCTTTCCGCTCATGGCGCGCGCGTCCTTGCCCATGAAGAATCCGACGAGCGCGCCGTGCGAGCCGTCCTCGGGAGAATCGTCGAAGGCGAGCTTGACGGAGCCCACGTCGGAGAGCGCCTCGCCCGAATATCCCGCTTGCCGCCAGAACGGAGACGCGTACGTCGCCACGCATTTGATCACGCTGCCCATCGGCGACCGCTGCGTGAGCTGATCCCGCGACGCGGGCAGGGCCGGCTCGTAATCGATGCGCCCCGCGAGCGCGGGCGGTATCGCCACGATCACCCGCTTGCACCGCCACGTGCCCGCGTCCGAGACCACGGTCGCGCCCTCCGCGTCCTGCGCGATGCGCCGCACCGGCGCGCCGAGGACCACCCGCTCCTCGCCGAGCCCACGCGCGAGCCGGTTCGAGACCTCCTGAAACCCCTCCGCGAGGCGCGTCTCCTGCGCGCCATTCTCGACTTCCGTCAAGCGCATGAGCCCGCCGCCCTGGCGCAGGTAATACAGGAAAAACAGGAGGGACAGCTCCGACGGCTCCGCCGCGAAGACCGCCCGCACGGCCGTGTCGAGCATCGCTTTGGCGCCGCGGGTCTTCACGTTCTTGCGTTTCCACGCCTCGACCGTGGTCCCGTCCCATTCGAGCGCCTTCGGCGCGGAGAGCGGATCGTCGATCGGCACCTCCTTCACGAGCGTCTCGATGCGCTGGATCGTGATCCCGAGGTCGACGGCGCCGATCAAGGACAGGCTCGGGATCGAGGTCTTGTACGTCGTCAGCGTCCCGCCGAGCGAGAGCACCTTCTTGCCGTCGCCCCATTGCTTGAACGGCGACAGGCCGAGCTCGGCGACGAGCTTCGTCATTCGGTCCTGCGTGGGGCCAATCCATTGCGCGCCGAGATCCACGCGGTTGCCCTGCGCCGTCGTGTGGCTCAGCGTCCGGCCGCCGACCCGGTCCCGCGCCTCCAGCACCACGACCGAGACGCCCGCGGCTGCGAGCTTTCGCGCCGCCACGAGGCCGCTGAGCCCCGCGCCGACGACCACCACGGATGCCTCGCGCGGCGCTCCTTGCCCGGTTTCTTTCATCGCGGGGGCAGGATACCGCTGTTCGGGCCGGTCGTGTGCTCCGTTTACCGATGGGGCGCGAGCAGGGCCCGCACCTTCGACAGGATCGCGACGTCCGCCGGCGGGAAGAGCTCGTCGTGAAGGTCGCCCGGCCCGGCCCACTTCACGTCGGCGACGTCGAGCGCCTGCGGATCGGGGGATCCCGGCGCGCGCGTCACTGCAAAGAACAGGAGCAGCACGGATTTTTCCGGGTATCGGTGAAACGTCACCTCGACGGGATCCCCGACCGAGACCTCCATGCCGATCTCCTCGCGTAGCTCGCGCACGAGGGCCGCGCGCGGGTCTTCGCCGGGCTCGACCTTGCCGCCGGGGAACTCCCAGGCGCCTGCGAGGTGCGTGCCGCGTTTGCGCTGGGTGAGCAGGACGCGCCCCTCCTCGACGAGGACGGCGGCGGCGACGAGAACGGGCGGGCGGGAGGAAGCATCGGTCATGGCGGCGACGAACCCTAGCACCTCGCCCCAAGCTGTGACATTCCGGCGCCATGCCCATCACCTACAGCCAGGCCGGCGTGGACATCGACCGGGGAGACGCCCTCGTCGAGCGCATCAAAAAGCTCGCGCGCCCGACGCGCATCCCCGAGGTCGTCGCCGACGTCGGCGGCTTCGCGGGCCTCTGCGCCCTGCCGAGCGGGCTCGTCGACCCGATCCTCGTGAGCGGAACGGACGGCGTCGGCACGAAGCTCAAGGTCGCGTTCGCCGCGAACGTGCACGACACCGTGGGCCAGGACCTCGTCGCGATGTGCGTGAACGACGTCATCACCGTCGGCGCGCGCCCCCTGTTTTTCCTGGACTATTTCGCCACCGGGACGCTCGAGCTCGACGTGGGCGAGGCCGTCGTGCGGGGCATCGCCGAGGGCTGCAAGCTCGCCGGTTGCGCGCTGCTCGGCGGCGAGACGGCCGAGCTCCCGGGCATGTACGCGGCGGGCGAGTACGACCTCGCGGGCTTCGCGGTGGGCGTCGTCGAGCGGGCGAAGATGCTCGATGGCACGAAGGCGCGCGCCGGTGATGTCGTGCTCGGCGTCGCGTCGAGTGGGCTCCACTCGAACGGGTATTCGCTGGCGCGCAAGGTGCTGTTCGAGCGAATGGGGCTCGGCATCCACGACGAGGTCCCCGGGCTCGGGCGCACCGCGGCCGAGGCGCTCCTCGTGCCCACGCGCATTTACGCGCGCGCGGTGCGTGAGCTGCTCGCGGCGGTGCCTGCGGCCGTGCGCGGGCTCTCGCACATCACGGGCGGGGGCTTGCCGGGCAACCTCCCGCGTGTCCTGCCGGAGGGCCTCGGCGCGCGGCTCGACCTGTCCGTGTACGAGCGGCCGGCGATCTTCCGGGTGATCGTCGAGCAAGGGCCGGTCGAGGAGGCCGAGATGCGCCGCACGTTCAACCTCGGCGTGGGCCTCGTCGTGGTGGTTGCGCCCGAGGCCGAGGCGGCTGCGCTCGATGCGCTGCGCGGGGCGGGCGAGCAGGCCTTCCGGCTCGGCGAGGTCGTCGAGGTCGGGGCCGACGTGCCGTTCGAGGATCGGGTGCGATTCGACCGATAGACCGTGGTGGCCGCGGATTCGCCGGTTACATTGGCGAAACCATGGAACCGCTCCTCTTCGTGTTCGGGTTTCTCCTCGTCGCGTATCTCCTCGCGGGCCTCCGGCAGATCAACCAGTGGGAGGTCGCGCTGCGCTTCACGCTCGGCAAGCTCTCCGGACGGGTGCAGCCCGGCGTGACGCTCTTCCTTCCCGGCTTCCAGTCGCTCCGCAAGATCGACACGCGCACGAAAAACCGCGACCTTTTGCGGCAAATGGTGATCACGCGCGACAACGTGACGACCATGGTCGACACGGTCCTCTATTACCGCGTCGTCGACCCCGAGAAGGCCACGCTGGCCGTGGAAAACTATGAGGCCGCGGTGAAGGATCGGGCGAAGGTCGTGCTCCGGGACGTCGTCGGCGAGACGCGCCTCGACGAGCTTCTCGCGCATCGCGAGGAGGTCGCGGCCAAGGTGCGCACGCAGGTCGAGAGCACGGTCTCGCAGTGGGGCTTGCACGTGGAGCTGATCGGCCTCCAGGACGTGCAGCTTCCGCCGCAGATGCAGGAGGTTCTGGCGAAGGTCGCGATCGCCGAGCGCGACCGCAAGTACGTGGTCATCAAGAGCGAGGCCGACGTGGAGAGCGCGAAGAACTTCGCCGAAGCCGCCTCGATCCTCTCGAAGTCGCCGGGCGCGATGGAGCTGCGGCGCTTCGAGGCCCTCGCGAACCTGAGCCAGGGCAACACGAAGGTCATCTTCGACCTCGCCAAGCCCTACGACGACGTCCGGCACACGGCGGCCGTGATGGCCGAGGCGGCCACGACCGACCAGCGCGTGCGCGTCGACAACCCCGGCGCAGGCGCGCTCCGCACGGCCGCGCAGCACGAGGCCGAGGCCATCGCGGAGGCCGAGGCGGAGCTCCAGGCCCGCAAGTTCATGACGGGCCGGAAGATCTAGCCGCGATGCTCTCCGAAGGCAGTGCGCTCGCTGCGGGCGCGAGGAGCCTGCTCGACGCGAGGGGCGAGGCCGAGCTGTCGGCGCTCGTCGAGCGCAGCGCGGTCGAGCTCGTGGGCGAGGCCGATCGCTGGTCGATGGGCGCGCGCGAGGTGCGCGCGTATCGCGTGGTGCTCACGGTCTCCGCGGAGGATCACGTCCTCTTGACGGCGCACCCGAACCGGCTCTCGACCCTGCGCGACGCGTTTGCCGCGGCTGCGCGGACGCCCGAGACCGAGCTTGGGAGCCTCTCGCTCGTGCTCGCGCTCCCGCCCACGGGCGCGGGGTTTCATCGCCACGCCTACCGCGACGCGCCGGCTGCGCGGGCCGAGCCGCCGCCCCCGCCTGCGGCCGTGCTCGGCGGCGCGGCCGAGCTTTGCAAGGCCCGGAAAAACCGCGAGGCGGAGGGCATCCTGCGGCGGGCCTCGATGGAGCAATCGTACGTGCAGGCCGCGGCCCGCTCGATGCGCCGTTTCCTCCTGCGCCTCGACCCGGCCGATTTCGCGCGGATCGAGCGGGAGCCGCCGCTCGCGGAGAGCCTCACGTCGGCGGTGCGGGATGCGGCTGCGACGGCGGACGACCCTGCGTCGGCCGTTCATTTCGGCCTGCGCCTCGACGGGCCTGTGCCGGAGCTCCCGGAGCCCGAGGCCAGGCTCGCCCATTCGCTCGCCGGGAAGGGCGCCGTTTGCGTGCCCATCACGCGTCCTGACGGCAAGACGTGGCTCGCGGTGATCGGCGCCTCGGGCGTCGTGCTCGTGGAGCTCGTGCCGGGCCCCGACAAGGCAATGGTGACACGCGGTGAGGTGAAGGTGCCGCGCCTGCGCGTGTCGGCCGATGACCTCGTGAGTGCGGAGCGGGCCGATGTGGCGAGCGCCCTCATCGTGGCCGCGCTCGGGGCCTCGAAAATTCGTTAAAGCGTCTTCACGAAGTCGGCGTCGCGTCGGCGCCGGAGAGCTCCGAGAGAAGCGCCGCTTCTTGTGCCGCGAGGTCGGCCTTGAGCTTTTGCAGCGCTTCGAGTTTTCCCAAGAATAGCGAGCGTCGGGGTGGGCGTTTCCCGACCGTGACACCCTCGCGGGCCGAGAGCCGGCTCCTCCGCTTCGACGGCAAGTGCCCACCTCCCGTTCGTCCTGGAACAAAAACGTTTGTCCCGGGCTTGACATCCGAGTTTGTCTCGGGTAAGGTCGTCTTCAGAGGCCTGCGTGGAGCTCTGCGCTCCTGACCCAAAACCAATCAGCATGCTTCCCCGGACCAACCCGGATGCAGTAAAGCTTGGGCATGCGTCGCTTTCCCGTGCTCCTCGGCCTCCTGCTCGTCATCGCTCCCGCGCGCGAGAGCGCTGCCGAGGAGGTGGCTTTCCGTCTCGATTATGAGCCGGCGCGCGGGTGCATGGATCACGACACGCTGGCGTTGTTTCTCGAAGGGGACTTCGGCTACCACGTCGTGCGCGACGACGCCCGCGCGCTCGTGCGGATCACGCTGAAAGGTGGCGGGCGGAAGATGGAGGCGCATGTCTCCGCCCTCGACGACGCAGGGGTGGAGCGCTGGGAGGCCATGATCCCTGGGCCGATCGACTGTCGCGAGCTGATGCAGGACACGGCCTACGCGATCTCGCTGAACCTTGGGAAGTGGGAGCTGAAGAAGCAGGAGGTGCCCTCGTGGCTCCTGCGTGCGCCGGTGATCGAGGTCGGTACGGCGGCGCCGTCTCCACCCTTGCGTCCCTTCGTGGCGTACGATGATGATGCCCCCCTCCGCCGACGAACCCTGGATCCGTTTTATCGTGTGGAGACGACGCCGACTCCGCCGCCTGCGCCGACCGAACAGGGTTTGGCCGGTCCGACCTGGGCGGTTGGCGCGAACGCCTTGTTTGTCCCCGCGGGTTTGCCCGGGATAGGGGTGGGTGGAGGTTTGTCCCTTGACGCGCGCTGGCGTTTATGGTCTGTCGGCGTGGAGTTCCGTGGGATGGGTACATGGGAACAGGAGGTTGGCGTGGTACCCGTCCAGGCGACGACATGGGCTGGGCTCGGGATCGGCTGCGTGACGCCCCATGAGCGGTTTGGTCTATGCGGCATGGGGGGCGGGGGCAGTCTCAATGTGATGTATGCTACGGAGATTTCGCCAGTCGATTGGTCGGACACGCTGATATGGGCAGGCGCGCGCGCAACGTTTTTCATGTACCACGGCGAGCGGATGTCCGTCGCCCTGTTCGGGGAGGTTTTGGCGCCGCTTCAGGAGACGAAAGTGCTGATGAGGTCTACCTCGGGTGAGGTGATCCTCTGGCGAACCGGAGCCCTATGGACTTTGGGGATTTCGCCACGGTTCGAGTTCAAGTGAGGGTTGTGTGAATTCGAAAATTTATCTGGTTTTAAGTTGTTGTTTTCTACCGGTGATGGTCGCGATAGCAGTCCCTGCATGTGGGAACGGCGAGATTGTAGGCCAGGCGCCCGACTGTTGGACGCCGGCGACAGGCTTCGATAACTGCTGTTGCATCGACGGCCGTTTCTGTGAGTTCTGCGATGCCGGCCCAGGCGAAGACGCCGGCCCTGACGCCACCGAGGAGGACGCCTCCCCAAAATGTGATGGCACGTGCGTGCCTCTCCGGCCGACCAACTATGCGTGGAGCTTCCCCCACCTGGTCTGGTTTGGCCCGGCAGACATGGCGCCCACGTGCCCTGGCAACCTTCTCCATCAGTTCACCCGCTACCGTAATCTCATCGTCCCGGCCGCGTCGTGTGATGCGTGCACGTGCAGCTCCTCCACCGGGAGCTGCGCACCACCGAGCACCTTCGTGGCGCATGCGGCGGTCTGTGATCTCGTATCCGGCGCTGCCGAGACTCCCTTCACCCCGCCCGACGTATGGGATGGCGCTTGCACCGCGGAGAACGCCGTCCCGGCGAGCCTCGACTGCGGCGGCGTGCCATGCGTCCAGTCGCTCACCGTCGGGAAGCTCGGCAAGACGGATGGCGGCTGCGCGCCCTCGGCGCCCTCGACGTTGCCGCTCCCCGAGCCGCATTGGGGAGAGGCGGCCGTCGCATGCGAAGGGCTCGAAGACACCGGGCTCGCCGCGTGCGCGGATGACGAGATGTGCGTCCCCCTCGCCGACGCGGGCTACCAATCGTGCGTCTTCCTCGAGGGCGACTCCACCACCTGCCCGACCGAAGGGTACACGGAGCGGCACGTGTACTACCGGACCTTCACGAACACGCGGACATGTACCGCGTGCTCGTGCGGCGATGTGGAGGGCAGCGCCTGCACGGCCGCGGTGACGGCGTACAAGGACGACGCGTGCGGCGCGTTTCTCCTCGGCACGTCGGTCTCCTCGGACAAGGGCGCGTGCATCGACATGAGCCCCGCGGGCCAGCCCCTCGGCAGCAAGCGCGTCACGGACCTGCTGTACACCTCCGGCACGTGCGCTCCGAGCGGCGGCGAGCTGGAAGGCGTCGCCGAACCCTCCGAACCCATCACGTTCTGCTGCGTGCCTTGACGATCCCGGGAACCTTTTCCCGGCGACACGCCAAGCATGCGCATGAGCCACGTTCCGAGCCCAAGGGACGCGATCCTCGCGCTGCGGCCCTTCGTCGTCCTTTGGATGCGCGCCTTCGGCCACCAGCCCGCGGACGCTGAAGACCTCGCGCAGAAGGTCATCGCGGCCGCCACGGCCAGCGCCGACGCCCACGATCCCACGCGCGCCACGGTGAAGAGCTGGGTGTACGGCTTTGCCGTCCGGCTCTCGAAAAACCACAAACGAGAGCTGCGACGTCACGGCGAGATCTTCGACGAATCCCATGGCGAGAGCTTTTCCGCGCCATCCCCCTCTCCCACGCCCGAAGACATCGTCGCTTCGCGCAGCGTGCACGCGTTCGTCCTCGCCCGGCTCGAAGGCATGCGCCCCGAGCTGCTCGACGTCCTTCTCGCGTGCGACATGAACGGGCTGTCGGAGGAAGAGGCCGCGGTGGCGTTCGACATTCCCAAGGGGACCGTGAAGTCGCGGCGCTCCCGGGCTCGCGAGCAGGCCTATGCGCGGTTGAAGGACTACCGCGATGAGCTCCACGCGGTCTTCCCCGCGCTGCTCGTGGCGTCGGAGATGCAAAAGGAGGGGGGCCTATGGGCGAGCGTGACGGCGGTGCTCCTCGCCGCGGCGGGCGCCTCCGCGGCGACGTGGGTCCTCGTGCACGCCGAGCCGCCCATGGTCGCTGTGTCCTCGTCGCCGCGCCTGTTCGTCAGCGTCGTCGCGGGGAGCCCGTGTGAAGGACCGCCGTCAAGGGTGCCGCCCGCGCCGGTTCGTGTATGCGACGAGCCGACGAGCGTGAGCCGGCCGCGGGCCATGGTGGAGGCGGTCGAGCGCGCGGTCATGCAGGGCAACGTGCAAGCCGCGCGCAGCGCCTTGGAGCGTTATCTCCGCGCGTACCCGGCCGACCCGATACGCGCGCGGTCGATGTTCGGTTGGCTCCTCACAGGGTAGGCACCTCCCGAAAATCGACCGCGCCGCGGAACCTTTTTGGCGCGACGAACCAACCAGCTTCGTTCGAGGAACGATCCGTAGAAGCGGGCGATGGAGGCGGTGTGCGTTCTGGGCAAGCACCTCGCGTCTCCATCGCCCCCTTCTGCGGATCGCTCCTGGAGGGAATCAAGCGATGGAGGCGGCCTGCGACGCGCGTGCGTTTCGCCTCACGTTGTCATCAAAACGGTATGACTTTCAGGGTGTCCCGAAATCCTGCGTCCAGTATTTCTTGTACCCCGTCGTCCCCTGGTAATACCCCACGCCGATCTGCTTGAGCGAGGCATTCATGATGTTCTTGCAGTGCCCCGTGCTCGTCATCCACCCATTCACCACCGCGGTCGGGGTGGCATACCCGGCCGCGATGTTCTCGGCCGCCGACTTGTACGTGTAGCCGGCGCTCTTGATGCGCGCCCACGGCGTTGATCCATTCGATCCGGTGTGGCTGAAGAAATTCTTCACGCCCATGTCCTTCGAATGCTTGCGCGCCGCACACCGCAGCCGCTCCTCGGCCACGAGCGGGGGCGCCGGCGGATAGGCCACGCCTCCACAGCTCGCGCCGGCGGCGCGTTTCTGGTTCACCAGCGTCAGCACCTGCGCCTCGTAATCCACCCAGGCCTGATCCCAGGTCAGGATGTCGTCGCACCACGCCACGAGATCCGCCGTGTCCGCCTCCTGGGGGAGCGCCTTTGCGTTCTCGTCGTCGGCAGCGGTGGTCTCCAGGGCCTCGCCCAGCGCCCCGCCGATTTCATCGGCCGAATCGTCCGCGTATTCGTCCTCTGCTTCCATGGGGCCGCCGCAGCCGATCACCGTGAGCGAGCCCATCACGAGGAGCAGGGACAATGTAATGTTTTTCATAGCCAAGGATAGTATCACCCTATCCTCGTTTCACGAATCCCTCAATGGCGCCGCATTCGTGCTTCCATCGTATTCGTAATGGTTCGTCGTCAGCGGCGTTCGTTGGACGTAGAACCATCAGCGACGCGGGGCCTGCCCGCGCGCCACGCGGAGCGCGTAGGCCACGCCGTCGCGCAAGGTCCCCTTGGTCACGATCGTTCCAAGTTCCGCCCCAATTTCCACGAATGTCCGCGCGAGCTCCGGCCCCGTCCCCGTCGTGACCACCTCGGCGCCGAGCAGCCGCGCCGCCTGCGCCGCGCGGAGCAGCGCATCGGCCGCCTCCGCGGTCGCCTCTTTCACGCCCGTCAAGTCGAGGATCACGACCTTCGCGTTCTGCTGGCCGATCCCTTCGAGGAGCACGCCGAGCATCCGCTCGGCCCGCGCAGGCTCGATCGCCCCGACGAGCGGCATCACGAGCACGCCCTCCGCGATCGGCACGAGCGGCGTCCCGAGCTCTTCGAGCGCCGCTCGTTGCGCCGCGATCACCTCGGCCGCGAGCCTGCGCCGCTCCTCCTCCGCGCGCCGCGACGTCGTCAGATCACGGACGATCGCGCACCGCGCGATGCCCCGACCTTGCTCGTCGCGCACGAGGAACGCCGTCACGTGCGCGTCGAACGTCGTGCCGTCGCCGCGCTGGTACGGGAGCACCCCGCTCCACGAGCCTTGCTGGAGCACCGAAGTCAGCACTTGCTCGCGATGCACAGCCTCCGCCTGCGGCGCGAGGGTGTCGTGGACCGAGCGGCCCACGAGATCGTCGCGCCCGAGCAGCCGTTCGAACGCCGGGTTCACGTAGCGCAGCGTCCCGTCCGGCGCCGCCACCCCCACCCCGTCCGGCGCGTTGTGGATCAGCGCCTCGAAGATCTGCGCCTTGCGGTGCAGGTGCTCCGCCCGCGTGCGGAGCTCCTCGTCGATGAGGCAAAGCGCCTCGCTCGACGTGCGGATGAACGTGCGGATCCGCGACGTCGCGTCCGGCACGCCCGCCGCGCGGAGCTCGAGCCCCACGTCGACGAACACCTGCCGCATCGCGCCGAGCACGCCCTGGAGCGTCGCCACCGACCAGCCGCGCTGCACCGAGCTGTCGATCCAGCGCCTCCAGCTCTCGACCGCGAACGGCATGGTGCCGTCGCGGAGCGCCGCGATGGCCGCGTCGACCTCCATGGCGCGGTCGGCGCGAAAGGCCTCCATCGACGCCCCGAGCGTCCCGCCGAGCACCGAGAGCGCCTCCTCGGTCAGCCGATCGACGAGCTTGTCCCGGCGCGTGGCGAACACCTCCGCGAACACCACGCCCTTCGTCCCCACGGGCTCGCTCATCGCCTCGGCGCCGCCCCTCGGCGCATCTGCCGCTTCAGCCGCTCGTGCCCGATCGCGTGCGCCACGCCCGCGCGCAGCGTGCTCCACGTCTCCATGCCGCCGAGGTCCACGTCGAGATCGAGCAGCGTCTTCGCCACCGCGCCCCGCACGCCCGTCAGCACCACCTCCGCGCCGACGAGCTCCGCGGCCCGCGCCGCGCGCACGATCGATTCGGCCACCTCCGCGTCCACCACCGGCACGCCCGTGATGTCCACGATCACGTGCCCCGCGCCCGTCCGCGTGATCCCCTCCAGCATCACCTCGATGATCTGCGGCGTCCGCGTGGCATCGAGCGCGCCGACGAGCGGCATCGCGAGCACCCCTTCGGCGAGCGGCAAGAGCGGCGCCGCGAGCTCCTGCAGCGCCGCGGCCTGCACCCTTTGCATCTCTTCTTCGAGCGCGCGTCGCTCCTCCTCGACCCGCTCCTCCGGCGTCGCGTCGCGCACGAGCACGCACCGCGCGATCGTCTCGCCCGACGCCGACTTCACACGGAACGCCTTGAGCCGCGCGTTGAACGACACCCCGTCCGCGCGCAGGTACCGCAGGCTCCCCTCCCAGTACCCCATGCGCTGCGAGACCTCGGCCATGTGCGCGAGCTTCGCGTGTTCGTCCGGGTGCACGAAGTTCTTGAAGTGCCCGCGCCCTGCCTCTTCCGAGCCCATCATCGTGCAGAACGCCGGGTTCGCGTAGATCACCGTTCCGTCGGGGAGGGCGATCCCGATCCCGTCTGGCGCGTTTTGCGCCACTGCGCGCAGCACCGTCGCGTGCTTCGCCGCTTCTTCCGCTTTCGCCCGGAACGCCCGATTGAACGCGGCCGCCGCTGCGTTCATCGCGCCGATGATGCGCCGCGCGCCCGTGTCTGCGCCGGGCACGCCCTCGTCCACGGCTTCGAGCGCGGCTTCGAGCAGGCCTTGGCCTGTGCGTTCGAGCCACGCGAGCACCTTGCGCATGTCCCAGCCGCGCTCCCTGGCCACGTCGCCGAGGCGGTGGACCCAGGCTTCGAGCTCGCTCGTGGCCGGGTTTTCCGCGGTGTCGAGCCACGTCTCGAAGCTCGCGCCGAGCTCGGCGTGGAGCTCGGGCGGCACCTCGCCGAGCTCGCAGGCTCCGCCATCTGCGCTCGTCTCCACGATACGCGCGAAGATCTCCGGGCGCCTTTGCGACATCGCCTGTCGGAACGCGGAAACTTCGGCTCCCGGCATGTACGCCTCAGCGTAAGAGCATCCTGGGCGCGCTCGCAAGCGCCCGCGCTGCGCCAGACGCGCCCGAACCGTGCCTGCGACGACGCGGGGCGGCATGCGCTGTTGCCGTGCGAGGGTTCGCCCTTGGGCCTTGTCGCGGGGAGAAAATCACGGTTGATTGTGCTCGGCGTGTCTCGCTCGGCCCCCGTCGGGGCTCGGGCGGCGTGCGCGGGGGGGATGGGCGAAGGCCCACGTCAGTCAGGAGGAGGATCGTCGTTTTATGCGCGTGCTCGAGAACTTCATCAACGGCGCCTGGGTTGCTTCGACGGGCACCACGTTGCTCGACGTGAAGAACCCCGCGACCGGGGAGCTGCTCGCCAAGGTCCCTCTTTCGACCTCGGCCGACGTCGACGCCGCGGTGCAGGCGGCCAAGGCTGCGTTTCCCGCGTGGCGTGCCGTCCCGCCGGTGCAGCGCGCGCGGTACCTCTTCAAGCTGAAGAGCATCTTCGACCAGCATCGCGAGGAGATCGCGGGCATCTGCACGAGCGAGCACGGCAAGACGTTCTCCGAGTCGTACAACGATTTCGGCCGCGGCATCGAGAACGTCGAGCACGCGTGTGGCATCCCGTCGCTGCTCATGGGGCAGAACCTCGAGGACGTCGCCTCGGGCATCGACACGAAGGTCCTGCGCCAGCCGCTCGGCGTCTTCGCGGCGATCACGCCGTTCAACTTTCCGCCGATGGTGCCCCTCTGGTTCCTCCCGTACGCGATCGCTACGGGCAACACCTTCGTGCTCAAGCCGAGCGAGCAGGTGCCGCTCTCGCAGCGCCGCATCTTCGAGCTCATCCAGCAGATCGGCCTGCCGAACGGCGTCGTGAACCTGGTGAACGGCGGCCGTGAGGTCGTCGAAGCGATCTGCGAGCACGCGGACGTGAAGGGCGTCTCGTTCGTCGGCTCCTCGAACGTCGCGAAGATCGTCTACCGGAAGTGCGGCGAGACCGGAAAGCGTGTCCAGGCGCTCGGTGGCGCGAAGAATTTCATCGTGATCATGCCCGACGCGGACATGGAGCGCGCCGTGCAGAACGCGGTCGAGTCCTGCTACGGCTGCGCGGGCCAGCGTTGCCTCGCGGGCAGCGTGATCGTCCCCGTCGGCGACGCGTACGAGCGCGTGCGCGACCTCTTCGTCGCGTACGCGAAGAAGCTCGTGCTCGGCGACGGCAAGGCGCCCGGCACCACGCTCGGGCCCGTCGTCTCGGGGGCGCACAAGGACCGCGTGCTCTCGTACATCGAGAAGGGCATCCAGGAGGGCGCGCGGCTCGTGCTCGACGGCCGCAACGCGACGGTCGATGGCTTGCCGGACGGCAACTGGATCGGGCCGACGATCTTCGAGGACGTGCGCCCCGACATGGTGATCGGGCGCGAGGAGATCTTCGGGCCGGTCGCGTGTTTCATGCGGGCGAAGGACCTCGACGAGGCGATCCGGCTCGCGAATGCGAGCGAATACGGCAACGCGTCGAGCATCTACACGACGAACGGCAAGGCCGCGCGCGAGTTCGGCGCTCGTGTCGAGGCGGGCATGGTCGGCGTGAACATCGGCGTCGCGGCGCCCATGTCCTTCTTCCCGTTCGGCGGCCAGAAGGCGAGCCTCTATGGTGACACGAAGGCGCACGGCGCGGCCGGCGTCGACTTTTACACCGAGCGCAAGATCGTCATCGAGAGGTGGTTCTAATGGCCAGGAAAGTCATCGGCGGGCTCATTCAGTGTAGCAATCCGCTCAATGATCCGAACGCCTCGGTGCTCGCGATCCGCGACGCGATGTACGAGAAACACCTCCCGTACATCGAGGAGGCGGGCAAGAAGGGCGTGCAGATCCTCTGCTTGCAGGAGGTCTTCAACACCCCGTATTTCTGCCCCTCGCAGGACGCGAAATGGTGCGACACGGCCGAGGCGGTCCCGAACGGCCCCACGGTCCAGCGGCTCGCCGAGTACGCGAAGAAGTACCAGATGGCGATGATCATTCCCGTCTACGAGCGGGAGCAGGCCGGCGTGTATTACAACACGGCGGCCGTCATCGACGCGGACGGGTCCTACCTCGGCAAATACCGCAAGAACCACATCCCGCAGACGAACGGCTTCTGGGAGAAGTATTTCTTCAAGCCGGGCAACCTCGGGTATCCCACGTTCCAGACGCGGTATGCGAAGATCGGCGTCTACATCTGCTACGACCGCCATTTCCCCGAGGGCGCGCGCCTGCTCGGCCTGAACGGCGCCGAGATCGTCTTCAACCCTTCGGCGACCGTGGCCGGTTTGTCCCAATACCTCTGGAAGCTCGAGCAGCCCGCGCACGCCGTGGCGAACGGGTATTACATCGCGGCGTCGAACCGCGTCGGCACCGAGGCGCCGTGGAACATCGGCAAGTTCTACGGGACCAGCTATTTCTGCGATCCGCGGGGCAATTTCCTCGCCGTCGGAAGCGAGGACCGTGACGAGCTCGTCGTCGCGGAGATGGACCTCGACCTGATCGAGGAGGTGCGGCGCACCTGGCAGTTCTATCGCGACCGCAGGCCCGAGACGTACGAGGACATGGTCAAGCTCTTGCCCTGATCGAGGGGCGTTCGGGAGGACGAGATGGGCATCCTGATCAAGAATGGCGAGATCGTCACCGCCGCCGACAAGTTCGTCGGTGACGTGTATTGCGATGGCGACAAGATCGTGGCGGTCGGGTCCGGGCTCGTGAAGCAGGGCGCGGACGACGTCGTCATCGACGCCTCGGGCCAGCTCGTCTTCCCGGGCGGCATCGACGCGCACGTGCACATGGAGCTGCCGTTCATGGGCACGGAGAGCTCCGACGATTTCGAGACGGGCACCGCGGCGGGCGTCGCCGGCGGCACCACGTCGATCATCGATTTCGTCATCCCTGCGCGCGGCCAGCATTTGCTCGACGGCCTCGCCATGTGGAAGGAGAAGGCGAAGAAGGCCGTCGCCGATTATGCCTTCCACATGGCGGTTACCTGGTGGGGCGACCGCACGAAGTCCGAGATGGAGCAATGCGTCCGCGAGGAGGGCATCCCCTCCTTCAAGACGTTCATGGCCTATCGCGGCGCGATCGGCGTCGACGACGTCGAGCTCATCCAGGTCATGCAGACGGCGAAGGACCTCGGCGCGCTCGTCACGGTGCACGCCGAGCACGGCGACGTCGTCGTCGCCTTGCAGAAGAAGCTCGTCGCCGAGGGCAAACTCGACCCGAAATATCACGCTCTCTCGCGCCCCGCGCCCGTCGAGGGCGAGGCGACGAACCGCGCGATCATGATGGCGCGTATGATCGGCGAGCCCATTTACATCGTCCACCTCACGTGTCGCGAGGCGCTCGACGCCGTCACCGACGCGCGCCGGCGCGGCCAGCTCGTCTTCGCCGAGACGTGCCCGCAATACCTGATCCTCGACGACTCGGTCTACGACAAACCCGATTTCGAGGGCGCGGCGTACGTCATGAGCCCGCCGATCCGGCCGAAGGGACATCAGGAGGCGCTCTGGGCGGGCATCGCCTCGGGGCTCATCCAGGTGGTTGCGACGGACCATTGCCCCTTCAATCAGGTCGGCCAGAAGGACATGGGCCGGGACAATTTCACGAAGATCCCGAACGGCGCGGCGGGCATCGAGAATCGCCTCGGCCTGCTCTGGACCTACGGCGTCCTTGGCGGCCACATCGACGTGAACCGCTTCGTCGATCTCTTCTCCACGCAGCCCGCGAAGATCTTTGGACTCTATCCGCGCAAGGGCGCGATCGTGCCGGGCGCCGATGCCGATATCGTGATTTTCGATCCCAAGGGGTCGAGCGTCATTTCGGCGAAGACGCACCACCACCGCTGCGATCGCAACATCTTCGAGGGATTCGAGGTCAAGGGCAAGGTGAGCCACACCATCGTCCACGGCCGCGTCCAATACAAGGACGGCAAGCTCGACGTCGTGCGCGGCGCGGGGCGTTATCTCCCGCGCAAGCTCGAGGCGCCGGCTGCCGCAAGGGAGGTCCGATGACCCATCATTCGCCGCACATCCCGGACGTCGAAGGGGATCGGCTCGAGGTCCTTTACGAGGACAAGAAGCCGCCGTACGAGGACGCCGAGGCCATCGCCGAGGCGAACCGGTGCCTGTATTGCGTGGACGCGCCCTGCATCAAGGCGTGCCCGACCGCGATCGACATTCCCACGTTCATCCGGAAGATCGGCACGGGCAACGTCAAGGGCGCGGCGCGCACCATTCTCTCGCAGAACCTGCTCGGCAAATCGTGCGGCCAGGTTTGTCCGGTGGAGGTCCTCTGCGCCGGCGCTTGCGTCTACAACGACTGGCACCGTGATCCGATCAAGATCGGCCGGCTCCAGCGGTATGCCGTCGAGAAGGCGCTCGCCGAGGATCCGCAGATCTTCAAGCCCAAGGCGCCGACGGGCAAGCGCATCGCGCTCGTCGGCGCGGGCCCGGCGTCCGTCGCGGCGGCCGGCTGGCTCGCGCTCGAAGGGCACGAGGCGGCCATTTACGAAAAGAAGCTCCTGCCGGGCGGCCTCAATACGCTGGGCATCGCCCCGTACAAGATGAAGGTCGAGGAGGCGCTCCAGGAGATCACCTGGGTGCTCTCGCTCGGCAATGTCGAGCTGTACCAGGGCGTGGAGATCGTCCCTGTCTCGGGCTCGTCCGAAGAGGTCTCGGCCTCGTCGCTGCTCCAGCAATACGACGCGGTCTTCCTCGGCCTCGGCCTCGGCCCGGATTCGCGTCTCAAGATCCCCGGCGAGGACGGCGGCGGCGTGGTGGGCGCGACGCACCTCATCGAGCGGCTCAAGGCCGACCCGACGCTGCGCTTCAAGGGCGTCGACCGGGCGATCGTCGTCGGCGGCGGCAATACGGCGGTCGACGTCGCGCACGAGCTCGCCTTGCTCGGCATCGACGCGACCATGCTCTACCGCGGCGGCGAGGAGGACCTCTCGGCCTACGAGCACGAGCTCGCGAGCGGCCGCGTCGACGGCATGAAGGTCCTTTGCGAGCGCTCGCCGGTCGCGGTTTTACGGGACAACGTCGGCAAAATCACGGGTATGCGCGTGATCCGGACCGAGGACAAAAAGCCCGTCGCCGGCACCGAGGAGGACCTCCGGGCGGACCTCGTGGTCGTCGCGGTCGGCCAGAGTCGCATGACCGAGGTCGCGCGCTCGTTCCCGGGCGTCGAGCTCGACATGCGCGGCCGGGTCATCGTCGATCCGAAGACGTATCGCACCGGCAACCCCAAGGTCTGGAGCGCTGGCGATTGCGTCAATGGCGGCAAGGAGGTCGTGAACGCGGTCGCCGAGGCGAAGATCGCGGTCACGAGCATGCACGCGTACCTGATGGGCGTGGGAGCCTGAGACATGGCAGATCTATCGATTGATTTCGCGGGTATCAAGAGCCCGAACCCGTTCTGGCTCGCCTCGGCGCCGCCCACGAACACGGGCGACCAGGTCATGCGCGCCTTCGACGCCGGCTGGGGCGGCGCTGTGTGGAAGACGCTCGGCAATCCGATCGTCAACGTGTCAAGCCGGTTCGGCGGCATCGATTACGGCAATACGCGCATGATGGGGCTCAACAACATCGAGCTCATCACGGACCGCCCGCTCGAAGTGAACCTCCGCGAGATTCGCGAGGTCAAGCGCCGTTATCCGAACCACGCCGTCATTACTTCGCTCATGGTCGAGACGAAGGAGGAGTGGAAGGAGATCATCCAGCGCGCCGAGGAGGCGGGCTCGGACGGTCACGAGCTCAATTTCGGCTGCCCGCACGGCATGTGTGAGCGCGGGATGGGCTCGGCCGTGAGCTCGGAGCCGAAGGTGCTCCGGGAGATCGCGCGCTGGGCCGTCGAATTCGCGACGAAGCCGGTCATCGTCAAGCTGAGCCCCAACGTGACGGACATCGTCGAGCCGGGCGAGGCGGTGCTCGAATCCGGGGCGCACGCGATCTCTTTGATCAACACCATCAAGTCGATCATGGCCATCGACCTCGACCGGATGGTGCCTTTGCCGCGCGTCGGGAACGCCTCGACGAACGGCGGGTATTGTGGCCCGGCGGTCAAGCCCGTCGCGCTGCACATGGTCGGCGAGTTGACGCGGCATCCGTACGTTTCAAAGCTCCCGATCTCGGGCATCGGCGGCATCTCGAACTGGCGCGACGCGGCCGAGTTCATCGCGCTCGGCTGCACGAGCGTGCAGGTCTGCACGGCGGTCATGCATTACGGCTACCGCATCGTCGAGGACATGATCGAGGGCCTGAACGATTTCCTCGATGCGAAGGGCATGAAATCGATCCTGGACCTCCGGGGCCGTGCCGCGCCGCAATACAAGAACTGGGGCGAGCTCGACCTCGGGTATCGCGTCGTCGCGGACATCTCGACCGACAAGTGCATCGGCTGCCAGCTCTGCTACGTCGCCTGCATGGACGGCGCGCACCAGTGCATCCACCTGCCTGGCCGCACCGAGGAGCAGGCGCGCAAGGCGGGGCATACCCACATCCCGAAGCTCATCCCGGACCGCGCGGTCACGGCGAGGGGCGGCGCGCCGGGGGCACGCGTGCCGTTCGTCGACGACGACGAGTGCATCGGCTGCAATCTTTGCCAGCTCGTTTGCCCCGTCTCGGGCTGCATCACGATGAAGGAAGTGCCCTCGGGCAAACCCAACGAGAGCTGGAACGATCGGGTCCAGCGCGGCGCCGATTTCGTTCCCGGGGGCCTTCACGTCACCGAGATCGAACGCGCCAAACGTTAGCGGCTGATCCTACCTCTGCGGGGGCCCTCCATGACGACCGACGCTCGCCTCGCCGTCCGCGTCTCTGGTGACATTCACGAGATCGAGGGCGAGATCGTCTCGCCCTACATCAACCACGACCTCGAGCCGACACGGATCAAGGATCGCAAGTGGGCGATGAAGGACATCGCCGCGCTCTGGATCTCCATGTCGGCCTGCGTGCCCACGTACATGCTCGCCTCCTCGCTCATCGCCGAGGGGATGAGCTGGTGGCAGGCCGTGGTCACGATCTTCCTCGGCAATACGATCGTCCTCTTGCCGATGATCCTGAATGCGCACGCGGGCACCAAGTACGGCATTCCTTTCCCGGTGTATTGCCGCCCGTCGTTTGGCATTCTCGGCGCGAACATCCCGGCGATCCTGCGCGCGCTCGTCGCGTGTGGCTGGTTCGGGATCCAGGCGTGGATCGGGGGCTGGGCGATTTACAAGATCATCGCCGTCTTCGTCCCCTCGTGGGAGAGCGCGCCCGCGAACCTCCTCGGCATCAGCCTCCCCCAGCTCCTCTGCTTCCTGTTTTTCTGGGGGATCAACATGTGGGTCATCCACAAGGGGATCGACTCGATCCGGGTCCTCCTGAACATCAAAGCCCCCTTGCTCATCGCGCTCGGGCTCGCGCTGCTCGCATGGGCCTATGGCAAGGCGGGCGGGTTCGGCCCGATGCTCGACACGCCCTCGGCGTTTGCTGCGGGCGGGAAGAAAGAGGGCCAGTTCTGGTCGTTCTTTTTCCCCGCGCTCACGGGCATGATCGGCTTCTGGGCGACGCTTTCGCTGAACATCCCTGATTTCACGCGGTATGCGTATTCGCAGCGGGATCAGGTCGTGGGGCAGGCGCTCGGGCTGCCCACCACGATGGGCCTCTATTCGTTCATCGGCGTGGCGGTCACCTCGGCGACAGCCGTGATCTATGGCGAGACGATCTGGGATCCGGTCGTGCTCATCACGAAGTTCAAGAACCCGGTCCTGCTCGTGGTCGCGCTCTTCTCGCTCTGCATCGCCACGCTCGCGACGAACATCGCAGCGAACGTGGTGAGCCCGGCGAACGATTTCGCGAACCTCTGGCCGAAGGGCATCTCGTTCCGCACGGGCGGCTTCATCACGGGCGTGATTGGCATTCTGATCCAGCCCTGGCGGCTCGTTTCGGACCCCTCGGGATACATCTTCACGTGGCTCGTCGGGTATTCGGCGCTGCTCGGCGCCATCGGCGGCATCCTCATCGCGGATTATTTCATCGTCCGTAAAACGAAGCTCGACCTCGTGCAGCTCTACGTACGCGAGGGCTCCTACTGGTACCGGGGCGGCTTCAACCTGGCGGCGATCATCGCCCTCTGCGCGGGCATCCTGCCGAACCTGCCGGGCTTCCTCGGGACGATCAAGGTCATGACCGTCGACCCGATGTGGATGAAGCTCTACAACTATGCCTGGTTCGTGGGCTTCTTCGTCTCGGGTGCCCTCTACATCGTCCTCACGCGGATCTTCGGCAGGACCGAGGCGACGGCCGTGAAGGCAGAAGCCTGACGACACCTCCGCTTTGGCGGCCGACGCGCGCGCCCTTCTGCCGGGCGTACATCGACAAAACAATTGAACTTTCCGTCGATCTGGATAATCGTGGCCGCGGTCGCGGTTTTCCCGACGGAGGCGTCGATGCGGTTTGGTGTTTTGTCTGCCCTCATGGCCCTGGCCCTCGCGGGCCTGGGTGTCGCGAGCTGTACCCAGGATTTCGATCAGTTCGAACCGACGGGGGGCAGCGGTGGCAATGGCGGCGCGGCCGCGTGCCCGACCGGCCAGGTGAGCTGCAATGACGTGTGCGTCTCCGCCGACGATCCGGCCTTTGGCTGCGGCACCGGGTGCAGCCCCTGCAACGTCCCGAATGCGACGGCCGCATGTGCCAACGGCGCCTGCGCCGTGGACACGTGCGAGGCAGGGTTCTTCGATTGCGACGGCCTCGCGACGAGCGGGTGCGAGTCGGAGACGGCCACCGACCCGAACAACTGCGGCGCGTGCGGCACGGTCTGCATGGCGGCGAACGCGACGGCGACGTGCGAGGCGGGCCAGTGCGGGCTCGGCTCGTGCACGACGGGGTTCGCGGATTGCGACATGATGGCGCAGACCGGCTGCGAGGCGAACACCCAGGCGGATCCGCTGCATTGTGGTGGGTGTGGTTCGGCCTGCACCGTCTTCGAGTCCTGCATCGCCGGCCAGTGCGAGCCGAACCCCTGTGAGCCGGGGACGGCCGATTGCAACATGAACACGAGCGACGGTTGCGAGACCATGCTCGGCACGCTGCTCGATTGCAACTTCTGCGGCGACACGTGCGACTTCGCGAACGCGGCCGAGGCGTGCGACATGGGCACGTGCTCGCTCGGCGCGTGCGAGGGCGGGTTCGACGATTGCGACATGATGGACGCGACGGGCTGCGAGGTGAACCTCCAGAACGACCCGCAGAACTGCGGCACCTGCGGGAACGTTTGCCCCTCGGGCACGTCGTGCACGAGCGGGATGTGCGAGCTCGATTGCGCGGCCGGCACGGCCGATTGCAACAACGATCCGACGGACGGCTGCGAGACGAACACGGCGACGAACATCAATCACTGCGGCGCCTGTGGCCGCGCGTGCTCCGGGACGAACGTCGCCTCGAAGAGCTGCACGGCCGGCGTCTGTGATTCGACGTGTGATCTCGGGTTCGCGAACTGTTCGATGCCCGCGATGGGCAACGACAACGGCTGCGAGCGTAACGCCCAGCAAGACGACGCCAACTGCGGCGGCTGCGGCAACGATTGCAGCGGCGGCCTTGATTGCGACCGCGGTCCCCTTCAGCAGAAGTTCTGCGGCTGCAACACGAACAACGAGTGCGGCGGGGGTGGCAACTGCGCCGGTGCCACGGGGCTCTGTAGCTGCAACGGGACGACCTGCGCGGCCGGCGAGGTGTGCATGGGCAATGCATGCACGTGCAACGGCGGCGCCGCGTGCGCCGCGAACATGCTCTGCTGCCAGAACCCCGCGGCTTGCGTCGACCCCTACACGGACGCCGCGAACTGCGGCGCTTGTGGCCGAGCCTGCCCGACCGGCTTCGTTTGCGGCGGCATGATCCCGCAGGCGCCCTCGTGCCGCTGCGACGCGGACGCCGATTGTAATGCCGGAACGGCGGGCACCTGCGGGGGCAACGGGCAGTGCACCTGCGGCGGCACGCAATGCGCCGTCGGCGAGCGGTGCTTGCCGAACGGGATGTGCGGCTGATCAGGGACGACGGCCGCGCCGCCGCGCGACGAGCGCCAAGCATGCGCCGGCGAGCGCGAGGAGCGACCCGGCGCTCGCCTCGCGGCGGGCCGGCGCGGCCGTACATCCGCTCTCGTCCTGTGTGACGGGATTGACATTCGTCGGCGGGGGCGGCTCCTCCTCTTCCGGAGGCGTATCCTCGGGCCGCATCGTATACGCCGCGTCGAGCTTCGGGCAGGGCGAGGCGGGCGGCGGCCCGATCTGCGCCGGGCAATCACCGCCCGGGGATTCCGGCGTGCAGGTCGTGAACGAAAAGACGTGATCCTCGGTCGGGGAGACGCCGGCGAGCGTCTTGATCGACTTGTGCAAGGTCGCCGTGTATTTCGTCGACGGCTGCCAGGGCTCTTGCGCCGAGATGCGCAGGACGTTCGCCCATTGATCGCCGCGATACACGCTGACCTTCGTGGGAACCACCGCGCCCGCGCCGTCGCGCACGGTCACGACCGCGTCGTCGATCGTGGCCCGGTCCATTCCCTCGCCGAAGAACAACACGAGGTTTCCGTCGGGCCGCGTGTTATCGAGCGTGGCGAGCGGATAGGCCTCGTCCGGGTATTGGCCGATGACCACGGCGTCGGCCGAGGGATCGCCGTCGAGCCGGCGGAGGAGCTCGCGGTAATACCCCTTCGTGACCTGGGCGCCGAACGGATATCCGCCGGGCGTCCGCGGATCCCGCAGGCTTTGCCGGGCCCAGGGGAACCGCTCCCCGTACTCGTCGGCGCCGATGTACAGGTAGTTCGCCACCAAGAAGATGCCGGACCTGGCCGTCGACATGGCCTTCTGGATCGCATCGGGCGTCACGGGATGGGCGATCTTCTGCTCGAAGATTTCGCTTTGTGTCTTCGCGTCGACGGCGACCTCGGGCAGGTAGTACCGCGGATGGTCGTGGACGAGGAAGATATCCATCGCCATGTCGAAGGTATCCATGTCTCCCGGGTCGACCTGGTCCGCGCGCTCGTAGAGCAGCGAATCGAACGTCGAGTCCGTGATCCCATGGGCCGCGAGCCCCATCAAGAACGCCACGTGCACCGCGGCTTCCGGGTTGTCGAGCGGTTTGTCTCCGTACTTCGTCCGGATCAGCTCGACGTATCCTTGAACGTATTGCTCCCAGTGCGGAATTTCGCCTTGATCGTGGTCCTCCGCGGTGTAGCCGGAGTCGGGGAAAAAGGCGCCGTTCGAGAGATCGTTCTCGTGGGCGTCGAAGACGGCGCGGAGCCGCGGCTCCGTGACCTGCTCGGCGGCGCAGTGGGCCATGTAGATATGGCCCTGCATGCCCGTGGCCGAGGCGGTCCCCGCGGCGCCGAGCGTCGCGAGGAGAATGCCGAGGGCGGCGAGGGGGCGTTTTATCGAGGAAAAGCGGGGGGCGTGCATCATCACCTCCAGGGAGGGATGATACATGGCAAGGCGAGGGAAGGGCGTCAGTTCGGCACGGCGCCGCACTCGACGCCGGTATAAAGGGCGTCGTTGTTCTTCTCGTGGCACTCGAGCGTCTGCGTCTGCGGGTCGACGCGGACGTAGATGTCGAGCTTCTTGCCGCCGAGATCCGCCTGGCAACTCACGATCGTGCACTCCTTCACGCCGAGCGCGACCGGGATCGCGGCCGTGCAGAGCGCGGGCCCCATCGCCGAGCCGTCATAAAACGTGACCTCGGTGCCGCTCACCATCGGGAGCGTGCCGCGGTTGCATACCCGCGCCTCGATCGTCGCGAGGGTCCCCACGCATTTCACGGCGCCCACGTCCCCGCCCGCCGTGAGATCGGGTTGCCCGAGCGCTTCGAGGTCGCCCTGCACGTTCTGGCGAAAATTGTTGAGCTCCGGCGCCTTCCAGTTGACCGCCACGCTCGACGTCTTGGGGATCTCGCCGTGATCGCCGACGTGCGTGACGGCGTACGCGTGTTGATTCCACACCGGCCGCGAGGCCGCCCAGCGCTCCTGCTCGTCGCGCAGGACCAGAATGCCGTGGTTCTGGGCGAACGTTGCATTCGGGAAGAGCGGATCCGTGGCGGGGCAGCCGAGGTTGCCCGCGTAGTTGTTCACGGCCGTGACGATCTCCGTGTGGTAATCCCCGTCCACGTCCACGATCACGGGGTTCTCGTAGGTCGTCCCCGACGAACGCGCGACGCTGTAAATGACGGCGCCCGTGGTCCCGTCGTAGACCCGGAGGAAACACTCGTCGGCGTAGACCGCCTCGGCCTTGCCGTCGTAATCGAAATCGAAGACGCTCGACCCGGTCACGTTGGAGCTCGCGTCCTTCGAGGGCTGGCTCCAGAGGATGCCCGTCCCCGGGGATTGCCCGCCGCATTTCGCGGGGTCGCCGCCCGCGAGGCAGTCGAAATCGAAGACGACGTACTGCGTGCCGCCCGCGCTCGCGAATTCGCGCCGGCCATCCCCGTCGAAATCGGCGACCGTGGGAGGACCACCCGTGCCGCCGCCCGGGATCGTGACGGGCCCGAAGACCACGGTGCCGGTGAGCGTCTGGACGCGGATGTTCCCGCCCGACACGACCACGATCTCGGCGCGATCCTGCCCGCCGAACGCCTCCAGCGGGAAGTTGCCGAGCTCGGCGACCGCCACCTGACCCGCGGCGAGGTTGCCGGGCGTGAAATAGACCTCCGCGACCCAATCGCCGGCCGCGGAATCCCATTGATGGATCCCATTGCCGAGCACGAGCTCCATCTTCCCATCCTCGTCGACGTCGGCGACGACGGGCACGACGCCCTTGCTGTAGGCCGGGAAGCCGAGTCCATTCGAGGCCATGCAGCCATCGGCGCGGTACACCGTGGCCCCGTAGAGGATCTCGGGTTTGCCGTCGTCGTCGAGGTCGTGAATCGAAGGCCCGCTCCATTTGTCGGATCCGCCCGTCGTGTCGAACGTGGTGGGCGGGCCGGAGCCTCCCGGGCACGTGCCGGAGCGCCAGAGCTGCGCGAACGTATTCGTCGCGGGATCGAAGCGGAACGCGAGGACGCCGCCGCCGTGGCGCGCCGCGACGATCTCGGCCCGGCCGTCGCCGTCGAGGTCCGCAACGGCCACCGACGCGGGCGACATGGTCGCGTCCCCCGCGGCGTCGAAGCTCCACTGTTGCGAGCAATCCTTCCCGCTGATGACGCGCAGGACGCCGGGGTTCGTGTAGCTGCCCGCCGTGGGGAACGAGGTGAAGACGATCGAGGGCGAGAGCGTGTTCGGGTCGTTATCGAAGTCGAAATCGACGACGACGGGCGTGGCCATCACCTGGAAGTTGTTCGGATGCGCGTCGCCGTCGGGCGGCCCGGTCCAGCGGCATTGCTCCGACGGCACGATGGCGCCGATCTCCACGGGGCTCGTGCAGCTCGGATCGTTCTCCTGCGCGCCGGGAATGCCATAAGGGACGCATTGCCCCTCGTTGCAGTAGCTATCGAACAAGCAATCGTCGTTCGTCGTGCAAGGCGGCTGCGCGCGGGCGCACGTCGTCCCGAGCGCGCAGGTCTCGCCTGTGGGACAACACGCATCGCCGCAGATCTGCGCCGGCGGGCATCCGGCGTCCGTGAACACGTCGCCGCCCGACCCCGCGTCCCCGCCGGTCCCGCCGCCGCCGGTCGGGCCGCCGCCCGTGCCCCCGGAGCCGCCCGTGTTCGTGCCCGTGGAGGTCGTGCTCCCGCCGTCTCCGCAGGCGAACACCATTCCGCCCGCGAGCAGCCAGAGCGCCGCGACGCGCATCGTTCCGCGCATGTTCATGATGGATTCCTCGCTTTCTACGATATCGTAGGCCGGCTTCGAGAGCGAGGTCAACGCCGGATCAGGAAGTCCGAGCCTCCGCCACGACCCTGCCGATCGCCTCACAAAGCGGCCGGATCTCCGCCGCGCGGAGCTTGTACGCCGCGCGGTTCGCGATGAGCATCGTGCTCACCTCGGCGACCGTCTCGATCACTTCGAGGTCATTCTCTTCGAGGGTCTTTCCCGTCTCGACCACGTCGACGATCAGGTCCGACAAACCCACGAGCGGCGCGAGCTCCACCGAGCCCGAGACGGGGATCACCTCGGCCTGAATCCCCTTTTTCGCGAAAAAGTCCGCCGCGACGCGCGGGTATTTCGTGGCCACGCGCGGCACGTCCGGCGCCTGCTTGCCCCGCGGCCCCGCCACCGCGAGGCGGCATCGGCCGATTCCGAGGTCGAGCGGCGTGTAGAGGTCCGCCTTTTTTTCGAGCAGCGTATCTCGCCCGGCGATGCCGAGGTCCACCGCGCCGTACTCCACGTACGTCGGCACGTCGTCGGGCTTCAGGAACACGTAGCGCAGGCGGCCCGCCGCGTCGTCGCGCACGAGCCGCCGGTCGTCGGCGACGAGCGGGCCCACGTCGAGGCCCGCCCGGGAAAACAGGGGCGCGAGCGCCTTGAGAATGCGGCCTTTCGGGACGGCGATCGAGAGCGGCCCCTCGTTCACCCCGGCTGCCCCTTGATCCGCACCGTATCCGCGCCGAGCGTCGCGAGCTTGCGCTCCATGTACTCGTAGCCGCGATCGAGGTGATAGACGCGCAAGACCTCGGTCTCGCCCTCCGTCGCGAGCAGCCCCGCGATGACGAGCGACGCGCTCGCGCGGAGATCCGTGGCCATGACCTTCGCGCCCGAGAGCGGGCGGCCGCCGTGCACATGCGCCGTGTGCCCGTCGGTGTCGATCTCCGCGCCCATGCGGCGCAGCTCCGGCACGTGCATGAACCGGTTCTCGAAGATCGTCTCGTTGATCCGCGACGTCCCGCGCGCCAGGCACATCAGCACCATGAACTGCGCCTGCATGTCCGTCGGGAAGCCGGGGTGCGGCGCCGTCACCACGTCCACCGGGCGCAGCGGCCGGTCGGGGTCGCGGCGGATGCGCACGCAGTCGCCCTCGCGCCCGACCTCCACGCCCGTCGCGCGGAGCTTCGCCACCACGGCTTCGAGGTCCTCGAGCGGCGCGTTCTCGAGCAGCACGTCGCCGCCTGCCGCCGCGGCCGCGACCATGTACGTCCCGGTCTCGATGCGGTCCGAGATGATCGCATGGTCGAACGGGTCGAGCTCGTCGCGCCCCTCGATGTGGATGACGTCCGTGCCCGCGCCGTCGACACGCGCGCCCATCTTGTTCAGCACGCGGCCGAGCTCCTCGACCTCCGGCTCGCGGGCGCAGTTGACCAGCGTGCTGCGGCCCTTCGCGAGCGCCGCGGCCATCATGATGTTCTCGGTGCCCGTCACGGTCGGCATGTCGAAGACGACCTCGGCGCCCTTCAGCCGCTTGCACTCGGCGTTGATGTAGCCGTTCGCGAGGCGGATCGTCGCGCCGAGCGCTTCGAGGCCCTTCAAGTGCTGGTCGACCGGGCGCGAGCCGATCTGGCATCCGCCGGGGAGGCTCACCTTGGCGCGGCCGTAGCGCGCGACGAGGGGCCCGAGCACGAGCACGCTGGCGCGCATCTGCTTGACGAGCTCGTAGGGAGCCTCGGGGTTTGCCTCGGGCCCGCCGGCGACGCGCACGAGGGGCGGGTCGACCATCACGTTGCGCCCGAGCACCCGGAGCAATTCCCCCGTGGTCTCGATGTCCTTGAGCGCCGGCACGTTGCGCAGGATGCTCTCGCCGTCCGAGAGGAGCGTCGCGCACAGGATCGGCAGCGCCGCGTTCTTCGCGCCGCTCACGCGGATCTTGCCCTGAAGCTGCTTTCCACCGCGAATCCGGATGACGTCCATGGCTCCGACTCTTCGCATGATTCGCGCGGGAAGGCGAACGTTTGGCGCGTTGCGCACGATGCCGCGTATGTAGGCGTGGGTAGGATCCGCGTGTCAGCTCGCAGGACGCAAGGTACGATGGGCATCGGAGAGCGCATGAATTCCGGGGAACACGAACGCGACAAGGAGCCCGAGGCAAAGGCCGAAGACGGGGCCCCGCCGAAGGCCGAGATGCTTCCCTTCGCGCCGCCCGAGGCCCCGCTCGCGGAGGCGCCCGCGCCTTCGCCCTCCACGCACAGCCGCGTCGCGGACGCCGCGCTCGTGACGTTGCTCGTCATCGGGTACGTCTCGCCGACCGTCGCGGCTCTCGTCGCGCTCGCCACGGGAGCCCGCGGCCTCGCGTTCATCTGCTTCGGGCTCGCGGCCGTCGGCATGGGGCTCTGGGCCGTCATCAAGCTCTACCGTCACACCCGAACGCACGGGCGTGGCGCGGCTCTGGCGTGGGCGGACGTCCTCGTCCTCGGCATCCTCCCCGCGTGGGGGCTGCTCTACAACCACATCGTCAACGCGACCTGCCAGGTGATGGAGTGCGAGGCGAGCGGCGAGGTCTTCCGCCCGCTCGCCGAGCCCGAGGTCTTCGGCCTGCTCGCGTTTCACCTCGTGACGGCGCTCGCCTACATGGTCTCGCGGCGCAGGCGTGCGGCGCTGCACCCGGCGATGGCCGAGCTCCTCGTGCACGCGGGTTTGCTCGCGGGCATCGCCATCCACGTGCTGCTCGCGGTGCATTTCGGCAAATGGGTGCTCATTGGCGTGGTGTTCCCGCCGGCCTTCTTGCCCTGTTTGTCCCCGGTCCTGACCGTGATCCTCTACGGCGCGGAGCTTCGCCACCGCCTGCGCTTGCGGGGCGCGGACGCGCGGGCGATCGGAAAGCCGCTCGCCGTGTATCGCGAAGGCCCGGAGCAATCCTTCCTGCCCGAGAAGATCCACCGCCCGACGCTGCTCCGCGCCCTCGCCTTGTCGCCGGTGCTGCTCGGCGCGCATGCGGTCATCCAGGCGGTTTGGCTGGGCCACGCGGCGGGCGCGCTCCAGGTCTTCACGCGGACGTGTGACTACACGCTCTCGCGGCTCCCGGTGGAGGTGCTCCCCGGCGATTGCCATTACCTCTGCACGGTGGCGGCGCGGGGCCATTCCTGGCTCGTGCGCCCGCTCCGCATGGGCCGGCGCGGCGGCGCGCCGATCGTGGTGAACCGGCAGCTCGCGGTGGCGAACGCGTTCGAGGACCTGCTCCACGAGCGCTGGCCTCGGTTCGGTCGTTTGGCACGACGAACGTACGACCTGCTCGCGCGGCCCGTGTGCAACTACCTGCGCCCGGCGTGGGTGTCGGACGTGGTGTACCTCGTGATGAAGCCGGCGGAGTGGGTCTTCTACGTGGCGCTCGTGCTCTTTGATCCGCGCTCGCCGGAGACGCGGATTGATCGGATGTATCGCTGACGCAGCTCAGCGCTTGCGCGCTTTTTTCCGCGGGGAAGGCTCCTCCGGCGAGAGCGTCGCGGCGCGGACCCATACGCGTTTTCCGTCGAACGCGGCGGCGAACGCGTGCACCGGCTCGGCCCCTGCGGCCCGTAGCTCGGCGGCGTACGCCTTCTCGCGGATCTGCGCGAGGCCTTCGGCGAGCGCTTTCTCCGGGGCGCGGCGCGCGGCCTTGACGACCTTCAATTCGAGCACGACGCCCGGCTTTCCCGGGTGCGCTGGGCGCACGAGCACGTCCGCGCGCCCGTGGCCGGATTCGCGGTCCGAGCGGACCTGGTAGTCCGGCTCCAGTGTCGCCAGCAGGCCCACGAGGAACGCTTGGTACACGCGCTCCGGCCCGAAGAACCCGACGTCATGGTGCGAAAGGACGTTCGTCACGAACGCCTGGAGGAGCCGCTCCAATCGCTCCGCGTCCCCCCGCAGCAAGGCGTCGAGCAGCGCATCGAGGGCCCCGCCTCGACCGCCGAGGCGCGCGGCCATCCATCCCCGGAAGGTGCTCGTGTAAAGCTCGCGCACCTCTCGATTGGGGATCGAGAGCCGGTGCATGGGGCGCTCCATGGGCCCGCGCGAGTGGCGCTCGGCCTTCAGGTAGCCGGCGAAGACGAGCAGGCTCCAGAGCGCGTTTTCGCTCGTATGCAGCTCCCCGAGCGGGACGTGCTCGTCGAGCACCTTTTCCACGGAGCCCCCGGTCAGGAGGGCTTCGAAGAGCGGTTCGAGCTCGACGGCGCGCTCTTGGAGGAGCTCGCGGATGAGATCGTTCGAGCTCGTCGAAAGCCAGTAGGGCTCGGGGTCCTTGTCTTCGGCGGCCAGGAAGTTGAGGACGGACCAGGGATTGTAGATGACCTCGCCCCCGAAGAGATACCCGTTGTACCAGGCGCGCAGCGTCTCCAGACGGTCCGTCCGTCCGGCGGCGGCGAGGAGGCGCTCGACCTCCGGCTCGGTGAAGCCGAAGCAGGTATTGAACTCCGAGCGCAATAGCGAATAGACGGTGACGTTGTTCAGGCCGGAGAAGATGCTCTCGCGCGCGACGCGCAAAATACCGGTGAGGACCGCGCGGAAGAGGTGCGGATTGCCCTTCAAGCCTTCGCCATAGAAGGCGCGGCAGAAATCTAGGATGCGTGGCGCGTACCCGTGCGTGTACCCGGCGTGGATGGGCTCGTCGTACTCGTCGATGAGCAGGAGCACGCGCTCGCCGTGCGTGCGGTGGAGGTAGTGGCAGAGGTCGAGGAGAGCCCGCCCGTAGAGCACGTCGTCGGCGGTGCCATCGAGGATGGCGCGGTACTTCTCCTCCTCCCGTGAATCGAGCGCGCCGCTCGTGAGCAGTGCCTTGTGCTCCCGGAAGAGCGCCTCGATCTTCTCGCGGATGGTCTTCCAGCACGCCTCGAAGGTCGCCTGCTTGGCGCCCTTCATCGTCAAATGAACGACCGGATACCGCTGGAAATGCGCGCGGACCGCGTCGCCGGCCTGCCAAACCTGGAGGTCCCGAAAGAGAGGGGAGAGGTCCTCCGCGCGCTTCTCGAAGTAGCAGCGGACCATCGAGAGGTTCAGGCTCTTGCCGAACCGCCGCGGGCGCGGGAGCAGGACGACCTCGGCGCCCGCCTTTTCGAGCAGGTCCGTCACGAGGTGCGTCTTGTCGACGTAGAGCAGACCGCCCTCCCGGACCTTCTGGAAGTCGTCGATGCCGAGAGGGACGCGCAGCGGGGCGTTCATGACGGGTCGGACCGGAGCCTACTGCTCGCGGGGGGCCAGGGGCAAGGATAGCCCGCACTGCCGGAAGGTTTGTCCGTTTGGGACGAAGCACCGGCGAACAACCGCGACCCTTTTCTCCGAGGTTTCACCTGGGCTAACCTACGCCCGCGTCATGCCTTTCTTCTCTTTGCGCCTTGCCACGGGCCTCGCGCTGGCTGCGTCCCTCGTGACGCGTTCGGCCGCTGCGATCGAGCCTGATCCCGTGCCCTCGCTCGATCTGCGCGGGTACCGTCCTTCCACCGATCCTGCCGGGAGCCTCTTCCTCGAACCCGTCTCCACGCCCGCGCACGGCGACTGGAACCTCGCCGTCTACGGCTCGTATGCGTACAAACCGATCACGCTCCGTGATCCCGCGACGAACGAGCACGCGTTCGACGTCCTCAGCCACCAGCTCACCGGCGACCTCGTCGCCAACATCGGCGCCCTCGGCCGCCTCTCCTTCGGCGCGGACCTGCCGTTCGCCCTGTACCAGCGGGGCGACGCGCCCGACTTCGACTCCGTCGCCACGCTCGGACCCACGAACATCCCCCAGCAGGCCCTCGGCGACCTCGCGTTCACCGGCAAGCTCGTCCTCGTCGCGCCCACCGGCGGCGACCTCGGCGGCTTTGCGCTCGGCTTGCATGAGCGGTTCACCGTCCCCACCGGCGATCGGGGCTCCTTCCTCGGCGAAGGCGCCGTCACCAGCACCACGCGCCTGCTCGCCGAGTACCGCCTCCTCGTCCTCGGCTTTCACCTCGCCGCGGGCGTCAAGCTCCGCGCCGAGACCGAGAACTTCGCCTGCGCGCACATCCCCGTCTCCGACCTTCCCTACGGCTGCCGCCAGCGCGTCGGGCACGAGCTCCCGTTCGCCTTCGGCGTCTCCTTCCGGCCGCAGGCCCTCGGCATCGACGATGCCGGCCGTTTCACCGTCTTCGTCGAGACCAACGGGCACGTCCCGATCTACCCCATGGTCCCCACGCAGAACCGCACCCTCACCGCGTTCGAGGCCGGGCTCGGGGCGCGCGCGCAGCTCGGGGATTTTTCCATCCTCGCCGGCGTGTCGCGGGGGTTCTTCGGCGGGCTCGGCACCGGGCCCTTGCGTGCCATGCTGGGCATCGGCTGGGCCCCGCGCGTGCGGGACGTCGACCAGGATGGTGTGCCGGACGAGGCCGATCAGTGCCGCGAGCTCCCCGAGGACAAGGACGGGTTCGAGGACCACGACGGCTGCCCCGACGGCGACAACGACGACGACGGGGTACCCGACAACGAAGACAAGTGCCCCACGGTCAAGGAAGACGAGGACGGCAAGGACGACGACGATGGTTGCCCCGAGCCAGGCTGATTGTAAGTTTCCCTTGGACGGACAAATTCTCGGACCAAGGAATCCGTTCGGATCGATGACGTGAGGTGGTTGACGAGCGAGGAGTTCGCGTAGGATGGTGGGTGGTCTGCCTCGATGGCGCAACACTGGTTCCACTTCACGACGACTCCGCCGGATCGGGTGACGATCGAGATCGGCGGTGCGCTCGGGGATCTGATCGCGGATGAGCTCACCGCGCAGGCCGTGGACGTGCTCGCCAACCAGGCGGGTACGAGGCTCGTGCTCATGGACATCCGTGGGCTCACCGATTTTACGGTGATGGCGCGCGTGGGCCTCGGGACGTGCCAGAAGCTGCTCCGGCGGCGGCAGATCCGGACGGCGTGGCTCGTCACGACGCCGCGGCAGCACGGCCTCGCGACGCTGGTCGCGCACAACGCCGCCGATGACGGGGCCGCCGTGTTTCAGACGGTCGCGCAGGCCGAGGCGTGGTTCGTGTCGAGCGGGGGCCGGCTCGAAGGCATGATGGCGCGCGCGAAAAAGCGCACCTGAGAGGCGCTCGCGCGCGCCCCTAGCGCTTGCGGCGGCGCGCGGCGGCGAACAGCGGCAGGCAGAGCCAGAGGCCCGCGCTCGGCACCTCCTCGGGCTTGCGAAAGCTACACCCGTTGCCCCCTTTGGTGCCTCCGCCCGAGGAAGCGCCCGCGCCTGTACTGGTCGTGGCCATCCCTCCAGCTCCCGCAGCGCCGCCGCCGCCGCCGCCAGCTCCTCCAGCGCCGCCGACGCCGCCCCCAGCTCCTCCGGCGCCCATTCCTCCAGCGCCGCCGCCAGCTCCCCCAGCTCCGCCGATGCCGCCGCCAGCACCTCCGGCGCCCATTCCTCCAGTTCCTCCCGCACCGGCTTCACCCGATGCGTCGAAGACCTCGGCGCTGTTCAGGCGCTTCCCCGGATGCTCCCACCCTCCGAGGACGAGCACCCTGCCATCGGCGAGGCGCGTGGAGGCGTGCAGGTAGCGCTTTTCGGCCATCGGCGGGCCGGCGGACCATGTGTCGGTTGCCGAATCGTAGATCTCCGTGGACGCCAGCGGCGCCAGCTCGTCGAGCCCGCCGCCCGCGACCATGAATCCGCCCCCGTCGAGCGCAACACCGGTATGGCTGTAGCGGCCCGTGAGGAGCGGGGCGGCGAGCGACCACTGGTTCGTGGCCGGATCGTACACTTCGGCGCTCGAGCCGTTCGTGAACAGCACCTTCCCCGTTGAGAGCCACGCGGACGTGGCGTCGGTGCATCCGGTGGTGGGCGGCGCGCCGATCCAGCTCCAGGAGTTGCTTGCGGGATCGTAAAGCTCCGCCGCATCACCGCCGCGGACGAGCACCTTGCCATCCGGTAGCTCGGTCACCGAGCTGCAGGAATACGCGGCGCTGGTCCCACCGGCGCTCGACCATGTATTCGTCTGTGGATCGTAGAGCTCGGCCGCGGTCTGACCGCCGCCCCCCACGATGAGCACCTGGCCGTTCGAGAGGAGCGCCGCGGAATGTTCCATGTGCGCGGCGTCCGGATGGGTCGCGTAAACCCAAGTATCCGTCGCCGGATCGTAGATCTCGGCGCTCGGCTCCGGGGGGTAAATCTCATCCTCATGATCGGGCACATAGGACGAGAACCCCCCCACGACGAGGACCCGGCCGTCCGGGAGGCGCGTGGCCGTATGCTTGTTGCGTGGTCTGATCATCGACGCGGCCGCCGAGAAGGTATTCGTCTGCGGATCGTAGAGCTCGGCCGAGGCCAGCACCTTCACGTGCGCGTATCCGTCCTCGAGGCCCCAGCCGCCCGTGACGAGCACCCGGCCATCCGTGAGCAGCGTCGCCCTCGGCTCCCCGCGGCCTGTGGCCATCCACGCGACCTGCGTCCAGGCGAAATTCATGCGCGTCGTCGTCCGCGGGGATTGGGTTTGCAATGCGCCCCCGCGCGCGACGTCCACCCCCGGGAGCGGCGCACCTTGGTCCGTGCAACCGCCGATCGCCCAGGACCACATACCCAAAAACAGACACGAACCCAGCATGAAACGGTTCGCCCCACGCATGGCGCCACCTCCTCAACGGTGGCGCATAACCTGGATGCCCTGTGACCACCAATACGGAGCACAGACCCAACGACGCGCGTGGACCTGCGCCGAAGACCGCAGGAGCGCAGAGGGTCAGGAGATGACGGGGCGCACGGGAACCCGGCGTATGCTGAGGAGGCTTCGCTCCGCGCTCACGCGCGAGGCGTCCCCTCGGGACTAGGACGGCACGATCGGCAAGCGGACGGCCTTCTTCCGCTCCTGCTTGGCGAGCTCGTGCTCCTTCACGGTGAGGGCATTCTCGAAGTCGGGCAGGGCGAGGTCCTTGTTTTTCGCGTAGATCGGGTGCCGGCCGTATTTGCGGTACCATTCGGCGACCGTGGCGTTCGCCTTGATCTTTTCGAGCACGTTGCGCCAGCCCACGCCCGTGTTGTACGCGCAGAAGCTGATCTCGCCCATTTGCGTGCCGTAGGGGATGATGCACATCTCCGTCCGGCGGAAATCGTAATTGAAGAGATCCTGGAACCACATGCCGGCCACGAAGAGCACGCGCCACTCGTATTCCTTCGCGTCGCTCTCGCCCGCATGCGCGGCGCCCGTCTGGCTCATGAATTGTTTCACGAGCGTCTTCACGTCGAATCCGGGCGGTGCCTTCTCCGGCTTGTAATGGCGGAGGATGCTCGTGAGCACCTGCGCCTTCGTCCATTTCGAGCCCCGGCCCGCGTCGAAGATTGTCCGGAAATCCCGAAGGATCCCTTCCATGTCGAGGAACTCGAGCAAGGGGACCATTTGCTTCGTCTTCTTGTTGACGAAGAGCACGGTGCCGATGCCGCAGTTCGGGTGACACCCGCAGTTGAGCTGGCCGAAATCCTTGTCCGGCCCGTCGAGCAGATCGACGACGTCGCCGAACGGCGCGAGCGCCGAGAGCGGGAACCAATCGCGCAAGGGCTCGGTCACGCCGGTCTGCGCCTTCACGTCGCGCGCGAGGTGGCTCAGCGTGTACCTCTGCTGTTCGCGTAGCTCGTCAGAGATGTCCTCGTCCCGCCCGGTGAAGCTCACGGGCTGGAAGCTCACGACCGTCACCTTGTCGGCGTTCTCGATCGCGAACTCGATGATCGGGCCGATCATGTCGTTGTTCACGCCATTGACGACCGTCACGACCAGGATGACGTCGATGCCCACCGCCGCGAGCTCCTCGATCGCCCGGAGCTTCACGTCGTAGAGGTTCGCGATCTTGCGGTGGCTGTTCGCCTCGTTCGTGACCCCGTCGAACTGGAGGTAGGCCATACGCAGGCCCGCCTCCTTGCATTGCTGGGCGAAGCCGGGCTCCTGCGCGAAGCGCAGGCCATTCGTCGCGCATTGCACGGCGAAATACCCCTTCTTGCGGGCGTAGCGGATCGCGTCGAGGAAATGGGGCGAGAGCGTGGGCTCGCCGCCGGAGAACTGGATCGACATCTGCCGCCGCGGCCGCACCTCGGCCGCGTCGTCGAGGATCTGCGTGACCTCCTCCCAGGAGAGCTCGTGCACGTAGCCGACCTGATTCGCGTCCATGAAGCACGGGTCGCACATCATGTTGCAGCGATTCGTGAGGTCGACCGTGAGCACCGAGCCGCGGCCGTACTGGATCGAGCTCGAACCGTGCTGGTGGATACGGTCGGGCGTCATCGCCACGTCGCGGCCCTGGAAGAGGCTCTCGATCCGCGCGAGGAATTTCGGATCGATGGAGAGCACGTCGCTCACGCGCCCGTGCTTCGGGCACTCCTTCTCCATCCGGATCTGGCCGTCGCGCTCGACGATCTGCGCCTTGATCTCCCCGGGCTTGTCCGTGACGAGCTTCGTCCAGTCCGCGTCGCCGCGCAGGATCTCCGCGCGCGCCTCCTTGACGCAGGTGGGGCACAGGCTGTCCGTCGTCCGCGGCCAGCCGAGCGGCGGCTTCGTCCGCTCCTTGCCGCGCGGGATGGGGCGATCACTCCATCGAGGTTGGAACGGCAAAGGCTCGGGGCCGAGCGTGTTCAGCCTTTGCATCACCGGCCAGACTCGGTTCGCGGAGGCCGTGACGAATTTCTCCAGATGGCGCACGGACAACATCGATGCTGCTTTCCTCCTTGGTCCCGCCCGGGACGGGTGACGTAACGTAGTTGCCAGTCGCCAGCCCGACCAGCAATTTCGTTTCGTTCTGACGATACGGAATAGTGCTGCGCCGCGGCGATGTGGGCCGGCGAGCACGCCGACACGGCCGCGATGGGTCTTGACAGGGCGGAGGGACCTGGGGACGGGGGGCGCAGGCCGCGCGGCGCCCTGGCGTCGGTCTCGTGGAACGGTTGGGCGTGACGCGCGGGGCGTGCGGGAGCCGAGGCCCTCGCGGACGCGGGCGTGGGTGCGTCGCCGCGCGCAGGGCGACCGTCGATCGTGGCCGAAATTGCGCTGTCGAGTGACCATGGGCGAGCGTGATCCGCGCCTGGAAACGGGCGGGTGGATCGGAGGTGATCCAGGGAGGGGCGCCGCGGGGGGTGCGTCCGAGCGCGATTGCGGATCGAATCCGCGGCGAAACGTGGCGTCGCGCGACGCGCCGATATCGTTGGTCGAGCCGTACGTGTCGATCCCCTCCGTTCGGCGCGAACGACGAGGGCGCCACTTCGGCGGAGAAATACGGTACATCTCGTTGTCAAACAGTTCGGCTCGGCGGGCCCGGAACGTACGAATTCGTCACGATTGCGTGAACGGGAGAAAATTTGTTGCGCCCGGGCGCCGGCCGACCGTATCTCTAGGTCCACCGGCGGGCGGCCGATGACCGCAGCCGGGGCTCGCGACTCTTGGCTCGAGGGTCTGCGTCTCGCTGCTTTGCCGTGATTCGCGGGCGTGATCCCACGCGACGGCGACGTGTGTCGTGCGTGGGCGCCGTGAATCGTTCTTTTCCGGCCAAGGGGCGTATCTCGACCCGCTTGCCTTGTTCTTGCGGTGCTCCGGTGGTGCCTCCGTTTTCGGCGCCCGGCGGCATAAAAAAGGAGTCTTCCCATGGGCGATACAGGTTCCGGCGAAGCCACCGGCGGCGATCAACAAGCCGCGACGCAGCTCCTCAGCCAGATCCCCTTCGGGGCGATCATCGGCGGTCCGCTCGTCGCGGGCGTCGAAGCGCAGACCTTGGCGGCGAACGCCACGTTGAAGTACGTGCTGGGTGTCCTCTTTGGCCTCGACAAAGACGGCAACCCCCAGATGTCGACGGACGACAAGGCCCCGAAGACCGTCATGTCCGTCACGTTCACATTCACGAGGGGCGGCGAGACGGCGCAGCTCACGGTGCCGCTCTTGACCCTGGTACCGATTCCGTACCTGCTCGTCGAGACGATGGACATCAACTTCAAGGCAGCCATCAATGCCACGTCGAGCTTCGATACAAAGCAAAGCTCGGAGAGCTCGGGGGGCGGCGAGACCAGCGGATCCGTCGGCTTCCTCTTCGACAAGGTCAATTTCAAGGGGAGCTATTCGAGCAAGTCGGACTCGAGCTCGACGAGGGACTCGAAGTACTCCGTCGAGTACACGATCAACGTCAACGTGCACGCCACGGGGCACGACATGCCCGCGGGCACCTCGAAGGTGCTCAACATGTTGAACGACGCCATCAAGGCGGTGCCCGGGAAGACGACGCCGTGAGCTGAACGAGGCCGATGGCCGCGATCTCCACCTGCTTGCGGTTCGAGGTGAGCGTCGATGCAGGAGCGAGTCGAGCGGATGGTCACCGCAGTGCTGCATGAAATCGAGCGAGGGCTCGCGCTCGTTCGCGTGCCTGCGCGCGAGCTTCCCGGAGCGCAGCAGGTGGAGCGTTTTCGTTCGAGCCTGCGCCCGACCCAGGTCGTGTGCACGTTCGAATGGCCGATCGCGGAGAAGGAACGAGCGGAGCTGGGGCCGTTCCTTTGGGTGAAGATGTCGATCGAGATCGACGCGTCGGGCGTGCCGCGGCTCCAGGGAGTCACGGCCGAAGCGCCCCACGCGAGCGTGTAGGAGTCCGTCATGCCGGAGAACACCGTTTCTCACATCCCGCTAAGTCAGCTCGTGGGGAGCCTCGTCCGCGACATCGTCGACGCGGATGGAATGGCCGCCAAGGCCACGTCGGACTTCATCCAGAATGTGGGCTTCGACGAAAAGGGCGAGCTGCGCACGGTGCAGTTCAGCTACCAGCAGGTCGTGCCGGGCGTGGGCGTCAAGCGATACACCGTCTCCGTACCGCTCTTGACGCTCGTCCCGATCCCCATTCTCGGCATCGACAAGGCGGAGATCTCGTTCACGACGAAGATCGTGGAGATGAGCCAGGGCGATTCACAAGAGCCGAAGCTGCTCGCGAAGATCGCGGCGGACGCGCCGTCGAAGAGCGACGCTACGTCCGAGACGACCAACATCAAGTTCACGCTGACGATGTCGCGCAGCGACGTGCCCGCGGGGATCACGGGCATCTTCGGGCTGCTCAGCAACAACATCCAGGTCACCGGGGCGCCCGCCTCCGGCCAAGAATAACGCAATCGCACGAACCAGGACCATCGAGCAAGGAGAGGATCGTCATGCTGCAAGGGTTGAAGGCTCAGTCCGACAATCATGGTTTCCCGTGCCCGTGCTGCAATTTCAAGATCAAGGCGACGATCGAGCAGATCCTGACCGGCAACTCCATTTTTTGCGCGGGCTGCGGCCTGCAGCTCGACATCGATCGGCAGGGCTCGGCGCAGGCGATCGACGCGCTGAACACGCTGAACGAGGCCGTCGCGCAGGCCGAGGCCCAGGTGGCGAAGGCGAAGAAGCCCGGGGCGAGGTGAGCCATGCCCACGCTCGTGGACCTCATCAAAGGCGAAAGCCAGAGGAGCGACAAGGACAAGATCTTTGGCCCGGACTTCCAGACGCCGGCCGACTGGTCCAAGTACCTGCAGGATCGGTTCGGGGATGGGAGTGAACCCGTGAGCGCGCTCCTCCGGTCGGCGGTGGACCGCGACGGGTTTCAGGCCCTGTACGTCGCGTGCTGGATCTATCAGCCCCTCGAAAAGGGCTCATTCATGATCGAGCTTGAAAGTCTGGGGCAGGTGCGACAAGGGTACGACACGCTCCCGGACCGGTGGTCGAGCCACCTCGGCGAGCGCGGCAAGAGCGCGGGCGCCGGCTTTCAATTCCTCAAGGGATACAGCGAGCTCCTCGTGCAGATCGAAAGTGTCGGATCGGCCTCGTCGGCGCTGTTCCTGAAGTGCGAAGGACATGCCGCCATTTCGGTGAAGCACATGCTGAGCTTCTTCACCAAGAAGATCACCGGCGCGGGCAATACCGCCAGCAAATCCCTCCAGGCGCAGGGGAAGGACCCCGAGAGCGTGGTCGAGCCGCGCGCAGCCGAGAATTACAGCAAGGCGTACGAGAAGCTCCTCAAGGCGGTGGGCTTGAAGCCCAAGGACACGATGAACACGGTCCCGAACGTCGCGTCCGCGATGTGGAAGTACCTCGCGGCGCGCGAGAGCCATACCCTCACCGCGTATTCGACTGGCGGCGGGCCGCGGGACGCCTCCGCTGTGGCGAACCTCCGGGGCGTGAAGCTCGCGGAATGCCTGGACAAGCTGCGCGGCGCGGCGACGAACGACCTCGGGCCCAAAGACAAGCTGCGCGTGGCCGTGCTCGCGGCCAAGAACGATCTCGACACGATCCAAGCGAACCTGAAGACCGATCCTGCGGGGACCCAGCGCGTCTTCGCCGAGGTCAAGGTGACGCCGAGGCAACTCGACGAGCGCCTCCGCGACTTCCGGGCCGCGCTCGCGCGGGGCTAGAATGGGCGACCGCGCGGGCCCTGGTGCACGCAGGGACCGCGCGGCGGGGGGATGTTCGCGAAAGTTCGTCAGGGGCAGCAGTAGCTGCACTCGGCCTCGGCCTCGGCCGCGCAGTAGGCGTAGGCATTGATCTCGCTGCTACACGCGAGGGCTGCCTCCACCGAGCAGGACGCCTCCACCTCGGCCTCGCAAGCCACGGAGGCGAGCACGACGAGGCCCAGGCCCACCCCCGCGTGGCACTCGGCCTGGCACATCGACTCGACACCGTCGCCGTACCCGGCGTTGTGGGCCTTGCACTCGGTCACACACATCGCCTCGGCATTGATGCAGAGCTGAAGGCCGATTTGTATCGAGCAATCCACGTCGAGAGATGCCTCGCAGCAGGCCGCGACATGGGCCTCGCAATCGACAGCGGCTTCGAGCTCGGCCAAACACGTGGCCTCGACGCTGGCCTTACACTCCGCGCAGACGTCCGTGGTGGCGGACGCAGCGCCGGCAGCGAAAAGCGAAACCGCGAAAGCGAGCGCGCCCACGAAGAACGAGTTACGCATGAGATTCAACCTCCCTCGGTGGACCGGAGATCCTTGGCGGTCCGCATTGACCCTAAGCAGCTTGCATACCGTGGACATAGGGAACAAAGGGGACAGCCGAGACCGTCTGGAATCTGGAATGACCACTGGGGTGTTGGCCAGGGCCCCTCGTTTCAGCGAGGGCGACGGACATCCGGGAGTTTCTGTGCATCAAGGAATCATGGGGCGTGCAGTCGTGGCGCGGTTCGTTGCGGACGCATCCGGGGAGCGTCCGAGGCGCCCGCGTGGCCATGCAGGGAGAGCTGGGAAGGGGCGTGGGGGCGCTCTCCGGCGCTTGGAGGTCGCGGGGATCCCGTCATGGGCGTAGAACCTCCCGAGGATGAGGCGTGACAAGCCAGCGTCCCTCGCCGATAGTTGCGCCGCGATGTCTCGCTGCTCCCGGGCCCTCACGGCGCTCTCCTTTGCTGCCCTTTCGTTCGTCGCGTCCTCGCTCCTGCCTGCCCGCGCCGAGGCCCAAGGGCTCGCCGTGGGCGTGTCGCGCAAGGCCGTCGTCGAGGAGGCCGAGGAGGCCGAGGCCCCGGGCCGTGGGACGCTGCGTGGCTTGTTCGGTATCCCCGTGGCCGAGCGGCTGCTCGCATCGGGGACGGTCGAGGGGCGGCTGCGCGGCGTGCGACGGCTCGGCGCGATCGGGACGCCCGAGGCGATCGACGCCCTGACGAACGCGTTCGAGCAGTCGGCGCTCCTCGCGCGCGACGGGCGCACGCGGCTCGAAGGCATCCGGATCCTCGCGGCGCACGCCGATCGCGAGGCGGTGCGGCCGCTCCTCATCCCGGTGCTTTCGGAAGGCGGGCCCGAGGCGCGCGCGGCCTCGCATGGAGGGCTCGTGCGCGGGGCCGCGGCGCTCGCGCTCGCGAGGAGCCGCGACAAGAAGGCCACGTCGGCGCTCGTGGGCGCGGTGCTGCAAGGCGGGCCGGGTGGAGAGGCCGCGTCGGCGGCGCTCGTGGTGCACCCGCCTTCGTCGATCGCGCCGCTGCTCGAAGGGCGTCGCCGCATCGAGCCGGCCCTCGCCGCGCTGCTCGGCGACCTCGGGGACGTGCGGGCGATCCCGCGGCTGCGGCTGGCGCTCGAAGACGTGGATCTGGCCTACCGCGCGGCTGCGGCGCTCGCGCTCGCGCGGCTCGGGGACACGAGCGCGCAAGCCGCGGCGCGCACGTGGGTGAAGACCGACGACGTGAAGCAGAAGCGCGCGGGCGCCGAGGTGCTCGCGCGGCTCGGCGTGGAAGGCGCGTCCGAGGCGATCGCGGCGCTGCTCGCGGCCGGCCCGACGCGCCTCGACGGCGTGCGCCTCGCGCTCGCCGCGCCCTCGCCCGCGCTCGTCAAACCCCTCGTCGCGGCGCTCGATGCGCTCGACGGAGACGATCGGGAGCAAGCCATCGCGGCGATCGGCCGGGCCGGCGGGCCGGAGGCGGCGGCGGCGTTGCTCGCGCAGCTCGGCAAACCCGAACATGCGACGGCTGCGGCGTTCGCGCTGGCGCGGATGCCGGGCAAGGACGCGCGCGCGGCGCTGGAACGGGCGCTCGGCAGCACGTCCGCGAAGAAGGGCGCGCCGCGCCGGCTGATCACGCGCGCGGCGCTCGTGCGTTGGCTCGTGCTCGGGGACGAGCCGAACGGCCTCGCCGACGCACTCGCGGCCATGGCGAACGAGAAAGACCCGGCCGACCGCGCCGTGGGCGCCTTTGGTCAGGTCGCGACGGGCCGCACGAGTGTGCGCGCTGCGCTCGACACGGCTTGCCCCGAGAAACGCCCGTGCGACGTGGCGATCGTGGCCGCGGTGGCGCGCGCCTCGCTCGCGCGCGCGGCGATCGGCAAGGACGACGCGCCGGCGGAGCTCGCGCGCGTGCTCGGCGCGAACGCGAAGGCGACGGGGAAGGGGGACGCTCCTTCGGCGATCGAGGTCGCGGCGGGCGTCGCGCTCCTCGCCGATCCGAGCGGCGCGGGCCTGCCGACGGCGGTCCTCGCGCGCTGGGCCGAAGGGGAGAGCCCGCTCGCCCCGCTCGCCGCGCGCGCCTTGCCGAGCCGCGACGACGAGGCGACCCGCGGCCGCATCAAGCGCCTGCTCGCGGGCACCGATCCGGTCATCCGCGCGCACACGGCGCTCGGCCTCGCGCTCGATCCGGAGCCGGACGCGACGTCGCTCCTCGCAAATGCCTACCGCTTCGAGGAGGACCCGACCGTGCGCCGCGCCGTCGTGCGTGCTCTCTCCATGCGCCGCGAGCCCTTGCGCGCCGCGACGCTCGAGCTCGCGCGGGACCTCGATCCGGACGACCAGGTCCGCGCCTTGGCCCGCGCGGCTTTGTCCGGCCGCACGCTTCTTCCGGCGCTCGCCGTGTCGGCCGGCCCGGTCGCGTGGGTCTCGCTCGTCGCGAACGCGCCGGGGGCGCTCCCGTCGATTCAGGGCCGCGCGGCGCGCCTCGTCCGTTCGGACGGCGTGGCTGTGCCGATCGTGGCGGATCCCGACGGCGTGGTGCTCGTCCCGGGCCTGCCGGACGGCCCTGCCGCGCTCACGCTTGCGCCCGAGGCCATCCCGGGGGACGCTGGGTCGCCATGAGCCAAGAGACGGCTTCGATCACCAAGCCTGCCGCGCCGGAGCAGGCGTCCGTGCTCTCGTTCGAGGAGTCCACGCGGAGGCTCTCCGCCATCGTGGAGGAGCTCGAAGGCGGGGAGCTGCCGCTCGAGCGCTCGCTCGCGCTCTTCGAGGAGGGCGTACGCCTGGCGCGCGCGGCGAAGGAGCGGCTCGACCGGGCCGAGCGCCGGGTCGAGGAGCTCCTCGGCATCGACGCGCAGGGCAAGCCCATCGTGCGCGAGTTCGAGAGCTAGGAGGCTCCCGTGCGAACGGCGGCGGCGCTCATCATCGGCAACGAGCTGCTCAGCGGCAAGATCGCGGACGCGAACATCGTCGTCCTCGCGCGGGCCCTGCGCTCGCTCGGCGTGGTCTTCCGGCGCGTGGTGATGGTGCTCGACGAGATCGACGTCATCGCCGAGGAAGTGCGGACGCTCTCGAAGACGCACGACTGGCTCTTCACCTCGGGCGGGGTCGGCCCGACGCACGACGACGTGACGATCGACGGCGTAGCGCGGGCGTTCGACACGCACGTGGTGATCGAGCCGTCGATGGAGTCGATGCTGCGGGCCTACTACGGCGACAAGCTGACCGAGGGGCACCTCTTGATGGCGCGTATGCCGCACGGCGCGCGCCTCGCCGCGTCGAAGTCGATGCCGTGGCCGACGGTCGTGATGAACAACGTATGGATCCTGCCCGGGGTCCCGGAGATCTTCCAGGCGAAGATCCCGCTGATCCGGGAGGAGCTCGGCGCCGACGTGCCTTTCGTCTCGCACGCGGTGTTCACGACGCTCGACGAGGGCACGATCAAGCCGATGCTCGACCGCGTGGTCTCGGAGCACCCGGACGTGGAGATCGGCTCGTACCCGCGGTGGAGCGGGCTCGAATACAAGACGAAGCTGACGTTCGACGGGCTCGACGTGGACAAGGTGCGGACGGCGCGGGACGCGTTCGCGGCGAGCTTGCCGGAAGAGGCGGTCGTTCGGGTGGAGTAGGGGACACGCCGTCTGCGTGTGACGGCGTGGAGGTCGGCCTGGGGGACGGACGGCGCGGGCGCCGGCGGTTACCGCGTTGACGTGACGCGGGTGATGCCCGAAAGGACCGGAGCGCTTTCCGCGTGGCCCTGCCACTTGCGCGCCCGACGATTGCATCGCCGCGAATGACGTTTCGCAGGCCGCCACATCGAATGCGCATCTTCGGGCATTCGCTTGCGGAATGGGCCGCAGAAGATGCCGCGATGCAGCACGGCCACCTCGTGATTCATTGCGTGGCACGACGCGTAGTCCCTGTGCTACGGTCCGGCCCGCCTCGTTCTGCGACGGCGCTTGCACCCGTTCGAGGGCACCCTCGCTGCGCGAAAGGCTTTCGCTTGAGGCCCCATCCTTTCCGAGCAACATCCTGCGACCACCATGGCACACGACAACCGCGACAACGCATCCGGCTCGACCCTCCCTCCGCGCGGCGCACGCGCCCCGAGCACGCGCATCATCCCCAGCCCGGCGCCGCTGCCCAAAGACGACGAGAGCCTCGATGGCTGGGGCTTCGCCGATACGCGTTTCGTCGTGAAGCCGAACGGCAACGTCGTGCTCACCGGTCGCCGCTACAACATCAGCAATGTCGACCTCCCGTCGCTCTTGCCGTGGATCTCGGCCACGCTCTCCGCGCCGCTCTCCTACGGCAATCGCAATGAGCCGCATTATCCCCCGCCCGTCCCCGAGGCCCAGGACGCGAGCGCCGTCATCGCCGCGCTGAAAGGCTTCCTCAAGGACGATCAGATCTCGAGCGATCCGCTCGTCCGCCTGCGCCGCGGCCACGGGCACACCGGCGCCGAGATCTGGGCCATCCGGTACGAGCGCCTCGAGCGCGTGCCGGATCTCGTCGTCTTTCCGACGTCGCACGACGAGGTCGTGAAGCTGACGGAGGTCGCGAAGGAGCACGGCGCGTGCCTCATTCCGTTCGGCGGCGGCACGAACGTCACGGATGCCTTGCGCCTGTCGATCGACGAAAAGCGCGTCGTCATTGCCGTCGACATGCGCCGCATGAACAAGGTCCTCTGGATCGACCCCACGAACCGCATGGCCTGCATCGAGGCCGGCGCGACGGGCCGGCACATCGTCGCCGAGCTGGCGAAGCATGGGCTCACCATGGGGCACGAGCCCGACAGCCTCGAATTCTCGACGCTGGGCGGGTGGATCGCGACCAACGCGAGCGGCATGAAGAAGAACCGCTATGGCAACATCGAGGACCTCGTCCTCGATATGCAGGTCGTGACCGCGCGTGGCGTCGTCGAGCGGCCGCAGGTGGCGCCGCGCGAGAGCATCGGCACGAATCCGCGGAACTTCATGTTCGGGAGCGAAGGTAACTACGGCATCATCACGACCGCCATCGTCAAGCTCTTCCCCGTGCCTGAGGTGCAGCGTTACGGCAGCGTCATTTTCCCCGACCTCGAGCGCGGCCTCGCCTTCCTGTACGACCTCCAGCAGGCCGGCGCCGTGCCCGCGAGCGTGCGCGTCATGGATAACACGCAGTTTCATTTCGGTCAGGCGCTCAAGCCGAAGAAATCGGGGCTCTTGGCGCACGCGAAGAGCCGCGCGGAGCAGCTCCTCGTCACCAAGATCAAGGGCTTTGATCCGCATCAGCTCGCCGTCGCGACGATCGTGTTCGAAGGGACAAAAGACGAGGTCGAGTTCCAGGAAAAGACGCTGTACCGCATCGCCAAGCAGCACGGCGGCTTGAAGGCCGGCGCGGCGAACGGCGAGCGCGGCTATCAGCTCACGTTCGGCATTGCGTACATCCGCGACCTCACGTTCGAGCATTGGGCGATCGCCGAGAGCTTCGAGACGAGCGTGCCGTGGAGCCGCGCGCTGGAGCTTTACGATCGGGTGCACAAGCGCGTGCTGCGCGAGCATGAGCAGCGGCGCTTGCCGGGCAAGCCCTTCTTCACCGGGCGCATCACGCAGGTGTATCCGACGGGCGTCTGCATTTACTTCTACCTCGGCTTTTACGCGAAGGGCGTCGAAGACCCGGTGCGGCAATACAGCGAGATGGAGCACGCCGCGCGGGAGGAGATCCTCGCGGCCGGGGGCTCGCTTTCGCACCATCACGGCGTCGGCAAGATCCGGCAGGACTTCGTGAAGGAGATCTACTCGGAGGGCGCGCGCGCGTTCATGCGCGACGTCAAGCAGGCCGTCGACCCGGACAACCTGTTCGGCGCAGGGAACCACGGTGTCCTCGGCGAGGTGAAGCTGGGGCACGGCGAAGGGTAATCGAGGAGGCGCTGCCATGAAGGAAACGGAGCAGACGCTCGCGGGACGGGAACACGACGACGGCAACCAGGACCTGCCGTGGACCCTGTCGCGGAGGCCGGGCAACTGGGCGATCGGCACGCTCGCCTATGGGCTTCGCAAGACGCTGCGGAAATGCACGTCGGTCGTGACGTTCGACCGCCGCTCGTTCCGCCGCGCGGTGGACGCGGCCCCGACGGACGCGCTTTTCGTCCTCGCGCCTTCGCACCGCAGCTATTTCGATTTCCTCCTCGGCAGCTACCTCTGCTTCCAGCACCCGGAGCTCGGCATCCCGGTCCCGCACATCGCCGCGGCCGAGGAGTTCTCGAATATCCCGCTCATCGGGCGCTTGCTCGAGCAATCCCAGGCGTTTTACGTGCGCCGGGGCGTCGGCAAGGAGGTGCGCGAGGTGAGCCACAAGCTCGAGCGGCTCGTCGCGCGTGGCGCGTCCGTGATGTTCTTCGTCGAGGGGCAACGCAGCCGCGCGCGGCGGGCGCTGTCCCCTCGGCGAGGGCTCTTGCGGGCGTTGCAAGCGACGGGACGGCGCTTCGTCGTGTTGCCGATTGCCATTTCGTACGATCGTGTCCCCGAGGAGGGCGCCTTCGAGGGGGAGCTCGGGGGCGGCGCGCGGCCTCCGATGTCGCTCACCGCGACGCTCGAATGGCTCGCGCAGATGGCGCGCGACGAGGTGCAGCTCGGCCGTGTCCATATCGCCTGCGGCGCGCCGCTCACGCTGGAGCCGTCGACGGAGGTGCAGTCGCTTGCTCGCGCGATCGTCGCCGAGCAGGTCCGCCAGACGACGGTGTCGAGTTTCCATTTGCGCATGTTTCTCGGTCACGCGGAGGTCGAAGGCGTGGACGAGGCGTGGCTCGCGGCGGCCCTGCGTCGCCGGGGGGCATGTGTGCTGGAGAGTGATCTGGAGGCCCCGCACCTCGCGTCGCCTGTGCTCCAGCAGTCGCTGCGGAACCAGTGGATGCACTGGTTCCATGGCGATGCGCGTGTGCTCCTTGGGCACCATGTGGCCGTGCGGGATCATCTCGCGCGCCATCGCTGGCTGGATGCGGGGACGGCTGAGGACGTGCGCGATGTGCGTGTGCAACGTGTCGTCGAGGCGTTGTTCGAGCCGATCGCGCTGGATTACGCGCTCGTTGCGCACCAGTTGGGCGAGCCCGAGCGTGCGCTGGAACACGTGAACCCGAAGGCGCTCGTCGCGGCGTACCCTGCGGCGCATCTGCCGACGGTCGGGGATGTGTATGCGGCGCTGGGGGAGCGCGGGATCCTGGTGGAGGCGGAGCCCGGTCGGTACGGGTGGGGGCCGGCGGCGCAGGAGATCCATGCGCTTCGCGCCGAGACGCGGGCGAAGCTCCGGGCGCCGGGGAGTCCGCGTTTGGACGAGGCGCACGCCATGGCGTGACGCACATCACGTCCGGTCCTCCCTCCCACGACCTGAACCGATACGCGTATCGGTTTGGGTCCTCCCCCCTACGACCTGAACCGATGCGCGTATCGGTTTGGGTCCTCCCCCCTACGACCGGAAGCGATACGCGTATCGGTTTGGGTCCTCCCTCCTACGACCGCAAGCGATGCGCGTATCGGTTTGGGTCCTCCCCCCTACGACCGGAAGCGATACGCGTATCGGTTTGGGTCCTCCCCCCTACGACCTCTTCCCCGAGGCCCGGCCGGTGCCCGACGTATCCTGCTGTCACGCTTCTGCGACGGCGGCGCTCGCGGAGAGGCTGCTGGCGCCGCTGGCGGCGTGGAAGGGTCGTCGGCCGAAGAATCGGCGAAGCGCTGCGGCGAAGGAGGCTGCACGGGTGAAGGCGCCGGAGGAGGTGGTTGTCGCGGGCGAGGAAGCGGGCCGCGGAGGGCGGCCGAGCGGGAGTCGTTTCGCGCCCGGCCGCCCCGTCGAGCCGGATCATGCGCCGGCCGTCGCGTGTCCTGTCCTTCCTTTGCGCTTCTTGGCTCTCCCCGTCCTCGTCCTCGCCCGCCTGGGCACGCGCTGGGGAACGCGAGCACGAGCCCACCCGCGGGGCGACCGCCCGCGGGGCGGTGAGGCGGACGTAAGCCGAAAAGGCAAACGTGCTCCCAGCCGAACGAGTTTGCTGGCCATCATGAGACTTAGAACGTCCGCAATTCTCGCCCTCTCGCTAGCTGCCTGTTCGAAGCCGGACGCCGCGCCGACGCCGACAACCACCTCGGCAGCCCCCGCCACGTCTGCTCCGTCTCCCGCAGCGGCTGCGCCCTCGAAGAAGGTCACAGCGAAGGAGGCGGCCGACAAACTCACCGCCGAGGGCATTCTTTGCTGCGATTCGCGGTGGCGCGGAAATACCTGCGCGCGATGCCCGAGGGGATGCCGCGGCTCAAGCCGGTGGGGCAGAGCATTTTGGAGATTCCGTCCGACGAGGAGGTCGAGCGGATCCTCGCGGCCGCGAGTGAGCGGCATCGGGTGAGCTTCGCGTTGATGGCGTATGCGGGGCTAAGGCCGAACGAGGTGCGGGCGCTGCGGTGGCGGGATGTGGGGCTGCGGCGGGAGGGGGAGGTCGTGGGCGGGTTCGTGAGCGTGCGGGAGGGGCGGTCGCACGGGGAGACGTACACGCCGAAGACGGGGCAGCGGGAGGTGCCGGTGGCGCCGGAGCTGGGGAGGTTGTTGGCGGCGATCGAGGGGGCGGGGGGTGCGGGGCGGGAGGAGGTTGTGGCGGTGAATGAGCGGGGGAGGGCGTGGGGGCAGTACGGGATCGCGCAGGCGTTCGAGAGGGTGCGGCGGAGGGTCGGGGTTGTGGGGTGGTCGGTGTATTGTTTGCGGCACTACGCGATTGCGATGTGGTTGCGGGTGGGGGTGCCGGTGCACGTGGTGCAGAGGATGGCGGGGCATAAGCATCTGGCGACGACGCAGCGGTATGTGCATCATCTGAAGGAGGATTTGGAGGAGGCGGGGAGGACGTTGATGAGGGCCTCCATGATGGGGACTGCGGTTGGGATGTCGACTCTTTCAAAAGCTTCCGTGGCTTGCCAACTCGGCCTGGGTGAAGAGAGGACGGCGCGTGCGGTGATCGCGACGCAACGTAGCGAAGCCCGCTAGAAACAAGTATCGCAGCACACGTCGTGCAGCAGCTTCCACGAAGTAACCTACGCAACATTTGTGGCCACATGAAGCCGTGGGATATGATCTGGACATCATCAACCTATTCCCGGTAGTCTATTGTTGGGAGGTCCCCAGCGTGGCGAAAGACAAGCGGGCCCAAGAGCTAAGCACCGTAAAGGCGTCTCCAACAAAGCGGTTCTTTGTTGAAATGCTTACGCGCGACATCGAACTCGATGATGCCTTGCTCGACCTACTCGATAATTGCGTAGACGGCGTCATGCGGGAGACCCAATCGGAACCTCACTCCGAGCTGCCTTATGCTGGCTACCACGCCGACATAAAGTTTTCTCCGCAGGAATTCCGTATCACTGACAACTGCGGTGGAATCGACCGAGATACGGCCGAAAAATACGCGTTTCTAATGGGTCGTCGTGCCGACGATCCTCGTGATCGCGACCTGCCTACAGTCGGGATGTACGGCATCGGCATGAAACGCGCAATCTTCAAGCTTGGTCGAGAAGCCAGCGTTACGTCCAAACATCGTCGCGGCTCGTTCGAGGTAACAATTCCCAATGCATGGTTTGCAGAGGACAACGATGAGTGGGAGCTGAAGGCCCAGGGCATCCTTCAGTTGGACAAGAATTATGGAACAACAATCGTTGTCAAGCGTCTACAGCCAAGTGTGAAGGATAAGTTTGCGAAAGGGAGCGACTTCGAGGCGGACTTTATTGGCAAGCTGCGCAGCCATTATGCATATATCATGCACAAGGGGTTCGAAGTCAAGGTCAACGGCCAAAAGGTCGAGCCTCAGCCGATAAAATTCATGGTGACGACGCGCAAAAAGAAAAAGGAGATGCTGGCGCCCTATATGTATGATTCGGTCGTTGACGACGTGAAGGTGCAAGTGACAGTAGGCTTTTACCGTCCCCTGGCAACGGAAGAAGAAGCAGATCGGGAGATGGAGGCCAAGCGTTCTCGCGAGAACGCTGGATGGTCGATCATCTGCAATGATCGTGTGGTCGTCTACTGTGACAAGACCAGGATTACGGGCTGGGGCGAGGCCGATGTGCCGAACTTTCACGCACAGTTCAATGCGATCTCGGGCGTTGTGACATTTTCAAGCTCTGACCCGCTTAAGCTGCCTCTGACCACTACCAAACGTGGTATCGACCTCGGCTCTGATCTATATCTACGAGTGAAGAACAGGATGCGGGAAGGAACGAAGCTGTTTACCAACTACACATATAAGTGGAAGCATGCTCTTGACGAGGCCAAGGCAATTGAACGTGAGGCAGCGTCCATCGAGTTGGGAGACCTGCGGAAAAGTGTGCCTGAGTCGGATTGGCATCAGACCCGCAAGGGCGACGAGAACGGTCGTAGGTTCATGCCTAGTTTGCCCACGCCCGATGTTGCATCCGATCTTGCACTCATCCGCTTTCAGCGCCCCAAGAGCGACGTCCGCCTACTTGCCGACGATTTGCTGGACGATCCGGAAGCTAAGCCGAACGATGTTGGGGCAGCTGCATTTGACAAGGCCCTGAAGGCGATCAAGAAATGAGTGGCGGTCAAGTAGCATATCACCTGCGGCCCAACAAGGCAATTGAGCGGCACGTGTTCATCGAGTTGCTTACCCGCTTTCATGGGTTTTGTCCCATCCATGAATATACATACATCGGATTCGGCGGACCGTTCCTGGAGGACTTTCGAATGGTCGAGAGCCACTTCGGTGTTGCACGCATGATCTCGCTCGAGGGAGATGCGGCGGTCATCGACCGGCAGATGTTCAACCGACCGTTTACTAGCATCGAATGTCGTCGACAATTGAGCGGAGACTTTATCGCTACTTATCCGCGAGAGATTGACGGAAACGCCATCGTGTGGCTTGACTATGCCGAGGCCAATGCGCGCTCTGCTCAGATTGGCGAGTTTAAGTCGCTACTGACCAAAGTGCGTGAGTACGACGTGGTCAAAATCACGATGAATGCAAGTCCGGCCACGTTTCCTGTTCCCGGTACGCCACAGGCCGGTGAGTTGAATCAGCTTCGCTTTGAGGCTGCGGAGCGCCAACTCGGCGATTTGTGGCATCCTACGGTCTCGGCAGAGGACATGACACGTAAGAAGTTTCCCGGCGTTATTCTTGGATGCCTTCTCCGCGCCGCGAAGCAAGCATTTCCACCTGGTCTCAATCTGCAGTACGTACCGACGACATCTTTTGTTTACGCAGACTCTGAGCACCAGATGCTTACCTTGACAGGAGTGATCGCACCACGCGCAGAGGTGGCCAGACTAAGGACGGCATTGCGGCTCAAGTCATGGGAGCTTGCTTATCGCGAAGGGGGGGCGCCAATTGTAATCACCACGCCCGTGCTCAGCACTCGGGAACGAGTTTTCCTTGAACAATTGCTACCTAAGTATAGGCGAACCCTCGCTAGACGCGGGAAGTTTCTAGTGGCCGGTACCTCGCGTGAGTCCTCCGAGCTCATCGAGTCGTTTGCTCGGTTCCATCGATACTATCCCCATTTTGGGCGAATCCTCCCATGACGTCGGTCGCTAAGGCACGGCAACACCTCGCCATAGACCTATTTTGTGGGGCGGGTGGGATGTCGCTTGGGTTTGAGCAAGCAGGTTTCAGGATAGCAGCTGCGGTAGACGTCAATCCATGCAGTGTAGAGGTGCACTCCAGAAATTTTCCTGACACTCCCGCAATTTGCAAGGACATCACAAATCTGTCGGGCGACGATGTTCGCACGTTGGCCCGGATCCGCAACAAGTCTATTACGGTGGTTTTTGGTGGCCCACCATGTCAGGGTTTCTCTGTCGGCGGAAAAATGGCCCCGTCCGACCCGCGCAACAACATGATATTGGAGTTTGCGCGGCTAGTTATGGAGTTGGGTCCTGACTACTTCGTTCTTGAGAACGTTCGCGGCCTCTTGGAGCCGAGGTATGGGGGTCTCATAGACAGGTTTGTAAGTACTCTATCAAAGGGTGGGTACTCTGTCGTTGTGCCAATTCGCGCTTTTGATGCGTCGTGGTTCGGTGTGCCGCAACGCCGGAGACGCGTTTTTGTTTTGGGGCACAGGCGGTCTCTTCCTGCGCCATCGTATCCAGTGCCGGACACCGATGGTCAGCATTGTCCCAGCGTCTGGGACGCCATTGCCGATCTGGCTGTGGTTGAGTCCTGTAATGCACTAATAGACGGCGATGCGTATGCTGGACTGTTGGGAGATCCCAGTCCGTATGCAAAAGTGATGCGCGGTCAAGCGAAGGACCCGGACGATAAGTCGTCTCGTTCGTTAATTCAGACGCCGGTGCTAACGGGCTTTCGGCGCACGAGTCATTCCGCGGACACCATTGCGCGATTTGCTTCTCTACCCCAGGGGGCACAGGATCCGGTAAGCCGGTTTCTGCGGCTTCGAGAGGGGGGCTTGTCGTCTACGCTTCGTGCGGGCACTGGTGTCGAGCGTGGTAGCTTCATGGCGCCACGTCCCATACATCCTACATTTTCCAGGTGTATCTGTCTTCGCGAAGCCGCGCGCCTGCACTCATTCCCTGACTGGTTTGAGTTTCATCACACGAAGTGGCATGGGTTCATGCAGGTGGGGAACTCTGTGCCGCCTCGGTTCGCAAGAGCATTTGCGCATCAGATTATGAGCGCCGCCGTTCAGTCGCGAACCAAACCGAGGTCTGCTCGTCGTTCTGTTAGCCGGTCATGAGGGACAACCCCTGCGGCTGCGCAAAACCGCTTGCTCGATGATGTTGACGCAGTTATCGAAGTCGGCCTTTATGTCGTGCTCCCAGATTCGGATTGCTGTCCACCCAGCATTGGCATAGTAGTTGTTGATTTCGGTGTCCCGCTTCTTGTTGCGCGATATCTTGGTATCCCAGTAGGTAGTATTTGATTTTGAAGTTCGTGGATGCGAAGGGCACCCATGCCAAAAACATGAGTCAATAAAGACTACCACTTTTGCCGAGATGAAGGCCATGTCGGGCTTTCCCAGTAGAGCGGTCTTGACGCGGTACCTCAAGCCACGCTTGTGCGCAGCCGAGCGAACTTTGCACTCCAGTGCCGTATCATGGCTGTGAATGCGCCGCATGAGGGCGCTTCGCTGATCGGACGATAAGCGATCCACCATTTGGGCGGCCTCCTTCATGTGAGCAATACGGCCAGTTTGGCGCGCTCGGAAGGGGGTAGCTGTTTTCCGATAAATCTGCTACAACAGCCCTCCGCACCTCTGGCTTGAGATGACCTGGGAAAGGCTCCCAAGTCATGGCAGTCCGACGAACGACCCGACGGGGCATCCCCGTTTTGTTCATTGACATCCGCTACCGCCTCCCCGATGGCACCCGCCATCGATTCCGGAAAGACGCGCAATCCCAGACAGTTCCCGGCGCTCGCGCCGAGGAGAAGCGCTATTTCCTGAACATCGCCCGCTTCGGCACCCCGTACGCCCCGACGGACGACCCACCCCCGGCAGCACCCGCCGCCGGCTCCTCCCCGCCCGGATCCCCCACCGATCCCGCGTCCCCATCCGGACCCCCAACGAAAACCTTCGCCAAAGTCGTCACCGAGTTCCGTAGCACGTACACGCTGACGGAGCTGAAAGTCACGACCCGCCGCGGATACACGTCGCTCCTCGATCACACCCTGCTCCCGCGCTTCGCCGATCGACCCCTCGACAAGGTCGACGGCCACGCGCCGCGGAGCTCGACCTTGAACTGTCGAAGCGCAAGTTCGCGCAAACGACCCGCAACAACATCCAGGTCGTTCTCCGCTCCGTCCCTCGCTTCGCCGTCGAGCGCGATTCCCTCGCCGAACCGCCCAAGGGCCTACCGCGCCTCAAGCAAATCGGCCAGCGTATCCTGGAGATCCCCACCGACGACGAGGTCCACGCGATCCTCGCCGCCGCGCGCGACACGCACCGCTTGAGCTTCGCCCTCATGGCGTACGCCGGCCTTCGCCCCAACGAAATCCGCGCGCTTCGCCGCCGCGACATGCTCCTCCGCTGGGACGACGATCGCCCCGCGGGCGGCTTCCCTTCCATCCGCGAAGGTCGCTCCCACGGCGAGCTTCACACGCCGAAAACCGGCCAACGCGAGATCCCCATCGCGCCCGAGCTCGCGCGGCTCCTCGCGCCGATCGAGCGCGGCTCACGCGACGGTCATCTCGCGCTGAACGAGCAAAGCAGACCGTGGGGGCAGTACGGCCTCACGCAAGCCTTCGAGCGCGTGCGCGACCGCGCCGGGCTCGCGAGCTGGTCGATCTACGCGCTCCGACACTACGGCATCACTTCCTGGCTCCGCGCCAGGGTGCCCGTGCACGTCGTCCAGCGGATGGCAGGTCACAAGCACCTGGCCACCACGCAACGTTACGTGCATCACCTAAAAGAGGACCTGGAGGAGGCCGCCCGCTGGCTCACCCTGGCCTCCGAGGGCAAACGGGGTGGGGCAACAGTGGGGCAACGGGTTCCGAGGGGTCGGCGGGGCAGCGCGGTAGGAAGCGCTAACCCCGCGGAATCATCGCCACCCCTGGCAGGAATCGGACCTGCGACCTTCGGTTTCGGAAACGGCTCAGGTAGCTTCTAGCAGCACCCTCGAACCAAACGGAGATCAGCCGCAGATAGCGGTGATCCCAGCCGTTCTGCGAGATCGAGGGAGCGAGCAGAGGGCGACCGCAAGGAGACGTTCCGAGACCCTCCGGTGCGTGGGTTGGGGCAAAGGGGCAACGCTGGCGAGCGGACTTGGCAGGGGGTGAAGGGACGCGGTTTCAGCGTTGATGGTCGGATTTCACGATCGGTTCACTCCGCGCAAGCCCACGTGGCCGTCTTGTTGTTCTTGACGCTCAGCGACCAGTTCCCGCTGGCGGTGGAGGGAGCCGCCATCACGGCGCCGTCGTTCCAGTCGTTCTGGTTGAGCGCGCCCGTGATCCCGGTGAGCGCGCAGCCCTTGACGCCCGTGCCCGAGGTGATCGTGACGGTGTTCGTTGCTGAGGCTGCGGCGGATACAGAGCCCGAGGTGAACACCGTTCCTTGCGCGAAGTCCACGCACGTGGCGAAAACCCGCGCGTGCGAGCCATCGTAGGGGTCAGAAGGGAGATTGGCCTCGACGTACCATCCCGTTGTCGGGTGGGTTGCGTCCGTCGATGTCTTCTTGACCACGCGCGCGAACCTGCTGCTGCTGCTCCACGCGCCGCTAATGCCCCAGAGGCCGGAGAGGAAGCATTGCCGCCGGTTGTTCGGGTCGAGGTCGGTAATCTTGACGGGGGGGCTGACGCTGCCGTCATCGCTCGTCCACGAAGCGTTGTAGCGAACGTTGCTGGGGAAGCAAGTGGCTTGGGCATTGACAGGATTGTTATCCCAGACCCTCTGGTTGTTCTGGTCCGTGTAGGCACCACCGTGCGCATACAGAAACGTCCCGGTCAACGGATACTTGGCACCCACCCAGGCCATCGATTGCAAGTCGTTGTACCATTGCCCGCCGCGATTGAGGTTCCCTGCGACACCGGCGAGGACGCAGGTCTGGGGAGACGCCGAGGAGATGTCAATCCCGTCTTCATCCGTCGTGGTCCCCCACGCCCAGAAGCCCCATCCGGACAGCGCAGCCGAGGCTTCGGCGACCGATTCCTCTGCCAACTCATCCTCATCAGGGAGGGCGACACAGCCCAGGGAAAGCGCACCCAGAAGCCACGCTGAAGTCATGCGGGTGAGGTGACGGAACATCGGAGCAGCCATCGTGATCTTCATTCGTTTTTTCTCGCTTGCTTCACACGCATTCGTCGGCGCGTGACCTCTGAGGTAGAGCCACGTTCGCTCGTGTTGTGACCGTCGAAATCCTGCTGGGGGCAAAAAGGGCGTCGAGGGCGGGGATGGGGCCGCGCGGATCCTGTACATGGTGCTGGCTGACAACGCCGGGCTCGACGTTTTGGTCCTCCCCCACTTCTGTGGACAAACCCAAAGCGCGGAGATGCGCTAGGAGAGTTCCATGGCGAGGCGGAAGCGGAGGTCGTTCAGCGCAGAGTTCAAGGCAGAGGCGGTTCGTCTCTGCCAGGTTGGGGGACCGGAGCATCGCGAAGGTTGCTCAGGATCTTGATCTCACGGAAACGGCGTTACGGGAGGGTGAGAGCGGACGAGGCCAACGTCAGGGAGAAACCCCCCGAGGCCCTCACGGGCGCCGAGCGCGAGGAGCTCTTGCGACTGCGGCGTGAGGTCAAGCGGCTCCAACTACACGGAATCACTCAGCATCACCGGCAGGAATCGGACCTGCGACCTTCGGTTTAGGAAACGGCTTAGGTAGCTTCTAGCAGCACCCTCGAAACACACGGAGATCAGCAGCAAAGCCGCGATGATCCCGGCCGTTCTGCGAGATCGAGGGGGCGAGATGAGGTTGACCGAAACGAGACGTTTCGAGACCCTCCGGTGCGTGGGTTGGGGCAACAGTGGGGCAACGCAGGCGAGCGGACTTGGCAGGGGAGCGGCAGAAATCCGGGCCCCGACGTCGCGCACGAGGGCACATCTGTCACGGACCGGCCCAATCGGATCCGGTTCGGGTCGGCAGACCGGATCACGAATATCTGGCCGCACTTACGACCGTCCAGCGTGCCGCCGTGCTCGGCGGCGGCACGGGGTTCGCCTCATGACCGTGCAGCCCCTCGGCAACCGTCTGGACGACGACGCGCATGTCGTGAGGCCTCGTGATTCGTCGAGTGGGCGTCGTCGCTACTTTTCAATCCACTCTTTCGCACATTGCTTAAATGCTTCTTGGCAGGAGCCACATCCCGGTTTGGTATTGGCTGGACAGGAGTCGCCATCGCCCAGCTCACTCGATCCGAACCAACAGGGATTGGTCGTCTCGGGGTAACACTCGATCCAGTATTGCTCCTTATAAGTCGCGAAGCAGTAGTTCGAACCTGACGTATTGCAACTCCAGTTCGTCCACGCTGCGACTCCTTGCGGCGCGGGTTCCGTTGAAGTGGAGCCGTCCGTTGTTGGGTCGTTGCCGCACCCAGCCGCGAGGAGTAGTGCAAGGGCGGCGACGCGCACCGAGTGAGCCAGCCTCAAGCTGATGGGGTTGATATCGTGCGTTGTAAGGACCATTGGGGCGGCCCATAGCATGCCGGCGATGGGCGTGCCACCCCTCTGCTCCACCGCTTCGCCGAACTCCTCGTCGCCCCTGTCCTCTACGCGCCTCGGGACAGAATCCCTCGACAAAGCAGACCGATCATAGCCCAAGCGCGTCTCGACAGAGGCTTTGAATGCCCACTTCGAACTCCCAATACCCGGCCCCGAGCACGAGACGGGTCGGCGTCAGCGCCACTGCGCGCAGCGTGGTGGAGGTCGGGCTGTGATAGACGAACGACAGCTCGCCGTCTGGATAGGACGCGCCGAAGATGTCACGCTCCTGTTCGAACGGCGAGGTGAAGACCCAACTGACGCCGTCGGTGATGACGCGCTCGAAGGGACCTTCGTAGAGCTGCTGCGCCATTGTGCCGTCGAGCGAAGCGCGAAGTAAACCTTGCGGCGTGCCGTAGCCGACGTTGAAGAAAAGCGCGCCGTCGCGCTCGAAAGGAAACGAGACGTGCTTGGCGTCCGAGAGCGTGGTCGCGCCGGCGCCTTCGATGTCGAACGCGACGAGCGCGGACAGCGACGATACGAGGAGGCCGGGCGTGCCGCGGTAAATACCTCGCAGTTCGTCATAGCTGTCGTCGATCACGCCCAGAGACAGCGTCGTGCCGTCTGGCCGTCGACGAAACACTTCGTGCTTGGCTTCGTAGGGGAGGTAATTGGTCCAGTAGAGCCCCGTCTCGTCGACGAAGACATTGTCGATCGCGCCTGACGCGATATGCTCGGGCACCCCGCCTGCTTTCGGGATCCGCCAAAGATCGGGCCTGCTGTCATTTTCGCCTGCGAACGTCAAGTAGAGCGAGTCTGCGTCGAGCGCGAGCGCAATGGGGGTGTTGAGGAACTGCGCGGGAATCTGCGCGAGCAGCGTCGTTGCGCCGGTGTCCGCATCCGCCGCCATCACGCGCCCTTTGGTCGAGACGTAGTAGATGCGCTCGCCCTCGGCGACGAGGGATGTGACGATCGCCGTCGCGTCGATGGTGAGGGTGCACGACGGCGCGCCGCTCGACGAACTCGTGCTGCCGGCAGCGCCGTCGTCAGCGCCGTTGCCATCCGAGGGCAGGGCCGTGCGCGCGCCGCATGCCGTAGCCACGGTCAACAACAAGAGGCCAGCGACGTCGCGTGAATCCATGCGTTCGCATATCGCGATCGGGCGGTCACGTCGAGCCAGAGCCCAGCCTTGACCGCCCAACGGCTGGGCGGCAGTGGCGACGCTCGGGAGGCGCTGTGGTGCGCCCTCCGCCTTCGTTGGTCGGTCAGACCTTCGGCGGCGCCTCCGCCCCCTCGGAGGCACCTGCCGCCGCCTCTCCCACCCCGACCTGCGCCGCCCCACCCGCGCGCGCGTTGACATCCGTCCCGAGCACACGGGCCACCTGCCCCGCGAAGTGGACGGTCACGTGCAGCTTGCCTTCGAAGACCGCGGCCACGTAGCCACGCGGATACCCGAGCGCCTGCGCCACGGCATGCTGGGCTTTCCCCTGCGCGTACGCGACGAGCGCACCGCGCACGCGTTGCTGCATATCGTTCGAGAGGACAGCGGGAACGCTGTCCTGACCACGATGACCCGCCTGGTCTCCGAGGTTGAAGCGAGGCGACCGCGGAAATAGCCAAACCCCCGATGCCCACCCCTACGGCCCCCGACATCTGGGCCATCTTCACCCATCTTCGCGACACCGCCGCCGCCGGCCTGCGCCGCTTCGGCGAGCTCCCCGTCGCTACCGTTCTCCACGCGGGCGACAGCGGACCCCCGCCGTGCACGACGGCTCGATACCCGTCCGCTGGGATATCACCGCCCAAACCGCACGCGGAAGCCCGCGACGTCGAGCACTTCCGGGTCAATGAGCACCCCGCCCATGCGCACCAGGAATCGCTCCACCGTCGCCAGGAACTCGTCCACGTCGTCCGGGTCGTACGCCCACACCGCGAGCTTTGACAGCGCCCAGCCGCGGTCCCTGTCGACGCCCGGCAGCAGCGGGTAGCCGCCGGCCCGCAGGCGCGCGAGGAACGGCGCGATCGGGTCGTCGAACAGCGGGAACTCCGTCCACGCGTCGCCGGCCCGCACCCGACCGAGGCGGAGGATCGCCACCGTCTCCGACGCCTCGTCGAGCTTCTCGAGGTCCAGCTCGTACCAGTCGCCCGGCGACGGCCAGTCGAAGTAGTAGTTGCTCTTGAAAGTTTTGAAGTCCGGGCCCTTCCAGAAGCCTGGGCAGAAGAACTCGTCGACCTCGTCCTTGTCGGGCAGCGGCGTGTCCGGGTGCAGCACGACGAAGGCGAATCGGTGGGGGAACGCGTCCTCGTTGGCGGCCATCGGTGGTCAGGATATCAGCTCGGCTCGGTGTCCACCGCTGCATTGTTAGCGTCGTGGCCCCCGGCCGATTGGCAGACCGGACTGGCTGCGCCCAGCCCCCGCGCTCCGCCGGTTCGGTGTTCGTCGGGCCGTTCTCGTCGCGCAGCGTTCCAGTAAGCGTTTCGTATAGAGCTCGACCTCGAACGCCATCGTGCGGATCGTTGGATCGTGCTCGTCGTCTCCCATCAACTCGTATCCTTCGAACAGGTCTCGCCCCTCGAAGGCATTCGCTAGCGTGCTCCACCATACGTAAACCTGCCCATCGCTGCCGAGCGCAATGTCTCCAGTGATTGCCCAAGCCAGAACGCTTCGATAACCGAGCCGTGCGAGTTCTCTTCGAGTGAGCGCCAGCCCGATGAACCAACGTCGGCCCCGCTTCGGGCGACCACGCATGTAGATTCGCCCATCCGCCGCACATACGAAATCCAGTTGGGTGGCACGGCGCTGCAACCGTCCCACACCTACGCCCGTCCCGCCGCGCAATAGTAGAAGAGCCCCTCCGACTCGTAATCTCCGCCGCTCTCTACATCATCCGGCGCGTTCTTGGACATGGCTCCTCGGTCCGCTTTCTTGACCGCTCCCCACCAGAACCTCCAGTCCGCCAGGAAACACGTCTTCGACCCGCAAGCCGAGGCCCACGGCAATCTTCACGCAGGTCGTGATCGTCATGTTGACGCGCCCGTTCTCGATACTGGACAAGGCGCCTTTCGTGACTCCGCTCGCGTCAGCGAGGTCGGTCAGCGACATCCGCCGATCGAGGCTCACGTTCCGAATGTGCGCACCAAGTGCCCTGAGAAGTGGATGGTTCGTTTGTCGACGTGGCATGGCCGTCCCTCCATCGTGAGCTGCAAGGAGCGGCAACACCGAAGCCGCCCAAGGCCGACGAGTCGTGTTTCGCGAAACTGAAAAGCGCTACTTCGTCGCCTCGGCGTCCCGAAGCGCGTTCGCGAGGATCCAGGGCGCCGGCGAGCGGTCCTCGTAGCGCCCCCCCGGCGGAGGTCGTGGACTCGTGACCTTCGGGGCCTCTGCCGGGATGGGGGGCTTGGGTCTCGACTTTACGAGGCCAGCATGCCGCGCGAGATCGTCCGAGATTCGGCCTTCCATGCAATCCGCGCGAGCAGCGAATGCACGCTCTTCGCCTGCGCACGACCCGAGGTGCGGCGTGCCCGTGAAGATTGCGGCTGCCGTGCCAAGGCTTCCGATGAAACGAGCAGGGGTGCGGCGAAGAGACCCGACCCACCGTGTCCAGAACGAGCCCACCTGCGCGCGCGCCTCGCGGGCGACCAGGCCAAACAGGGCCAGCGGAATGGCACCGATCCGGCGCCGACGGCGACGTTTCGGCCGCGCCGCAGGCTCGTTCACCACAATGCGCGCCCGATGGGTGACGTTATCCATCCGCTCCCGCATCGTCGCCCACGCCACACCGCGCTCCGCGGCGAGTTCTTTGATCGTCGTCCCCTCGTAAAAATGCTCGTGGAGCAGGGAGCCATCGTCATGGCTCAGACGCTCGAATATCCTGGACGCGTCGCTCCTCGCCTCGTAGTTCTCGACGTGCGCGCCACGGGCATCGATTGCGCGCACGATCTCCTCCGTAGGCGTCGCGACTTCCCGCGAGCGGGTTGCGTCCTTGCGGTTCGTCAGGGCCGCGTATTTCGCGACCGCGTTCAGCCATGCGCCGAACGCTTCTTCGTCGTATGGATCGGGTCGCTCTGCTTTGGGCTTGCGACAGGCGAGCAAGAATGCATGATGGACGATATCCATCTCATGCGCCGAATCGACCCCGACCGAGCGAACCACCGCGGCCATAGCATCCAGATACCGGAGCGTGGCACTCTCTAGAGTGCCGATCAGTTCGAATATACACGCAGTTTCAGCTACTTGTGCAAACGGGATCGACAAACCTTCACTGACGTGATCCACTGCGCAGGCTTGCCCAGCCGATCGAGGGATCCTCATGTCGACCTCCGTACGTAGCTGGAATCCGAGCACCATGATCACCCAGGAAGAGCAGGCGATGCTCGACCACCTGGGCAAACGAAGGCGGATGTTTGCCTTCTTGCGGTTGAACCGCGAGAGGCTCTTCGACGGCGCCTTCCAGGACGAGCTCGCCGCCATGTACCGTGACACCGGAGAAGGCAAAACGCCGGTGCCAACGGCGCTCCTGTGCATGGTCCTCCTGTTGCAGGCATATACCGGCGCGTCGGATGCCGAGGCGATTGACAACATGAGGTTCGATCAGCGATGGCAGCTCGTGCTCGGCATGCTCGGCGCTACGCGGCCTGCATTCGCGCAGGGGACCCTGCATGATTTCCGCCAACGGTTGAGCAAGCACGATATGGATCGGAGGCTCCTCGCGCGCACCGTCGAGCTTGCGAAGGAAACCCAGGCTTTCGACTGGAAGAAGCTATCCAAGACGCTTCGGTTGGCGATCGACTCGCGCCCGCTCGAAGGCGTGGGCCGTGTCGAAGCCACCTTCAATTTGCTCGGGCATGCGGCCTTCAAGCTCTTGCGTGGCGCCGCCGTGCTGCTCGAGCGCAGGGCGGAGGAAATCGCGGCGTGCGCCGGCGCGCCGGTGTTTCTCGCGCCGAGCATCAAAGCCGGGCTCGACATCGACTGGACCGATCGGGAACAGAAAGCAGAGGCGATCGGCGAGCTCTTACGGCAGATCGACGCGCTCGAAATGTGGATACGCGTCGCCCGTAAGCGTGGCGGGGCAGGCTCACAAAACTTGCTCTTCGGTGTTCTAAGCCAGTATCCTTCTCTGCCAGCGGCGGCCGAGCGACGGGGGAGGGAGAGATAATGTCGAAGGTCAACGTCTGGATCGAGGGGATGTTTTTCGCGTGCCTGACGATGGCGGTTGTCGCGTTTGGCTGTGCGAGCAATATCGAATATCCCCCGCTGAAACAGGCGCCGATCGTCGAAGGGCCACACGCGCCGAACAAAACCATCGCGCGCCTGCGATGGTGCGTCGAGGAGTACGGCGGAGACCTGGGTGGACGAAGCTTCGAGTTTGACTATGACGTGAAGGTCGACGAAGAGGGGCGGGCGGTCTCTGTGAAGTCGGACGTGTACAATGCCGATTTCGATGGGTGCACGCGGGCGGCGCTCCGGGCGATGGAGATGCCGCCGGAGCTTTTGCTGACGTGGATGTCGCAGCCGCTCGGCCAGACGAACGCGGCGCGGGGGCTCGCCGGCAATGTCCTCGTCATCGTGGTGGTGGTGGTCAAGCTGGCCCCCATCATCATCGAAGCGGCCGGGGTGACGATCGTGTTTATGATCGCGGTGGCGATCGGCGACGAGGTCATCGAGGCGACTCGGAGGAGGCCGCCGCCGAGCCTGAATCGCTGCCTCGACGCCGCTGCGGGGGGCAAATATATGTGGGAGGAGTTTTGTCGCTCGATCGGCGAGGGACATCGCGGCAGCCCGTGCTGGGGAAAGGGGCCTGAGAGCGAACAACACAAGAGAGGCTGGTGTAATGAAAAGTTCGGGAGATGGTGAACGCATGAAAGCCAAGTCGAAGACCCCTGTGAAAAACCTGCCGCCTTCGTGGATCGCCGAACGTGAATACACGCGACTCGACGTACCGGGCCGGGTTGTCGTTCGCATTGGGTGCCCGGAACCCGACCCCATCAAAAGCTCCCATGGGGAAACTTGGAGATGCGCACTTCAAATCGAGGGGCTTGATCTGACCCAGATCGAAGACCTTCGTCTTGATAAGGACGCTCCGCTTTTCGCATACGGCGTCGACTCGATGGATGCACTGAAAAACGCGTTCCGCAGCCTCCACGTGCTCCTCAAGAGGCACGGCACCCCCCTTCGCTGGGAAAGGACCCAGGAGGAGACGTTTGGTTTCCCCGTACAAGTGCCCTCGGGCTACGGGGTCGAATTTGATCGCCGGATGGAAGATGTGATCAACGCGATCGACGCGGCGATCTTGGCGCGCATGCAGCCCATTTACGAGCGCATGGAACGTTACGAGGCTCGCCGCAAGGCGAGGAAAAAGCCGCGAACCGAATGAAGCGATGACCGCGGGAACAAGGGGAGCACCTTCCTGGTCTCCTGAGTCCCGTGCCGTCGAGCACGACCGCCCCGAGAACGTCGGTGCAATCCGAAGGGCTGCGCCATCGAGAACGACCGCGCCGAGTGTCGAGAGCGCCCCGAGGGCTGCGCCGTCGAGCACGACCGCGCCGAGCACCCGGAGGGCCACGCCGAGCACCCCGCAAGACGTCCGCCCGTGACCGGAGGAACCATGCAAATCCTATTGAAGATCGTCCAAGATGCGCGGGCAAACCCCGTGGGGGAAGGGACAAACCTGGGCCTACGGGGTGCCAGGGCACGGCATCGAACTTTCGGGCTCGGCGGCGACATTGACTCGCACGCGGCTCCCGTGCGACCGTCTCGACCTACCAGCGAAGGTCAGCGGTCAAGGCCCGCACGAGAGGAAGTGATGAAGCTGCGTGACTATCGACCGGAGGATCGGGCGGCATGCCTCGCCGCGTTTGACAGCAACACCCCGTGGTTCTTTTCGGTCGAGGAGCGCGAGCGATTCGGGCGCTTCCTCGACGACTTGCCGGGCCGTTATGTCGTGATCTGCGACGACGACGGCGCCGTCGTCGGGTGCGGGGGGCTCGCACCCACGAGAGAAGACCCGCGCGTGGCGGCGTTGACGTGGGGCCTCGTTCATTCGTCGTTGCACGGGCAGGGGTATGGGAAGGCGCTCACCGAGGGCCGGCTCGCCTGGCTCGCGGACATGCCCGAGATCGAACTCGTGCGCATCGATACGAGCCACCTGACCATGGATTTTTATGCGCGGCGCGGGTTCAGGCTCCTGCAACGAATCGAAGATTTCTATCAGCCCGGGCTCGATCGGTGTGACATGGAGCTCGTGGTGCGTCGCTGAACCGGTCGACCGAGCTCCCCCGCTAACCGAGCTCCCCCGCTAGATGTGGAGCCCTTTCAAGCCTCCGACGAGTTTTCCCATGGCGGGATCCACCCGCCAGACGCAACATGCCCCCGTGGGCGTCGGAGCGCCATTCGTGCCGGCTTGCGCGTCGGTGAACTCGAGCATCCCGCTGTGGGAATCAACCGCGATCATGTGCCCCATGCCGGCGCCGTGCATGCCGAGCGCATACTCTCCGGCATGCTGGAGCATGTAGCTGCACGCATTGTCGAACGTACCGAATCGCTGAAACGTGCCGTACTGGCTGAGGCCGCAGCGCAGGAGGAGCATGCTGACGCCCTCCTCGTCATAAGGCGGCCCGTCCATTCCGTCGGTCCTGCCAGCCGCGCCATAGCTGCCGGCGTCGAGAAAATGACCTATGGTGCACATGACGCAGTTGGTGGAAAAGGACATGAGAACCTCTCGACGTTGCGCCGATATCCCAGCGCATGACCCGTCGATAGGGTAGCGTTGATCTACACGAGATCCATGCAAATCGCGGCGAGGCAGGAGATACCAGGGCCGAGGCCATCGGGCGTGCGGACCAGGAACGGAACCATCCGTCCGTCGTGTTCGGCTGCACGCGGGCCTCGGCCCCGGATCCGACCCAGGCGCATTTCGTGCAGCTTGAAGAGTGGCCCTCATGTCATCCGCGCCCAACCCGCTCGACATACGCGGCGCAATGGCTCGATGCCGGCGCTCGGCAGGCTCTTCAGGGCAGGTCGGAGGGGAACGGCTGGGCCGTGACGCTCGTCCCGGAGCGCATGTAAAGGAGATCGAACCGACGCCGGGTGAACCGGAATCCGCTCGCCGTCCGCACGTATTCATCGCTGTAGACGCCGCCCACGTTGGTGTCGACGCCCTCCAGCACGCCGAACTCGCTCAGGTACCAGCGCCCCGTGGCCCGCTGGGGGTGCGTGTTCGGAACGAGCTCGACGGTGCCGGAGTGGACCGCCTGAATGATGGTGCTCCACTTGTTCAGGATGTCGGCCAGGAACGTGACGATGTTGGCACGGCCGGCGACGTGATGGCCGGGGATGTCGAGCACCGCGTTCGGCGTGAGGAGGTGGTGCATTTCATTCATCGCCTTGCGGTTCACGAGATCGGCGAACCTGGCGACGAGCTCGTGGATCTCGAACTTTGGGCTGAAATCAGCGTTTTGGGACATGGGTCACCTCATGACATCATCCCGCGGCGCCGACGCGCATGACAACCAGCGCGGTCATGCGCCATCCAGAACGGGTGCTGCGCGCGAGATATCGATAGGATAGCACTGTCCATGGCGCACGCGGCACATGAAAAGCCGGCCGTTTGGACATTGTTTGACCTAGATTTCCTCGGACTTAGCGGGCTCGTGTTGATCGAGCGCCTCGAGCTCGACGAGGGCCGCGTCGTCGAGCTCCTTCGTCGAGAAAGGCGACTCGCGCGCCGCGGTGAAGAGCGCGCGCGCCTCCTCGATTGCCCCGAGGCGCGTGGCGATTTTTGCGTGCGCGAGGATCGCCTTCACGGCCAAGAGGGTCTCTGCGTTGTTCCGGTGCACCGCCTCGTACGCGTCCGTCGCGTCGCGCGGAAAACCGGCGCCATCGAGCATCTGTCCCATCTGCATGAGCGTCGCGGCTGGCAGCTCGAGGAGCCGCTTCTCGGCGCGCAGCTCGCGGAAGAGCGCGATCGCCCCATCGGCCTCGCCCGCGCGGACGTAGAGCTGCATGAGCCGAGCGTAGGCCGCCATCTCGCGTGCTCTCTGGCCGAGCATTTTCGTGGCCCGCAGGATCTCGAGTTGCACGTCGATACTCGAAGGCATCTCTGCGTGGAGCTCGTCGAGGAGCACGAGCGCCTCGGCGGCGCGGCCTTGCGTGATGAGGTCCGAGGCCTCGACGATGCGTGGATCTTGCATTGTCGTCACGCTCTGTTCGACGGCGTCGTCGAGCTTCTTCTCGACGCCGCTCAAGCGCAGGACCCCTGCGACGACGACGCCGAACACGAAGCCTCCTACGTGCGCCGCGTAGGCGACGCCGTTGCGCGGCGCGAGCATCAAATAGGTGATCTGCAAGGCGAGCCAGAGCGGGAGCATGACGTACGCAGGCGCCGTGAAGAAGATGGGGCGTAGGCGGAGGAAGGTGACGAAGCGGATGCGCGTCGTGGCGAACGCGACGAGGAACGCGCCCAAGGCGCCGGCGATGGCGCCCGAAGCGCCGATGAGGGGGACGTTCGGCGAGCCTCCCAAGAGTTTGTGCACGAGCGCGGCGACGATGCCCGCTGCGACGTAAAACGGGCCGTAGACGGCGCGGCCCCATCGGTCCTCCATGTTGCAGCCGCAGAGCCAGAGGAACCAGAGGTTGAACAAGAGGTGCAGCCAGCCGCCGTGGAGGAACGGGTGTGTCACGAGCCCGAGCACGTCCCCGCGCGCAGGCACGTAGCCGAAGCGGCGCGTGGGGAATGCGTCGATCGTTTTCTGCACGGAGAGGCCGAGCTCATCGAAGTGCTGCTGCTGCCGCGCCAACGCTTCCTCGTCGTCCGGGGCCTTCTCGGGGCGCGGTTTTTCGGCGAGCAGCGGGAGCTGCGTGTAGCCGATGATTTCGTCGAGCGGCGGGCGCGTTTTCAAATACGGGTGCGCTGCGTGTGCGAATTTCGCGCGATCGTGACCACCCGTTTCGCGGCATCGTGACCACCTGTTTCGCGGCATCGTGACCACCTGTTTCGCCATCGTGACCACCTGTTTCGCCATCGTGACCACCTGTTTCGCCAT
>NZ_JARZHI010000160.1:0-2665 GCF_029946465.1 Polyangium sorediatum
TGCGAATTTCGCGCGATCGTGACCACCCGTTTCGCGGCATCGTGACCACCTGTTTCGCGGCATCGTGACCACCTGTTTCGCCATCGTGACCACCTGTTTCGCCATCGTGACCACCTGTTTCGCCATCGTGACCACCCTTTTCGCGGGGGTTTGACCGGGGGCAAGGTGGGCGCCTCTTGGGGGGCGTCGGGTGCGAGGCGTCGCTGGGCCGTTCTTCGAGCCGTCCGTCCTCCGAGGCAGGAGACGAGATGGCGACGGAGCGACTACGCATGCGGCATGTACGAGAAATCCTTCGACAAAAGCTCGTGCTCGGACGGAGCAATCGTCAGGTCTCCGCGAGCCTTCAGGTCAGCAGCGGTGCCGTGTCTGGTGCGGTGACCCGTGCGCGCACGCTCGGCCTTGATTGGGAGAAGATCGCCGCGCTCGGCGACGACGCGCTCGAGGAGCGGCTCTACGGGCCGCGAAACGTCAAGCGCGCCGGGCGCCCCCTCCCGGACCCCGCGTACCTCCACGTCGAGCTACGGCGCCCCGGCGTCACGCTTCAGCTCCTTCACCTCGAATACCTCGAACAACACCCGAACGGCTATCGCTACACGGCATTTTGCAGGCACTATAACGAATGGCTCGACCAGCAGCGGCCCACGATGCGGCAGGTGCACCAGGGCGGCGACAAACTCTTCGTCGATTACTCGGGAAACAAGCCGCGCATCGTGGATCCGACGACCGGCGAGGTGACCGAGGTCGAGCTCTTCGTCGCCGTGCTCGGCGCCTCGAACTTCACGTTTGCCGAGGCCACACGCACGCAGACGGTGCGGGACTGGATCGGCAGCCACGTGCGCGCGCTGGAGGCGTTTGGCGGCGTGTCGAAGGCCATCGTGCCCGATCAGCTCAAGAGCGGCGTCACGCGGTCGTGCCGCTACGAGCCGGGCATCCAGCGGACGTACGAAGAAATGGCTTGCCATTACGGCACGACGATCCTGCCTGCACGCCCGAAGAGCCCGCGCGACAAGGCCAAGGTCGAGGCGGGCGTGCTCGTCGCGCAGCGCTGGATCCTGGCGAAGATCCGCAACCAGACGTTTTTCTCGCTTGCCGCGCTCAACGAGCGGATCGCCGGGCTCGTGCACGAGCTCAACGAGCGGCGGATGCGCGTCTACGGGGCGAGCCGTCGCGAGCTCTTCGAGCGGCTCGACAAACCCGCCCTGGGGCCGCTGCCCGCGGCGCGCTTCGAGACGTGCGAGTGGAAGACGGCGCGGGTCAACATCGATTACCACGTCGAATACGACCATCACTTCTACTCGGTGCCGAGCACGCTCCTGCGCCAGGAGGTCGACATCCGCGCGACTGCGACGACGGTGGAGATTTTCCTGCGCGGCGAGCGCGTGGCGTCGCATCCGAGGAGCATCGTGCGCGGCCACCACACGACGCTCGCGGCGCACATGCCGAAGGTGCATCAGGCGCACGCGGAGTGGAGTCCGACGCGGATCCTGAATTGGGCGGCGACCGTCGGCCCAGCGACGGCGAAGCTGGCTGAAGCGATCCTCGCATCGAGGCCGCACCCGGAGCAGGGATATCGGTCTTGCCTCGGGCTCCTGCGGCTGTCGAAGGCGTATGGGACGGAGCGCGTGGAGGCCGCGTGCGAGCGGGCGATGGCCGTCGGCGCGCGCTCCTACCGCCACGTCGAATCGATCCTGAAACACGGCCTCGACCGACTCGCCCCGAGTGACACCGGGACAACGCAAGCTCCCGCCCACGAGAACATCCGCGGGCGCGACTATTACCATTGACTGAGAAGGGAAACGGAAGTGCTCAACGAACCGACGACCGAGAAGCTCAGAGCGCTCCGCCTGGACGGCCTCCTGGCCGCGTGGGCGCAGCAGCAGAAGGACCCCAACGTCAGCGCCCTCGGCTTCGACGAGCGGCTCGGCATGCTCATCGATGCGGAGTGGATCGGACGAGAGAACAAGCGGATCTCACGCTCGCTGAAGGAGGCCAAGCTGCGCATCACGGACGCGTGCATCGAGGGGATCGAGTACCCCGCCAAACGCGAGCTCGACAAGGCAGTCATCCGTCAACTTCAGACGTGCCGATGGGTGGAGGAGCATCAATCGGTGCTGATCACAGGAGCGACGGGGACGGGCAAAAGCTACATTGCCTGCGCGCTCGCGAACCAGGCGTGTCGGAAGGGGTTTCGTGCGATCTACCGGCGCGCGCCGCGTCTCTTCGACGAGCTGAAGATCGCGCGGGCGGACGGGACGTACAGAGCGGTGCTGTCGCGGCTCGCGCGGGTGGACGTGCTGGTGCTCGATGATTTTGGTGTAGCTGCGATTGCAGACCAGAATCGAAACGACCTGCTCGAGGTGCTCGAGGACCGATACGGGCTGCGCTCGACAATCGTGACGAGTCAGTTGCCCACATCGAGCTGGCACGACTATCTGATCGACCCAACGCTCGCAGACGCGATCTGCGACCGACTCGTGAACAACGCCCACCGCATCGCGCTGAAAGGTCCATCGAGGAGAAGGCCGGAGACGAACCACCAGGAACCCTGAACAGCCAGAGCGTCGCTTCGCTCCGATCACGATGGCGCGAAACGGGTGGTCACGATGGCGCGAAACAGGTGGTCACGATGGCGCGTAACGAGCGGTCACGATGGGCGGGATGCGCA
>NZ_JARZHI010000161.1:0-2655 GCF_029946465.1 Polyangium sorediatum
GGGCGCTGCCCCGGACCCCGCGGGGGGCTGTCCGCCCCCTCGACCCCGGACCAGCGAGGCGCTGGACCCAGGGTTGAAAAACTGCGCTCCGCGCAGTTTTTCAAACAGGCCGACGAAGAACCCAGGTCGCCAGCCGAACCCGCAGCGCGGCTGTCTTGGTTGGCAACGCCGTTGCTGGTCTTCACCGGGCCTGTTCGATGAACTGCGCGGAGCGCAGTTCATCGAGCCTGGGTCCAGCCCCTGGCTGGTCCGGGTCCAGGGGCGGACAGCCCCTGGTGGGGCCTGGGGCAACGCCCCAGCTCTGCGGCTTCACTCCGTCGGTGTGTTCGGCCGTGGCGGCTTGGGTCCACGCGGAGGGCGGGTCCGCCGCGGGAGCTTTCGCTCTTCCGGCGCGAGGTTCGCGTCGCGGACGCGCTGCATCAGGGTGCGAAAGACACGCGAGAGGCCTGCCTCGATCTCCGGGTTTTCTCCGCAGAGCGTGAGGGCGGCTGCGACGGATTCGAGCGTCGAGACGTACTCGCGCCGCGGCTCGGCGCGCAGCCGGCCGTAGATGGAGGGTTTGGTGGGCCGCAGGTTCATGCGGTTCAGCTTGTTCAGCCAGGGATTGCGCCACCACAGGGTCTTCGCCTTCGACCAGGTCCCGTCGAGGACGAGGATTCCTTCGAGATCCTGGGGATCGAGGGGCGCGCCGCGCCTCGTGGTGACGTCGCTTTGCGCCTCGCTGTCGGGGAAGAGGACGGCCCATTTGTGCGGGTCGACGTCCTCCTCGCCGAGCGCGTGCCCGAGGTTGCGCCAGCTCAAGCCCACGACGAGCTGCGCCCGCGGCAGGCTTGCGAGGACGATCTGCGCCGAGCCGAGCAGCGCGTCCTGCTCTTGCGGGTGCTGGAGGATCAACACGCGGCGGTCTGTCGGGTACGAGACGATACGGTCGCACACGCAGGCGACGGTCGGGCGGCGGCAGGTGTCACAGGCGGGGAGCACGGCGTGACGTTACCACGCCGTGGGGGCAGGGGGCCGCGATCTGCGATCAGCGCGCCGTGGCTTCGCAGACGGTGACCTCGGGGACGAACACCGAGAGCACCTCGCCGCAGCGACAAGGCGAGTAGACGCTCCCGACGAACGTGCTCAGGTTGCGCCGGGATTCGAGCTCCTCGCCGTCGGGCAGGTTCACGACGAGCGCGCGTTTCTTGAAGGTGACGGCGAGCCCGTCGGCCTCGTGTTTGCCGGCGAAGGAGCCGTGGTCGAAGGCGCCGAGCAACGTGAAGAGCCCGTCCTCGCGCAGCTTGGTTCGCGTGGGCGAGCGGAAGCCGCGCGAGACCTGGAGGACCGGATCGGGCTGCGGCACGTCGCCTTCGAGCGGGAGCGCGTCGATCCGGGTCAGCTCTCGGTTGCCGAACCAGTGAATGCCCCGGCGCCCGTAGAGCTGGAAGAAGTAGGGAATGTCGCCGCGGGCGAGCTGCTCCTTCTCCGCGTCGAGCAGCGGCGGCCAGAGCGAGGCGGGGCGGGCGCGCACGTACTCTTCGGTCCCGCGCAGGCACACCCGGATGGGCATCTCCCCGAGCTCCGGGAGGCCCGCGAAGACGCCGGCGATCGCGCGCGCGTGCCGTTCGAGAAAGACGAGCGTGCTCTGGTAGGCGCTCGCCATCGCGACCAGATCCGCCGGGTCGATGGGCTTGCCGAGGTAGGGCAGGGCGCGACGAACGCCGGCGGCGTGGCGACAGATCGCGGCGACCTCGGGATCGGCGTCCGGCAGGAGCTTCGTTTCGGTCGGGAGCGAGAGGTCCGCGAGGATCATCTCGACGTCGAGCGGCGTGAACACCACGCGGCCGCGCCCATCGACGCCGAGCACGAGGTTCTCCCAGTGCAGATCGGCGACGCCGAGGAAGCTCCACAGCGCGACCGAGCGGCCCACGATCCGCGCGAGCTCACGCTTCTGGGCGGCGCTCGACGGCGCGGGCAGCGGCTCCAGCGTGACGGCCTCCACCTCGCCGCCGTCCCGCGCTCGGGGGGAGGAGAACTTCAGATCGGGGAGATAGCCGAACAGGTCGGCGCCGAGCCCCTCCCGTTCGGCGGTCTCGGTGAGGAAGCGCCGGAGCGGGCTCTCTGCCGCGAGCAGGAGCCACTCCCAGAAGACCGTGCGGGGCTTGAGGATGCGGCCGTCGCGCCGCGTGACGCGGCGCCCGAAGTTGTGGGCGTCGCCGAGGTGGGTGCGTGCGTTGGCCATCGGGGGCGATTTTACACGGAAGTTGTTTGTCGGCACGGCACCGGGCGCGAAATCATCCTGGGTGGGGCACAACGAGCACGCACGTGATGTTGTCGGCTGCGTCGTGATGGTTTGCCCGGCCGAGGAGGCTCTGCACGGCGACGTCGAGGTCGGGATGCGCGCGAATCACCGCGGCCATTTCGTCGGCAAGATTCTATCCCGCACGCGCGTGCTGTAGTAGAGGCGCGCCCACGATGAATCTCTCCAAGACCGTTTGCACCTCGCTCCTCTTCGCCACCGTCGGCCTCGCCGTCGCTTGCGGCGGCGCGACGCCCGCCCCCGAGACGCCCGCGGAGGCGCCGGCGACCCCGCCCCCCGCCGCGGAGCCCGCCCCGGCGGCCACGCCGGCCCCCGCCACGGAGCCGAGCGCCCCGGCGCCCGCCGCCGACGCC
>NZ_JARZHI010000162.1:0-2556 GCF_029946465.1 Polyangium sorediatum
GGGCTCGAAGACCCAAGGGGCCACGGTCTACCGCGCCCTCTGCCTCCAGACCCCCGAACCCTAGCGCAGCCTTCAGATACAAGGGGGCGGACAGCCCCCCGCGGGGTCCGGGGCAGCGCCCCGGGCGTGGCGTGCATGGCCCGTAGGCTCAGCCGTCGGCGCCCGTCTCCGCCCGCGTCGCCGCCATCTCGAACTCGTTCGTCTCGCCCGGCTGACGCTGCGAGGGCCGCACGCGCCCCGCCAGCTCCTCCAGATCCGCCAGCGCAAACGTCGACGACAGGACCGCCGCTCCGCGGCTGAACGCGCGATCGTTCGCCTCCATCGCCGACCGCTTCTGCCGCAACGTCGCCTCGGCCTCGCGCGCCTCGCGCGCCACCGCCGCGAGCGCCTTCTCCAGCGGCGGTAGCTCGAGCTCGAGCTCTTCGGCAAAGGCCTCCCGATCGAGCGAGAGCCCCCGCCGCCGCGGCGCCGGCAGCCGCACCGACTCGTCGCGCAGCGCGTCCAGCACCGAACGCCCGATATTCGCGAGCACCGAAGGATCCGTCGGCACCGCCTCCAGGAGGTGCAGCCGCGGCAGCCCCGCCATCCCGCACGTCGTCTCCACCGCCGCGCGCAGATCCACCAGGATCCGCCGCACCTTCTCGACCGCCTCGTCCCGCGCCTTGCGCGGCGCCGCATCGTCGGCGAGCTCCCGCTCGTGGGCCGCGTCGGCGCGCACGAGCGCCTCGTTCTCCGTCGCGATGAGCCTGCCGACGAGGCGAAGGAGGAGCCCCACGTCCGGCATGTCCTCGTCGGGCCGGAGGTGCGGCGAGAGCAGCTCGGCGACACGTCCCGCCACCTCGTTTGCGTGCGTGTGCGCTGCCGCGGTCACGGCGCGCGCGGACTTCTGCCGATCGGTGACGGCCTTGGATGCCATGCGGGGAAAGGACCTCCTCGACCGCGGCATCATGGCCCTCGGAGGCGCCCCGTGGCAACGTTCGGCTTGACGCCCTTCGGCGTTTGGTGCTTTGCACGGGTCCCGCCGTGCCCACGAGAGCCCCGTCTTCCCCCGGGCGTCGCCGCCGCCGCGCCTCGCCCCCAGCGCCCTCCGAGGCCGGCGCGCCGGCCCCGTCGTCGCTGCCGCCCTCGCCCAAAAAGCCCCGCGCGCCCCGCACACCCCGCGCTCGCCTCTCGCCCCGCGGCCGCGCAGCCCTCTTCGCGATCGCGGGCGCCGTCAGCACCGTGGGCCTCGCGCTCCTCGCCCTTGTCCTCGGCTATGGCCACCTGCACGCCCCGGACGCGGGCACGACGGTCGAGCTCGACTGGCCGGCCGGCCTCGACAGCGACGAGGCCGCAGCCCTGCTCGCCCGGCACGACCTCGTCCGCAACGAGGGCGCGATGGCCATGTTCCTGCGCACGACCGGCGGCACGGGCGCGTTCGTCCCCGGCCCGCACCTCCTCCCGCAGGGCCTCGACCCCTGGGACCTGCGTCACCTCCTCGAACGCTCGTCGAAGCGCCCCACCACGCGCGTCACCATCCCCGAGGGCTACCACCGCTTCGACATCGCGACCCGCCTCGAAAAACTCCGCGTCGCGGGCAAAAACGCCTTCCTCCGCGCGAGCGCCGACCCGCTCCTGCTCGACGAGCTCGGCATCGAGCGCAAGGGCGCGCTCGGCGTCGAGAGCGCCGAGGGATATCTCTTCCCGGCGACCTACGATTTCCCGCTCGACACCGATCCCAAAGAGATCGTCCGCCGCCTCGTCACGGAGGCCGATCGCCGCTGGGCCGCGCTTGCGACGCAACACGCCGCGGGCTTCGCGTCGCTCCGCAATACGCTCGGGTATGGCCGCCGCGAGATCCTGATCCTCGCCTCGATCGTCGAGAAAGAAGCGGTCCAGGCCGACGAGCGCCCGCTCATCGCGAGTGTCTTCTTGAACCGCCTGCTCGACCCCACGTTCAAGCCGAAACGCCTGCAATCCGATCCCACGGCGTCGTACGCTTGTTTCTCCGAGCCCGACGTCGTCCCGGCCTGCGCCGGCTTCACGGGCAAGATCACCCCGGCCATCAACCGGGACGCGAAGAATCGATACAGCACGTACGTGAACGACGGATTGCCGCCCGGCCCCATCGCGAACCCCGGCGCTCCGTCCATCGAGGCCGTGCTCGCGCCCTCGGCGACGAAATACCTCTATTTCGTGGCCAAGGGAGGCGGCCGTCACACCTTCAGCGAGGCGCTCGACCAGCACAACGAGGCCGTCCGCAAGCTCCGCGCGACCTCGCCGAGCGCCGAGAGACCCGAATGAACCCCCCCGATCGAAAGCGCCAAACCCTCGTCTCGAAAACCGCCCTGCGGCTCGCCTGTCTCCTCGCCGCGCCGCTGCTCGTGGCCTGCTCGGGCGCCACCGCCCCCGACGGCTCGGCGCCGGCCCCGACGACCACGACGGCCGCCGCGCCCGCCTCCGCCGTCGCACCCGCGCCCGCCTCCGCCGCCGCGCCTGCGTCGGCGGCTGCTTCCGCCGCAGCGCCCGAGCCTGCCGCATCGGCGTCCGCCTCCGCCTCCGCGGCGGCCCCGGAAG
>NZ_JARZHI010000163.1:0-2503 GCF_029946465.1 Polyangium sorediatum
GCTTCTTTCGTCCCGAGGGGGACGCCTCGCGTCCCCCTCTCGCCCGGGCAAAGCCCGGTCGATTCACCCCCCGAGGCGAGCTCGCTTCGCGATCTCGCAGAGCATCGAACCGTTCGATGCTCTAGGGGTTCACCGCGATCTCGCTTGACAACCCGCAGACCGTTCTTGCAGAGTCCGAATGTATGCGAAATCCACGCTTCATCGTGTTGCTCTTGCTCGGCACGGCATGCGCTGCGCGTGGAAACCACCAGGAGCAGGAGCCTCGGGCCGAACCAAGGAATGACGTGTCGACAACGTGGATCGGGCTCACGGTAGGCCAAGTCCTTGCCCAGTGCGGCACGCCGGACAGCGAGCTGCGGATGCAGGACGAACCCCCCGGGAAGCTTCGGGGCGTCGAATTCGATTGCCACAAGAGCGAGCCCGCGCGGCGCGTGGTTCTGGAGTTCGAGTATCACACCGGATTGTTCTCCGAGGAGCGAGCCTGGGGGAGCGAGCTCGTGAAGGCGCAACGGGTGATTCGCGTGCTCGAATCGACGCGCGTGGAGCCATGATTGACTGATTTTGCACGCGCGCCGCAGCGACGGCCTTGGGAGGGGTGAAACGGAGGGGCGAAATGCTCCCAAACGGTGCCGTGACGACCCGAAACGAGGTCCGGGCCGTCGGGATCGGTCATGGGGAGGCCCCCACGTCAGGTCCGGGCCGGCGGGATCATCTTGGGGGAAGCCCCAACGCGAGGTCCCGGCGGCCGGGATCGGTCATGGGGAGCCCCCAACGTCAGGTCCGAGCCGGCGGGATCGTCTTTGGGGAAGCCCCAACGCGAGGTCCCGGCGGCCGGGATCGGTCATGGGGAGGCCCCAACGTCAGGTCTGACCCGGCGGCATGCGTCATAGGGAGGCCCCAACGCGAGGTCCCGCCGGTCGAGATCTTCTTTGGGGAAGCCCCAAAGGACACCGTGGGCGGCCCTGAGGGGATTTTGGGGAGCCCCCAAAGCCGTCAAGGCTTGCTCGGAGCGCTTGTCGCCTCAGTTTTGCACCCATTGAGCGCGGAGGCCGGCACGTGGAAGGTCGCGCCCTTGGCGGCGACGATCTCCGGGGGCGGGGCCCCGAAGCCGTGGTCCAGGCCGCGCGGCGCGGCGATACGCGTGGAAGGAGCGGCGCGATCCAGCATGCCGACCCGCGTGCCTTTCCGCACGTGGCCCACGGTCACGCGCTCGCCCGCGACCTCGGCGACGAGAGGCACATCCTCGCTGCAAAGGAAGGACGCCACGGGCTCCTCGTTCGGAGGCCGGTCGATCCCCCTGAGGCCCTGCGTGCGGTATGGATTGGACGACTTCTCCAGGGCCGAAGAAGCGACCCAGCCAAAGACGATCCCTTCGTCGAGCGTCCACGCAATCCGCGTCGTTTTGCCTTTCGTCTCGACCACGCGGACGGACGTGGACGCGCTTGGCGGGTGAAGGCGCGCGACGGCCGGCCCCGCGGGCTCCACGGCGAGGTCGATGGGATCCCCTCCCCGGAGAAGCATGTACGGGTCCCCCTTCGAGGACGGGAGCACGGAGGGGTCGAGGTCGAGCACGGCGGCGTCGAGGGAGAGCTCCGCGCAGGTCAAGCGCGGAGCCGGGAGGCTCCCGAGGACCTCGACCTCGTTGCCGAAGCGCGGCGCGACCTCGACGCCGGACGACGAGGCGCTCACGACGCGCAAGCGCGTGGGGGCGAGGAAGCCGCCGAGGGCGCGCGCGCGGACCGGGTGGAGCACGAGCTCGGCGGCGTCGAGGAAACCACGCAGCACGAGGTCGGAGTTCTTGAGGGTGATGCCGACGCTCTTGGCAGGCCCGTCGAGGAGCACGACGTCCGCCGAGCGGTCCTGGCCGGCCGTGCCGAAGAGGCCGGCCATGCCGCGGACACCTTTCTCCCCGACGATCGCGAACGCGGGGCCGTCCGGCGCGAGCCGAAGCGTGAGCCCCGCGCCGCGGTACCCCTGATAGGAGATGCGACAAACGCCCTCCGGGAGCTCCAGGGTGCGAGGCGGTTGCGATTGCGCGGACGCAGCCGGCGCGGCGGCCGAGGCGCTTGCTCCCGGAGGAGCCGACGTGGAGGACGCGGGCGTGTTGTCGCAGCCGAGCGCGGGGAGGAGGAGTGCGGCGAGAGAAACGGCGAAGGTGCGTGGGAGAGCCGGGGCCGCAAGGAAGGTCATGGAGAGACTCTAAACGTGGTCCTCCCGCAGATCGAATCTTCTTGAGGGTCGCGTCGACGAGGTGAAGGCTCTCGACGGAGTCAGAAAGATCAAGGAGGGCAACATGTCACATCGGAACAAGGTCTGTGCAGCGGCGGGGATCGCCGCCATGGTCGCTGGGCTCCTTTCCGCCGGATGCGAAGCGGAGCCACGCAACTACGAAAACACGGGCGGGGCGGGCGGCGGCGGCGCCGGGGGAGGCTCGCAGAGCAGCACGGGGAGCGGCGGCGCGGGCCCCGGGGGGATGGGCGGCATGGGCGGCGGCGGCATGGGC
>NZ_JARZHI010000164.1:0-1754 GCF_029946465.1 Polyangium sorediatum
CGTTCGAGCGGCCCTCCAGAATTCGATAGGCCACCGCATCGGGCGCCACGACGGACCACGCGTGCCAGCGCGAAGGCTCATTCTTGCCGAGGAGCGGCCACCGCGTCTCGTCCGCGCCGATGACGCCCCGGCTGAGCACGTATTGGAAAAGCGCTTCGTATCCCGGCGCGAGCAGCCTCGCGGCCCGCTCGAGCTGATCCCAGAGCGTCTGCGATTCCACGAGCAAACCCTCGCGTCGCATCTTGCGCACCTGGCGCTCCAGCGGCGCGTGGTCGCCATACTTGTCCACACCCACCTCGGCGGCGAATTCAATCGAGTAACGTGCCCCCTCGAAGAGCTTTTCGGGCCCAGACGCCGTCTCGATGCACCCACCGCAGCCGCAGCGATACTTCTGGCGCTTGTGCTTCTTCAACACGAAGCGGCGCGGCACAGGGTCGATCTCCTCCGACGTCTCGAATTGCCCCTCCCACTCCACGAGCGCGCCGCCGCACGATTTGCAGACCTTGTCGGCTTCGTCCAGCTTGTGGACGACCTCCTCGATCGGCAGCGAAAGCTGCGCCTTCGGGCCGTGGCCCTTCTGCGGCGGCTTCGGTGGCTCGGGCGGTTCGGGCGGCGCCCCGCCTTCGCCATTCGCGCGTCGCTCCGACGTTTTCCCGAAGAGCAGGCGGTTCTTCTGGGCGATCTGCTGTTCGAGCGCCGCGATGCGCAGCTTCATCTGCTCGGAGTCGCCGCCCTTCAGCGCGATGAGCTCCGCGGTGAGCTTGATGATCTCCTTCGCGAGCCGCTGGTTCTCGCGCTCCAGGAGCAGGGCTGCCTGCCGGAGGATGTCAGGGTCGTTCTCGGTCTCGAAGTTCACGGGGGCCTCGGACTCTATATGTCGTCAGCCCCCACGAATGTACCGATGCGTCGAAAAAAAAGTTATCAGCTCCAGCGCAGGACGCGCTCGGTGGGTGCGTACGGCGGCGGCGAGAGGGGCACACGCAACGCGAGTTCGCTCCCCTCGAGCAGAATCGCGAGCTCGCTGGTGGTGAGCACAAGCGGGCGGTCGCCAGGCTGCGCCCAGGGCGCCGCGAAGCAGCCCTTCGCGAGGCGTTTCGAGAAGAGGCAAAGACCTGTCCCGTCCCAGTAGATCAGCTTGGCGAGCTTTCGCGTCCGACCCACGAAAAGGAAGATGTCGCCGGACATGATGTCGCGGCCGAGACCCTGGACGACGAGCGCCGCCAAGGTATTGAACGACTTCCTCATATCCGCGGGCTCTCGGTACGCGTACACGCGGACCTGGCGGGTCGACCCGATCACGAAAGCCTCCGGATGAGCTCGACGAGCGAATCCAGATCGAGCCCCTCGATCAGGAGCCCACTCGGCCCTCGGACGACGAACGGGCCGCGTTGAGGCGCAGATGCAGGCAGCTCGATGACCTCGACGCGCTCGAAGGTGGGCGCCAGGGTGGGAACGTGCGGCGTCACGTCGAGCTGCGTCGCCCAGCGATGCAATGTTTGAAAGCAGATGCCGAGCTCGAGACCGATGTCACGCTGCGATGCGCCCTGCTCGCGTCTCGCGCAGTAATACGAAGCCGCCTTCCGCCGAAGCGAAAGAGGATATGCCTTGCCGCGACCTCGTCGGCCCTCGATGCGCGAGACCTCCGCACGAATGGCCGCCGCTTGTTGTTCCGTATGCATGTTGAGGCTCCTTCCGGTTGGGAGCCTGGGCACGGGGGCCACGGGACGTCAGGACGGGGGGCGGCGAGGACTTAC
>NZ_JARZHI010000166.1:0-1510 GCF_029946465.1 Polyangium sorediatum
TATGCCAGCGAGGACTACCGGAAGGCGCTGCGAGAGCGCGGCATCGTCGCGAGCATGAGCCGCACCGGCGGCTGCTGGGACAACGCCGTCGCCGAGAGCTTCTTCGCGACCCTCAAGGCCGAGCTGGGCGACGCGATGCGCTTCCCGACCCGGCAAGCCGCGATGGCGTCGATCGGTGACTACCTCGAGCGGTTCTACAACCACGCCCGGCGGCACTCGTACCTCGGGTACTTGAGCCCGGTCGAGTTCGAATTGCGAGCACAAGTGGCCGCGTTTGCGGCATAGTTGGTTTGTCCACGGGAGCGGGGGAAGATCACCATGATCTGGCAGACGGCACGCGGTGTGCGATGAGCATGGTGTAGGGTAAAGATGTGCTGCGGAGGTTTGTTCGGCATGAAGCCTAGACTGCGCAACGAGTGTGGTGACGCGCCGCGCTTGCCGGCTCGCGAAGAAGGCGGTATTCAATTGCATCCACTTGTATCCCGAGCACAGGTTTTCGGCTGTGCGGCGACCATCGTGGCAGGGCTTACGTGCAGCTGCGGAGCCGACGTGTCGCAAGCGGGAAGGCCCCTCGCCGATGCCGCCCTCGCCGACGACAAGCGTTGTCGCGAGGGCGCCGGCCATGTGGCGCGCGTACCAGCCGAGTGCGGACTGCGCTTTATCGACGTATGCTCCGGGCCAAGCGACGAAGGGCATGTTTCGCTGTGTGGGGATGGGCACTGGCCTGACATCAACGATCGCTTCGTTTTGTTTGGAGCCAGGCGCCCAATCGTCGTGGAGGGCAGTCTCGTCGTGGTCGATTCTGTAACTCCCCAGGCAGGTGGAGTGGAGTTTCGCACGTCGGGCAAGTTGCTCGGAGCGCCTGAGAAAATAGATTATACGCCGATCGGTGCCATCGGCCCGTGGACCAGTGATATGCGGATCGATGGTGGGAAGTTTACCTGGGGAAGTGAAACGGAATACAGTTTTGACTCGTGGCAAACGTTTTCCCTGCTTTCGCTACCTGGCGTGCGGGCGCTCGAAGTTCAGCACAGACTTGCGACCTGTGAGTTGCTCATGAGGCGAACTGTGTTCGAAGATGGGGGCCTACGCTGTGTAACAGAGACCAATAAAGGTCAACCTGAAGGAGCAATCAAGTTTCCTTCCCGGTGCACCGAACCCGGTCTCGCCGAGACTGATCGCTCTACTGCTGTGAAAGCGCCGTGAAGAGCGAAGTGAAGCCGACGTCCAACGAAGCGGGCCTGTTGGAAAAGGTGGAAGCGCGACCAGGAACCGCAACCAGGTTGACCGCCAACCCCGCCAACCCCGACCAGGTTGACTGCGCCGGGGGGTTCACGCCCGCCGCGTGAGTTTGGGTCGCGGTAGGGACGGCCCTTAGCCCACTGATCTTCCCCCGCTCCCGTGGACAAACCAACTATGCCGCAAACGCGGCCACTTGTGCTCGCAATTCGAACTCGACCGGGCTCAAGTACCCCAGGTACGAGTGCCGCCGGGCGTGGTTGTAGAACCT
>NZ_JARZHI010000167.1:0-1455 GCF_029946465.1 Polyangium sorediatum
GCTTGAACACGGCAAACCATCCGCCGTGCCCGGCCTACCCTACTCCGTCCCCGCTTACTTCAACGCCATCCTTGGTGGTGCAGGAATATTAACCTGCTTCCCATCACCTACGCCTCTCGGCCTCGGCTTAGGATCCGACTAACCCATGGGAGGATTATCCTTCCCCAGGAAACCTTGGGCTTACGGCGACCGAGTTTCTCACTCGGTTTATCGCTACTCATGCCTGCATAAGCTCTTCTCAGGTCCGTTACCGGTCGTCACCGTCCGGCGTGTATCTACCTGAGAATACTCCCCTACCGCTCTCTTTCGAGAACCCGTAGCTTCGGTGCCGAGCTTAGCCCCGTTATATTTTCGGCGCAGGTTCGCTTGACCAGTGAGCTATTACGCTTTCTTTAAAGGATGGCTGCTTCTAAGCCAACCTCCTGGTTGTCTGTGCGCTCCCACATCCTTTGACACTTAGCTCGGACTTGGGGACCTTAGCTGACGATCTGGGCTCTTTCCCTCTCGGCTACGGAACTTATCTCCCGCAGCCTGACTCCCGGATACTTGTCGGCGGCATTCGGAGTTTGATTGGGTTTGGTAATCTGGTAGGACCCCTAGCCCATTCAGTGCTCTACCTCCGCCGCAATTCGTCCGAGGCTATACCTCAATATATTTCGGGGAGAACCAGCTATATCCCAGCTTGATTAGCCTTTCACTCCTATCCACACCTCATCCCCCGCATTTTCAACTGCGGTGAGTTCGGTCCTCCAAGCGGTGTTACCCGCTCTTCAACCTGGACATGGATAGATCGCTAAGGTTTCGGGTCTACGCCACGCGACTCCTCGCCCTGTTAGGACTCGCTTTCGCTTCGGCTCCACCTCTCGGCTTAACCTCGCCACGTAGCGTAACTCGCAGGCCCATTATGCAAAAGGTACGTGGTCACACATTGCCTTGCGGCCATAGTGCTCCCACTGCTTGTAGGCACACGGTTTCAGGTACTATTTCACTCCCCTAACCGGGGTTCTTTTCACCTTTCCCTCGCGGTACTAGTTCACTATCGGTCGATCAGGAGTACTTAGCCTTGGAAGATGGTCCTCCCAGATTCCCGCCGGATTGCACGTGTCCTGCGGTACTCGGGTGTTCTACGCGAGAGACTCGTCTTTCACCTACGGGGCTGTCACCCTCTATGGCCGGCCTTTCATTGCCGTTCGATTAGACTCGTCCTTTGTCACTCGCCGGAGAGAATGCCGTCTCTCCTGCAGAATCCCACGACCCCCAAACAGCAACGCCAGCATGCTTGCACTGCTTGGGTTTAGGCTCTTCCCCGTTCGCTCGCCACTACTAGGGGAGTCGCTTTTGCTTTCCTTTCGTCCAGGTACTTAGATGTTTCAGTTCCCTGGCTTGGCTGCCTCGTGGCTATGTATTCACCACGGGCTGGCAGGTAATCCCTGCTCGGGTTTCCCCATTCGGAGA
>NZ_JARZHI010000168.1:0-1294 GCF_029946465.1 Polyangium sorediatum
CCCCTTGTATCTGAAGGCTGCGCTAGGGTTCGGGGGTCTGGAGGCAGAGGGCGCGGTAGACCGTGGCCCCTTGGGTCTTCGAGCCCGTGGTCGAGCTTGGGTCGCCGCGCTCTCGTCCTCCGGCGGTAAGCCCGAACAGTTGTCTGAGCTCTAGCTCGCATCGACAAGGATGGGACACGCCGGAGGCTGCCTCGAGATCCACGAGGCAACTATGGATCAACAAGTTCAGGCGTGTTTTGTAGGTATTGATGTTTCCAAGGATCACCTGGACGTAGCCGTTCGACCGACGGGAGCGGCGCGTCGTTTTGCGGCGGACGAGCTGCATACGCTCGTCGGTTTCGTGCAACAGGCCGGGCCGACGCTGGTCGTGATGGAGGCGACGGGAGGCCTGGAAACGGCCGTAGCGGCGGCCCTTGCGGCGGCGGGGGTGGCTGTTGCGATCGTGAACCCTCGCCAGCCGCGTGATTTTGCCAAGGCGCTCGGCAAGCTTGCGAAGACGGATGCGATCGACGCGGCGGTGCTGGCGCACTTCGGCGAGGCGGTGCGCCCCGAACCGCGGCCCTTGCCCGACGCGCAGACGCGGGAGCTGGAGGCGCTCGTGATGCGTCGTCGCCAGTTGCTCGAGATGCTCGTGGCCGAGAGATGCCGGCTGAGCGCCTGCCGCGTCAGCTCAATGCGCAAGAGCCTGGAGCTGCACATCGAGTGGCTGCGCAAGCAGATGAAGGACCTGGACAAGGACATCACGAAGAGCGTGCGCAACAGCCCGATGTGGCGCGAAAAAGACGACCTGCTTCAGTCGGTGCCCGGAGTCGGTCCGGTCGTGTCATCGATGGTGCTGGTGTCGCTGCCCGAGCTCGGGACGCTCAACCGCAAGCAGATCGCAGCGCTTGTCGGGGTAGCGCCGCTCAACCGCGACAGCGGCAAGATGCAAGGCAAACGCAGCATATGGGGCGGACGGGCGCCGATGCGCGCAGCGCTGTACATGGCGACGCTGGTCGCGACGAAGCGCAACGACACGATCCGAGCCTTCTACCAGCGACTGCTGATCGCAGGAAAAGCGAAGAAGGTCGCGCTGGTGGCGTGCATGCGCAAGCTGCTGACGATGCTGAACGCGATGTTACGGTCCGGGAGTCGCTGGAAGTCGAACGAGGTGTCTGCTCCGGCCTAGCGAGACTTCGCGTCCACCATCGCCCAACGCATCATCGAGCGCCGCGCGCAGCGAGCGTCAAGGCCGCGGTGCGCCCGCGTTGCGGGTCGAAGAGCCTGGACGCTCGCGAGCACGGCGCCACCGTCT
>NZ_JARZHI010000169.1:0-1242 GCF_029946465.1 Polyangium sorediatum
ACCCAAGCTCGACCACGGGCTCGAAGACCCAAGGGGCCACGGTCTACCGCGCCCTCTGCCTCCAGACCCCCGAACCCTAGCGCAGCCTTCAGATACAAGGGGGCGGACAGCCCCCCGCGGGGTCCGGCTCCGCGCCCCGGGGCGACGCTGCGACACGCTCTCTCAGGCCGCCCGCAAGATCCGCCGGCACCCCGCGGCTGCACGGGCGACGAAGGCCGACCGGTCGTCGCCCCCGCCGCGCACGGCGAGCAGCGCCTCGGCCGTGCCGAGGGGGAGCGGGCGCACGAGGACTTCTCGCGAGAGATCGGCGATCCGCGTGCCGACGGCTGCGGACGTGGGCAGGTCGGGCTCGGCGAGCAGCGGCGCGTAGGCGGCGAGCTCCTCGCAGACGGGCCACGAGCCGGCGCCTGCGACGAGGCAGCCCCGGTCGTCGACGAGCACGAGGGCCTCGAGCTTCCCTTCGCTGCGCGCGACGGAGAGCTGGTAGTGCAGCGCCGTGATCGGGTCTTCGCTCCTCCGCCTGCGGCGCTCGGCCCCGAGGGACGACGGCGGGGCCTCGATGGGATCCATCCTCGACAAGAGAGAACCTCCTTCGCGGGAAATGGTCGCCCGTTCGCCGCGCTGGGGTCCACTTTCCGGCGAGATCCCGTTCCTGTATGCTCCGCCCCCGGCGTGATCGTCACGCGTTCGAACGGAGGCGGTTTCCATGGGACTCATCGAGAAGCGGCTCATCAAGGAAGCGAAGGAGTCCTGGCTTCCGGAAGAGCAAAAAGACATCCAGAAGGAGGTCGGCGCGCCCGTCGTCGTGGACGTCGACTGGGCAACCTTCGAGACCGACGAGGCCGCGCTGAAGAACGTCCAGCACCTCGGCGTCCGCAAGCTCGCCAACGCCTTCCGCGTCATCTGCGTCGACGAGCTCGGCAAGGAGGCCGTCCGCGAGGGCGTCAAGCGCATCGTCGTCACGAACCTGAAGGAGGGCGCCCCCTCCGTCGGCCTGAAGGACGGCGTCGTCACCCTCGCGTGTGTGTTCGCCAAGGGCTCCGACGGCTGCATCACGGATCTCGACATCGCCAAGATCCTCACCCGCGCGCTTTAGTCCCTGAGCATGAAGCGCCGCGCCGGGGCGCTGCCCCGGACCCCGCGGGGGGCTGTCCGCCCCCTCGACCCCGGACCAGCCAGGGGCTGGACCCAGGGTTGAAAAACTGCGCTCCGCGCAGTTTTTCAAACAGGCCGACGAAGAAG
>NZ_JARZHI010000016.1:0-203977 GCF_029946465.1 Polyangium sorediatum
CAGCTCAGCCGCGGTTGGTGCCGCCGCCACCACCCCCACCACCGCCGCGCGGGCCGCCGTAACCACCACCGCCACCGCCGCGGCTGCCGCCGCCGCCGCCACCACCGCCGCCGCTGAAGTCGCCGTAGTCGCCGCCGCCGCCACCACCGCCGCGCGCGGGCGGGCCGGAGAAGTCGGCGGGCGGGCCCATGTCATCACCGGCGGGCGCGCCGCGACCACGGCCGGCGAGGATCACGTTGTTCGCGATGACCTCGGTCTTGTAGCGCTTGTTGCCGTCGCGATCGTCGTAGCTCGACGTGCGCAGCGAGCCCTCGATGAAGAGCGACGAACCTTTGCCGAGGATCTTCGCCAGCGCCTCGCCGCGCTTGCCCCACACGACGACGTTGTGCCAGTCGGTGCGCTCGCGGCGGACCTTGTCTTTGTCGAGGTAGCTCTCGGTCGTGGCGAGGCGGAGGTTGAGCACGGCTTGGCCACCCTGGGTGAACCGAAGCTCGGGATCTGAGCCCAGATTTCCGAGCAACATGACGCGATTGAAGCCTTCCGCCATCGACTTGTCCTTCCTTACAACCCTTGCGACACAGACCGCGCGCGGACTCCGGTCTCCCTTGTTCCGCGTCGAGCGTCAAGGGAGAGGCGTCCCTCTTCAGATTGTTCGTTTTTCGGCTCCCGTTCGGCTCGTTCGTCCGCGCGGCGTTCGTCAGTGCACGGTCTTCGCGGCTTGCGCGATCACCTCGGCGAGCAGGAGCTTCGCGACGTTCAGATAGATCAGGATCCCGAGCACGTCGATCAGCGTGGCGATGAACGGCGTCGAGCTCGTCGCCGGATCGAGGCCGAGCTTGCGCAGGAGCAGCGGCAGCATCGAGCCCACGGTGCAGCCCATGATCACGATGAAGAACAACGTGAAGCCGACGGTGAACATCAACGGAAAGCCGTCGCCCCAGAGGTAGATGCGCGTCATGCCGATGGTCGCGAGCATCAGGCCGAGCACCACGCCCTGGCCGACCTCGCGCACCATGACGCGCTTCCAGTCGATCGGCTTCACGTCGCCCACGGCGAGGCCGCGGATGATGAGCGACGACGACTGCGAGCCGGTGTTGCCGCCCGTCGAGATGAGCATCGGCACGTAGTAGGCGAGCTTCGAGACGGCCTCGATGATCTCGTCGTAGTGCCGCAGCACCGTGCCCGTGATGAACTCGCTCACGAGCAGCGCCGCGAGCCACGGCGCTCGCTTCTGGATGAACGTCCAGAACCCCGTCTGGAAGTAGCCCTCCGCCATCGGCTCGACGGCGGCGAGGCGCTGCAAGTCTTCGTTCTGCTCCTGCGTGAGCACGTCCATCACGTCGTCGACCGTGATCACGCCGAGCAGCTTTCGATCCGGGCCGACCACGGGCATCGCCGCGAAGTCGTACTTCGCCATCTTCCGCGCGACCTCTTCCTGATCGGTCTCGGGGCTGAGCGCGAAGATGTTCTCCGTCATCACGTCCGTGATCCGGTCCGTGGGCGCGGCGAGCAAAAGGTCACGCAAGGACACGATGCCGAGAAGGCGATCCTCGTCCGAAAGTACGTAGACGTAATAAATCGTCTCGGCATCCTGGGAGGATTGGCGGATGCGCTCGATCGCCTCGGCGACCGTGATCGTGGGCGGCACCGAGACGTAGTCGGTGGTCATCAGGCCGCCGGCGCTGTCCTCGGGCCACTTCGCGAGCTCTTCGACCTCGGCGGCGGCCTCGGGATCGACCTTCTCCAGCGTCTCGAGCAGGTTGTCGCCGACCTCCTCGGGCAGGGCTTCGATGAGGTCGGTCCGCTCGTCGGCGGCCATCTCCGAGACGATCGGCGCGGCGTTCTCGACGCCGAGCTCCTCGACGAGCGCCTCCTGCTGATCCTCGTCGAGGCGCTCGAAGATCGGCGCGGCCTCCTCGGGCTTCAGCGTCTTGAGGATGAGGGCCGCCTCGTGCTCTTCGAGCATGCCGAGCAGGTCGGCGAGGTCCTCGTCGTGGATCTCCTCGAGCAAGGCGCCGATCTGCGCGGGATCCTCGGCGAGGAGCTCTCGCACCTCGGGCAGCATCGCGACGGCGACTCGCATCATCGGGCGCCAATCAGCCAGAGGAGCCGCGCGCCCGCAAGCAGGATCGCGGGGGGCGCGGCGATGCGCAGGGGCGCCCGGTTCGGGCCCCCTCCGGGCCTCCCGTCCCCGGCCCTGGACCGGCTCGCCCGTTGTCCATGATGCCAACTAAGTTGGCAAATGGGAGAGCAGGATCTCCACGGAGGACGAGGGCTCGGGTCGGCACGCCTGTTGCGTGGCACATGCCTTGATCGCGGACTTTTCTGCAAATGGGCCGTTCCCAGGCCGGATCTCGAATTGACAGCCTTCCCGGGAGGTCCCTAGCATCGAGGCCATCGATCACGGACGGTCCCGGCAGCATGGGTCCCGTTCGTCGCGGCAACTCCGTTTCTGGGACGAGCCCAGCGTAAGGTCGGCTAAGGAGCTCAGCATGAAAGGCTTACAGCGTCAGAAAAGCTTCCTGGGGAAGCGCGCGGCCAAAGCGGCCCTCTCGATGGTCGTAGCCACCACGGCGGCTGGCGCCGCAGGCTGCCTCGATCGGCCCGTCGAGACCGTCGAGCCCCGTATCACGGCGACGATCGTCGAGCGGCTCACCCAGAGCTCGGTCGACAAGATCGACATCCTGCTCGCCATCGACAACTCGCGGTCGATGGCCGACAAGCAGAACATCCTCGCGCTCGCGGTCCCCGACCTCGTCGCGGGCCTCGTGAACCCGCGCTGCATCGACGACAACGGCGCTCCTGCGATGACGCAGCCGAGCTACCCGACCGATGACTGCCCGGCCGGCACGAAGCGCGAATTCCAGCCGGTGTACGACATTCACATCGGCGTCACCAGCTCCAGCATCGGCGGCCACGGCGCGGACTCGTGCCCGAACTCCGACGCGAACAGCAAGGAGTGCTCGCCGCAGCCGAACACGACGAACAACGACAAGGGTCACCTGCTTTCGCGCCTCGACCAGTGCGGCGGCGCCTCGGTCGACACCTATCCGTACGGCACGGGCAGCACGGACAAGGGCTTCCTCGCGTGGGATCCGGAGCAGAAGCTCTCGCCGCTCGGTGAGAAGGACATCCCGAACCTGCAGGCGAACCTGCGCGACATGGTCATCGGCACGGGCCAGATCGGCTGCGGGTACGAGTCCCAGCTCGAGAGCATCTACCGCTTCCTCGCGGACCCCGAGCCCTACGACACGATCTCCGTCGTCAACAACCGCGCGACGCCCGACGGCACGGACACGATCCTCCTGCAGCAGCGCGCCGAGTTCATGCGGCCCGACTCGCTGCTCGCGATCGTCATGCTCACCGACGAGAACGACTGCTCCATCAAGGAGTACGGCCAGTTCTACTACGTCGGCCAGCTCCGCATCGGCGCGACGAACGTCCGCATGCCGCGCGCGCGTCAGGAGTGCGCCACCAATCCGGACGACCCGTGCTGCAAGTCGTGCGGCCAGGATCCGGGGAGCTGCCCCGCCGACGCGAGCTGCACGAACCCGCAGGGCGGCCCGGCGCTGCTCAACGTCGAAGAGGACGACATCAACCTGCGCTGCTGGGATCAGAAGCGCCGCTTCGGCATCGACTTCCTCTACCCGACGGATCGTTACGTCCAGGCGTTCTCGGCCGCGGAGATTCAGAACCGCGCGGGTGAGCTCGTCCCGAACCCGATCTTCTCGGACCTGAACCCCCAGGACAACATCACGAACATCCGCGACGCCGGCCTCGTGTTCTTCGCCGGCATCGTCGGCGTGCCCTGGCAGGACATCGCCCGCGACAAGACCGACCTGTCGAAGGGCTTCAAGAACGCGAACGAGATGAACGCGCCGATCGACGCGAGCGGCTTCTCGACCTGGGACGTCATCCTCGGCAGCTCGAAGACGCAGGACGGCAAGCCCCTCGATCCGCTCATGATCGAGTCGGTCCAGAAGCGCACGGGTACGAACCCGATCACGGGCGACGTGCTCGTCGACTCCTCGACGCCGAACGCGAACCCGCTGAACGGCCACGAGTGGACGATCGCGAACGACGACCTCCAGTACGCGTGCGTCTTCCCGCTGCCCGTCGCGGATCAGCGCGACTGCACGAACACGAACCTCACGGCCTGCGACTGCTTCGAGGTGGGCAACGACAACCCGCTCTGCCAGCAGGACCCTAACAACGGCAACCAGCCGACGCTCCAGGTCCGCGCGAAGGCGTACCCCGGCGTCCGCCCGCTCGAGGTCATGCGTGACCTCGGCGATCAGGGCATCGTCGCCTCCGTGTGCCCGTCGAAGATCGAGGCCGGCGACTTCGACAAGCCGGACTTCGGGTATCGCCCGGCCATCGGCTCGATCATCGACCGCCTGAAGAGCGCGCTCAAGGGCCAGTGCCTGCCCCGCACGCTCACGCCCGACGGCTCGGGCAACATCCCGTGCCTCATCCTCGAGGCGCGCAACACGCAGGGCGCCGGCTGCGTCTGCGACCCGGCCAAGGCCCGCGCCGAGATCCCGGCCGAGGGTCCGAAGGCGAAGGCGGTTCAGCTCGCGAAGGAGGATCCGGCGGCGGCGAAGGCTGGCTGGGACTGCTTCTGCGAGATCACGCAGTCGAAGGACGCGGAGCGTACGGCCTGCCAGGACGACTCGAGCGCGGAGCCGCAGCTCAACGGCCAGCCGGTCAACGGCTGGTGCTACGTCGACGGCACGACCACGCCGCCGACCGGCAACGTCGAGATCGTCAAGGACTGCCCGGCGAACGAGCAGCGCATCATCCGCTTCGTCGGCGCGGGCGAGGCGCAGCCGGGTTCGACGCTGTTCATCACCTGCTCGGGTGACACCGGCGGCTGAGCTCGATCGTAGCTGACCTCCTGAGATAGAAACGTGACGAGGCCCGACATCGGGCCTCGTCGCGTTTTGTGGTAAGACGGCGCCCCGAGGTGACGTCGAAAAAGAAGATCCTGATCATCGAGGACGAGCCGCACATCGTCCTCGGCCTGACCGACGCGCTCGAGTTCGAGGGTTTTTCCGTCGTCTCGGCGGGCACGGGCAACGCCGGCGTGCAGCTCGCGCGGCAGGAGAAGCCGCAGGCGATCCTGCTCGACCTGATGCTCCCCGACACGAACGGGTTCAAGGTCTGCGAGGAGCTGCGTCGCTGGGATGCGTTCATCCCGATCATCATCCTGACGGCGCGTGGCCAGGAGCTCGACAAGATCCGCGGCCTCGACGCGGGCGCCGACGACTACGTCACGAAGCCCTTCAGCGTGGGCGAGCTCATCGCTCGCATGCGCGCCATCTTCCGGCGCACCACGCGCGGGCCCGGCGATCCGACGCCCGAGGTCTTCACGATCGGGCAGGCCAAGATCAACATGACGACCCACACGGTCGCGCGCGGCTCGAAGTCGAGCCCGCTCTCGTTCTACGAGGTCGAGCTCCTGCGCCTGCTCTACGAGCGCGTAGGCCAGCCCGTCTCGCGCGAGGAGATCCTGCAGAAGGTCTGGGGCGTCGAGGGGTCTCCCACGAACCGCACCGTCGACAACTTCATCGTCAAGCTGCGCAAGAAGGTCGAGAAGTCCCCAGACAAACCGCAGCACATCCTGACGGTGTACGGGCACGGCTACAAGCTGGCGCCTTGAGGTGGGGAGCTCCGGTCGTACGGCGTTGCCGTCCTTCCTCTGCCCCCACCCCCGCATCACTCACGGGCAGGTCAACGTAGCGGGACGACGTTGCGCACGTCGATCGGGATGCTGACGATGTCGTGCCGGAGCCGCGCGGCGTCGAGGCCGCCGAGGCTCGTGCCTTCGCGGAGCTGGCGCGCTTCGAGGTAGAGGCCGGGGCGGCCGCGGAAGGCGCTGTCGCCGACGAAGCCAATCTCGTCGCCCGCTTCGAGCGGCGCGCCGACGACCGCGCGTTCACTCGGCCGATCGAGGTTTCCGTGCACGAGCAAGACCTGCCGCAGCCGGCCCCCGTCGCGCACGAGGTGCGCCGTGACGACCGTCTCGCCGAGCATGTCCCCGACAAACGCGACCTCCGCCGGCCCCTCCTGTCCTTCGAGGGACAGCGACACGACCGCATCTCCGCTCGACGCGTCGAGCAGCACGGCGCCGGGCCCAGGTGAAACCTCTCCCGCTTCGAGCGAGAGGTCGAAGGGCCGATCGAGCCCCGCGAGCACCGGCGGCGCTGCCTCGGCCGTGAGCGGGAAGCGGTAGGCCGCGACCGCGACGGGGCGCTCCGGCCGGCGCGGGACGAGCGGGCTCCGCTCCGCCGCGCTCGGGGTGTCCTCGGGGAGCTCTTCGCGGCCGTCCGGCTGCGGCGCCCGACCCGGCGGGGGCAGGGGGATGCACACGTCGCCCTCGGGCAACGTGCGCGGACCACAGGACGCGGCCACGCCCGGGGCGACCGTGGAGGGCGCTTTCGCGGGCTCGGGCGCCTTCGCCCGGGGGGTTTTCCCGAGCGCGCCGAGGGCCGCGAGCAGGGCGGCAAAAGCGGCGGCCCGGACGAGCGGCTGCATCGCCCTTCGGTATAGCCCAGGCCGAAGCGCCGTTCGAGCAGCGGGCCGCGTCACCGTCGGGGACGGGGCCCTACGAACGTTCAGGGGGTCCCTGCAGCGCGTCCGTGGGCGCCGCGGCTTGCGTCGGCACGAGGCTGTTGATAGCTCCTGTCTTCGTGCAAGACCGCTCCTCGATCGAAAAGTCTCTGAACGCGCTCTTCGACGCCGAACGCACCGTTCGCCGCGTGCATGACGAGCTCGCCGACAAAACCGAAGGCGTGCTCCTCGATGTGCTCACCGACGCGATCACGACCGCCCTCAAGGAGAGCGACGAGGACGAGTCCGCGTTGCGGCTCGTGCGGATCGCAGCGCTGCTCGGCGAGCTCCAGGGGCCGCGGGTCGTCGACGCGATGATCGACGTCCTCTCGTCCGAACATCCGGAGGCGCGCCGCGCCGCGGGCGAGCAGCTCGAGGAGCTCAGCTTCGAGCGGTTCAAGGAGGTCGCGCTGGGCGTCGAGCGCGCGCTCAGGCGCCTGCCCGTCGGCTCGCCCGCGCTGCCCGAGCTCCCGTACATCCTCGCGGAGGTCCCCGAGCCCGGCGTCCCCAAGGTGATCGGGCAGTTCTTGAAGCACGGCGACGCCGACGCGGTCGCGGCTGCGATCGAGGCGCTCGTGCAGATCGGCGACCCGGCGTCGGCCCGGCTCATCGAGCCGCTCGTCGACGACACGCGCACGGTCGAGCTTGAAGAGGACGGCTCGGACGCGACGACCGAGGTCACGATTGGCGAGCTCGCCGAAGAGGCGCTCGAGATGCTCGAAGCTGTTGGCGAGGACGAAGGAAACGGCGGGAACGGGAGAGCTTCGTGAGCCTCGGGACCCCGCTCACGGGGGCGGAGGTCGCGGTCTTCGATACGTCGATCATCCCGCGATATCTCACGTATTTCGGCACGTCCGCGGTGGAGATGGTCATCCCGTATTCCCCGGCGGCCGTGGCCGACATCGGCTGCCGCACGGGGTACGTCGAGCCCATGCTCGCGGACAAGCTGCCGGGCGCGAATATCGTCGGCGTCGATCCTTCGCCCCAGGCGCTCACGCTCGCGCGCGCGAAGGCGTCGGAGCTTTCGGGCGTGCACGTGAGCCTCGAACTCGCGACGGGCATGCCCTTGCCGCTGCCTGACGCGAGCTTCACGCACGGCCTGCTCGTGCATCCGGTCGTGAGCGCGCAGGCGCGGTATGCGCTGCTCGCGGAGCTCCGACGTATCCTCGTCCTCGGCGGGCAGGGCCTCGTTGCGCTGCCCGTGCGCGGCTCGTTCCCCGAGATTTACGACATGCTGCGCGAGTACGCGTTGCGGCAGGACCTCGCGGATTTCGGCAAGGCCGTGGAGGTCGCGGCGGCGAGCCGCCCGACGATCGAATCGCTCTCGGAGGAGCTCGAGAAGGTCGGGCTCGGCGAGGTCGACGTCGACGTGCAGCTCATCGGCGTCGCATTCAACAGCGGCAAGGAGTTCCTGGAAGATCCGATCGCGCAGATGATCGTCTTCCCCGACATGCGCGCGCTGCTCGAAGCCGACCCGGGCGCCGTCGAGGCCGGCTTCCGCTACGTGAGCGACGCGATCACGAAGTACTGGTCCGAGGGCGCCTTCGAGCTGACGGTCAACATCGGCTGCGCGAGCGGGCGTCGCTTCGAGTAGTCCGCGACTCAGCGCAGCACGAAGAACGGCACGAGCGCCCAGCCGCCCGCGTCTACTTTGACGTCAAACGTTCTCCGTTGCCCGCGCACTTCGAGCGTGATCGCATGTTTCCCCGCGGGGACACGCGTCCGTGCGATCGCGATTCGCGCCGGCAGGGTCGACCATGAGCGCGTGTCGGGCGTGTCGAGCGCCGACATCGTCAGGCTCGTGGCGAAGCCGAGCAGCATGCCCACGGCCTCCGCGCTTCCATCACGGCGCTGCCGATCGTCCTGCGCTGCGTTGATCCCCGCCGCCGTCGCGCCCGCCACGGCCACGCTCGCCGCCGTGCGCGCGAGCAGACGCGTAATCGCCGCGAGCACCAGCGTCCCCTCGCGCTTGTGCCAGGCCGACCGCACCTCGCCTTCCACGTCGAGCGCCTGCTCCAGCGGCAAGATCTCCTCGCCGATCGACGCCCTCGGCACCTCGTACCCCCCGCGGCCCTGGCCCAGCGTGGGGTAGTTGATCCACGCGACCGCGCCCTGGAGCACGAGCGAATCGACCTCCCTGCGATCCATCGGCGACAGCTCGTTCCCCACGATCTGCATCGCCATGCCGATCGGGATCCGCACCGGCGTCTTCTGCGGCACCCGCCCGAAGCCCACGACGACCAAGAGCTCCGCCTCGCCCGTCTCCTCCACGGGCGGGAGCGGCTCGGCGCCCTCCACGAGCGCGTCGACGGCCTCGTGTGTCGTCTTCTCCCCGCGCGTCAGCGCGCGGAGCGGATCGCGCAGCGACTTGTACCGCGCGTAGTCGAGCGCCTCGTCGTAGTGCAGGAGCGCCTCGTCGCGTTGCTTCGACTTCTCGAACGTGAACCCCGCGAGGTAACTCCCGAGCCCGAGCAGCGCGCCCTCGTCGCCTTGGCTCTCGATGTACTTCTGCATCACGACGAGCCGCCGCGCCTCCACGCGCGCCCCGTTGAGGTCGTGCCGCGCGAGGTAACTCAGCATGTTGAGCGTGTTCAGCAGGAGTTTTTCGTACGCAGGCGCCTTGTACGGCCCCGCGTCGTCCGAGAACACGTAGCGGCCGAGGTCCGCCGCTTTGCTCGTCGAGAGGTCGAGCACCTCCATGGCCTGATCGGCGGCGCCGAAGTCACGCGAGGCGCGCTCGTACTGGCCCATCGCGAGGTGGATGCTGCCGCGGTCGAGCAGGAGCAGCGCCTCGTCACGCGTGACAGCCGGGAGCTCGCCGGACGACTTCACGCCGAGCTCTCGATTGAGCGCGACGACGGCTTGATCCATCGAGCCGCGATCGAGCGCGGCGAGCGAGTCGCGCACGCGCACCTCGTGCCCGGCGCAGCCCGCGTTCGCGAGCGCGCCGAGCGCGAACGTGATCACACAGGCCGCGCGCCGGAGGCCAAGGAGCGGGCGCACGTCAATCCTGGTTCAGCAGGGCCTTCGTGAAGGCCGCCTTGTTTTGCCAGCGCACCGCGCTCGTCTCGGTCTCGATGACCTGCATGAACATGAAGTATTGCACGCGCCGCCCGCCGGCCGTGCGCTCGTCCGAGGTGTAGACCTTGCCCGTCATGTAGTACTTCGCGCCGAGCTGACGGCCGTACTGGGCCGCGTGGTTCGGATCGAACTGGCCGCCGTTCTGCCGCTCGACCTCGGCGATCATCTGGTTCTGCCGCTCGCGGCTCACGACCGTGACGAGCTGCGAGTTCACCATGAACGTCTCGGCGTCGGAGAGCACCGCCTGGAGCTGGCTGTCGATGTGCTGGCTCGTCTCGTTGAGCATCGGGAAGATCGCGAGCGTCGGCTTGTCGCCCGCGTCGGCCCAGGCCTTGGCGAGGGGCGAGGCCACGAGGTGCTTCATGTTCTCGTGGAGGAGCTGCTCCATGTCGCGTTTGTCGATGCCGGTGCTCATCGGCGGGTCGTCGAGACCCTCGACCTCCGAGCCGCGGACGAACACGGGGTCGCTCGAGCAGCCGGCGGCGAGCGGCGCGAGCAGGAAAGCGACAGCGGGGACGAGGCGAAGGAAGGGTGCAGTTTTCATCTGTGGGGATGTGACGCTCAGGCGACGACGAGATTCACGATCTTGCCGGGTACGTAGATAAACTTCTTCAAGGTCTTGCCGGCCGTGAACGCCGAGACACCCTCGGCTGTGAGCGCGGCGTTACGGGCCTCGTCTTCGCTGGCCTTGACGGGCAGCGTCACGCGGCCGCGGACCTTGCCGTTCACTTGCACGGCCATCTCGATCACGTCGTCGACGCAGAGCGTCGGATCGAAGGTCGGCCAGGCTTCGAGCGCGATCGAACGCTCGTTGCCCCACATGCGCCAAACCTCCTCGGCCACGTGCGGCGCGAACGGCGAGACGCAGATCAAAAGACCCCGTGCAGCCTCCCGCGGCAGATCCTTCAGGGAGCCGAGGTGGTTCAGGAGGACCATCATCGCCGAGATCGCCGTGTTGAACGAGAGCGTCTCGATGTCCTCCGTGACCTTCTTGATGGTCTTGTGGACGAGGCGCTTCGTGGCGTCGTCGATACCGTCGACGAGCGGCCGGCCCGTGAGGATCGAGAAGACGCGATCGCGGAAGCGGACGACGCCCTGGATCTGCGCGGATTGCCAGGGTTTGACCGCTTCGAGCGGGCCCATGAACATCTCGTAGAGGCGCAGGCAATCGGCGCCGTAGCCTTTCACGATGTCGTCGGGGTTCACCACGTTGCCGGCCGATTTCGACATCTTCTCGCCGTCCTCGCCCAGGATGAGGCCCTGGTGGACGAGCTTCAGGAACGGCTCGGGGTGTTTCACCTTGCCGATGTCGAACAGCACCTTGTGCCAGAAGCGCGCGTAAAGCAGGTGCAGCACCGCGTGCTCGTTGCCGCCGATGTAGAGGTCGACGGGCATCCAATCGTCGTAGGCCTTCTGGCTCCACGGCTCGGCGTCGTTTTTCGGATCGATGAAGCGCAGGTAGTACCAGCACGAGCCCGCCCATTGCGGCATCGTGTTCGTCTCGCGCGCGTACCACTGCCCGTCTTTCTGGAAGAACCTCCAATCGACGGCGCGGGCGAGCGGGCCCTGCGGGTCGTCACCGGGGCGGAAATCGACGAGGTTCGGCAGGCGCAGGGGCAGCTCGCTCTCGGCGACGGCGATGGGTTTGTCGTAGCGGATCACATGCTCGTCGCCCTTGCGCGGGTCGCCGGCCGGATCCTTCATCTCGACGGGGAAGTAGACCGGGATCGGCTCGCCCCAGTACCGCTGCCGCGAAAACACCCAGTCGCGCAGCTTGTACGTGATCTTCGGCGCGCCTTTGCCCGAGGCGACGAGCGCGTCCACGATGGCGCGTTTGCCGTCGGTCGACTTGATCCCGTCGAACTTGCCGCTCCGCACGAGGACGCCCTCGTCGACGTAGGCCGCGTCGAGCGAATCGTGGAGCCCCCCATCGGGGCTCACGACCTCGATGATCGGGAGCTCGAACGCCTTGGCGAACGCGAAGTCGCGCTCGTCGTGGGCCGGGACGGCCATGACCGCGCCCGTGCCGTAGCCGCCGATGACGTAGTCGCCGACCCAGATCGGCACGGCCTTTCCGGTGAGCGGGTGGATCGCCATCGCCCCGGTGGGCACGCCGGTCTTCGTCTTCTCCGAGGTGCGGTCGAGGTCGCTCTTGCTCGCGGCGGCCTGCACGTAGGCGCGCACCGCGTCGAGTTTTTCGGCCGACGTGATCTTCTCGACGAGCGCGTGCTCGGGCGCGAGCACGACGTAGGTACACCCGAGGAGCGTGTCGGGGCGCGTGGTGAACACGTCGATCTTCGCGCCCTCGAATCCTTGGACGTCGAACGAAATGAGCGCGCCTTCGGATCGCCCGATCCAGTTCCTCTGCGCCGTGAGGGTGCCCTCGGGCCAGTCGACGAGCGAGAGGTCCTCGGCGAGGCGATCGGCGTACGCGGTGATGCGGAGCATCCACTGGCGCAGCGGGGTGCGGATCACCGGGTGACTGCCGCGCTCGCTCTTGCCGTCCTTGACCTCCTCGTTGGCGAGGACGGTGCCGAGGGCGGGGCACCAGTTGACGAGGATCTTGTCCTGGTAGGCGAGGCCGCGTTCGAAGAGCTTGACGAAGATCCACTGGGTCCAGCGGACGTAGTTCTCGTCGATCGTGCCGAACTCGCGCTCCCAGTCGTAGCTGAAGCCGAGCATCTTGAGCTGGCGCCGGAACGTGTCGATGTTCTTGCGCGTGGTCTCGGCGGGGTGGGTGCCGGTCTGGATCGCGTACTGCTCGGCGGGCAGACCGAAGGCGTCCCAGCCCATCGGATGCAGGACGTCGAACCCCTTCATGCGGCTGTAGCGGCAGAAGATGTCGGTGGCCGTGTAGCCCTCGGGGTGCCCGACGTGGAGGCCCGCGCCCGAGGGATACGGGAACATGTCGAGCACGTAACGCTTCGGCCGACCTTCGTGGCGAACGGCGCGGAAGACGCCGGTCTCCTCCCAGAAGCGCTGCCAGCGGGGCTCGGCCTCGGCGTGAACGTAACGAGCGGGCTCCTGCGCAGCCGCAGCGCCATCCGCAGGCGTGCTCGGCGAGGGCGTGTTCGCGGTGGGGGACGTCATGGCGAACGTACGATTAGCACCGACACGGCGCGTGTGTCAGCGGGCGGGCGAGGGGAGACGCGGCGCGCGAGAGCAGCGCGAAAGCTCGCGTGGCGGTGGGGACGCACGGAAACGCCGGACGGCCTCAACGCGCGGGGGCCGGCGGCCGCCTCGACAACACGAGCTCCGCAGCCACCCACCGCCGCAGAAGCTCCGCGTCTTCTGCCCGCGCAAACCGCGCCTCGAACCTCGGCTGGGTCATGGCCGCCGCCAGCTCCTCCGCGTCGAGCGGCCTCTTTTTCGCGCCGTCGATCACGATGAACAACTTCCTCGCCGCTTTGTCGACGACGAGGCACGCCCAGCCCGGCCCTTCCTCCGCGTGGACGAGCGTCCCGGCGATCACGCTGTCGAACGACGTCGACGCGCCATCGTGCACGACTCGCATTCGCTCGCCGTCATCCGCCAGATAGGCGTGATATCGACCATTGGCGCTGAACGTCAGATCTCCCGCCCAGGCAAACGGCCTCTCCTCGCGTCCGTCGATCACCACGAATCGCGCCCCGCGGCTCGCGGCCACATAACCGAATTTCGTCCCGCGCCGCGCGAACACCGGCCGATCCACCGCGTCGTAGGCCGAGCCCTCCTCCCCATTCACGACGATGTGCCAGCCGCGCCCACGCCGCGCCGCATACGCCACGCGCCCGCTCTCGGCGCCGAAGACCAGGCTCCCGGGCGCGATTTCCTCATACGGCGGGCCCTCCACGGCGTCGAGGACGAGGACCTCTCCGTCCGCCCGCCGGCCCGCATACGCCACGTGCGCGCCGCCTTCGCTGAAGAGCACCTCCGAGATACGAGCATAAGGCGCGGATTCGATTCCATCGACCGTCACGCGCCATTGTCCATTGCGCTTCGCCACGTAGGCATGACGCCCTCCGCGCGGCCCGAGTGCATGGTGCGCGATCGCCTCCGCAGGCGGCGATTCACGCCCGTTCATCCAGAAAAACGCCTCCTCGCCGCGCCGCCCCACGTGCGCCACAGCGGCCCCGTCCTCGCTGAATCGTAATGCACCGATGCCGTCGTAGCGTGGTCCGGGTGCGCCGTCGACGACCGCGCGCACGGAGCCTCCGGTTTTCCCCACATAAGCGAAACGCCCACCCTGCCCGAAGAGCATCGTGCCCTCCAGAATGGCATCGAAGGCGGGCCCGGGTGTTTCATCCAGCACCACGAACCACACGCCTCTTCGCTGCGCGGCATACGCCACGTGCGCGCCGTCCGGGCTCAGGACGACCTCGCCCACGCCGTCGAACGTCGGGCCCGCGCGCCCGTCTACCACGAGCGACCAGCCTTTTTCGCGGCGCGCGGGGTAGGCGAGGCGGCGGCCGTCCGCGCTCCAGACGAGGGATTCGATCCCGATGCCCAGATATGCGGCCCCGTCCACGCCGTCGACGCGCACCCGCTGCTTGCCGGCGCTCTCCAGCACCTCGATGTGATGGCTTCGATCGGGGCTATGGCCCAGCCAAACCACGGAAGGCCCGCAGCCCGCCGAAACGAGCAAGGAGAGCCCGAGGAAACGCGCCTTCATCCGAAGATTGGCGCTGGCAGCGGCGGGATGCTGCGCGTGCTGGTCATCACGCCCTTCGCCACCGTGCGCCCCTCCACGCGGGCCTCGACCTCGTACCGCGCGAGGTTTTCCATGAGATGCGATTGCGCGACGATGTACTCGATCCGCTGTCCGGCGAAGACCGGCTGGAGCAGCTTCACGTCCACCGACGCGCTCATTCCGACGTGCAGATGGGAATGCGACTTCAGCGATTCGACGAGCGCCGCCGAGACCTCGGGCTTGTATCCCGGTTGCAGGCGATATCCGAGCGCCAGGTTTTGCAGGGCCTCGATCACCGCGTTCGGATCGTGCCCCTTCGCTTCCCAGGCATCCTGGTAGGCGGCGATGATGCCGAGCAGGTTCGAGCTCTGGCCGAGCCCCTCGATCGTGTACACGCCGGGCCAGAGGTGCAGGCCCGGAAAATGGCCCTCGAACACGGGTTCGTTCGCGGATACGTGGCGCGCGGCGCGCAAGGTCGGCCGCGGCCCGCGCTCGTAGGATTCGATCACGTCGACCATCGAGAAGGGGCGACGATGCGGAATCAGGAGGTTGATGACGTCCGCGCCGAGGGACAACCGGGAGCTCGTTTTCATGAGAGGCTCCACCGCAGCGCGTCCACGGTGCGCTGCATGTCATTCGCGTTTTCGGTCGCGTGGACCCGCGCTTCGGTGCCGAGGTTCGTCCGGACGAGTGATCGCAGCACCGCGCCCGGGGCAATGGTCACGAAATCCGTCACGCCCTCGTCCTTGAGCGTGGCCATGACGTCGGTCCAGCGAACGGTATGGACGAGCTGGCCGGCGAGGAGGCGCGGGACGAGCGCCTCGTCCTCGGCGCGTTTTCCCGTTGCATTGAGCACCATGGGGACTTGCATGGTCCCCCGACGCGCGAGCGTGAGCGCCGCTTCGAGGTCTGGAACGGCATCTTTCATGGATTCGCTGTGCCAGGCGCCGGAGACAGGCAACCGTCGCGCGTGGCGCCAGAGGTCGATACCGAGCGCATCGCCGAGGGTACGGATCATGCTGCGGATGGCGTTCTCATCGCCGCTTAACACCACTTCCCCGGGCGCATTCGATGCGGCCACGTGGATTCCGGGCCGCGTGGCCGCGCGCTGGAGCGTCCCCTTGAGGAAGACCTCCGAACGCTCTGTCGAAGGTTCGGAGAACACGAACATGGCTCCCGGGTGCCGCTCTGCTTCCCGCGCCATCAGCCGCCCACGCAGCGCCGCGATCGCAATCGCATCCTCGGGCGTGATGGCGCCCGTCGCCGCCCAGGCCGGGAGTTCTCCGAGCGAATGACCTGCCACGACGTCGGGCTTGATTCCCGCGGCGAGAAGCTCCGCGTGCACGAAGAGCGCGACCGCCGTGAGCACCGGTTGCTGGATTTCCGTACGTTCGAGCGCGCGCCCGCCCTTCACCAGGAGTTCGCTCGGCGCGAAGTCGGCCGCCGCCGCTGCCCGTTCGAGCAATTCTTTGCCCCGCGGCTCGCTCTCCGCGAATTGCACGGCCGCGACGAGCCCTTTCGCGCCCTGCCCGGGAAACAAAAACGCGACGGTCACAACGTGAGTCCCCCGTCCACCACGAGCGCCTGCCCGATCACGTACGACGCCTCGTCCGAGGCCAGAAACAAGACCGCCCGCGCGACCTCGTCGCCGGTCCCGAAGCGTCCGAGCGGAATCTGCGCGCGGGTCTTCTCCGCGATCCGTTTGTCCAGGCGCTTTGCCATTCCCGTGCCGAGCAGCCCCGGCACCACGGCGTTGACCCGGATCCCGCGCGGGGCGAGCTCGGCCGCGAGCGTGCGCGTGAACGCGAGGATCGCGCCCTTCGAGGCGGCGTAATTCGATTGCCCAGGGCTCGCATGCTGCCCTGCGACCGATGCGACGTTGACGATGGCGCCCCGCCGCTTCGCCATCATCGGACGCACCACCGCGCGGCAGCCGTGAAAGGCGCCGCCCGCATTGACGCGCATCACCTCGTCCCAGCTCTCCTCGGCCATGAGCGGGAAGAGCTCATCCGCCGCAACGCCGGCATTGTTCACGAGCACGTCGACCGCGCCCCGCGCGGCGAGCACCTGTTCCACGGCCGCGTTCATGGCCGCCGCGCTCGCGACGTCCATCACGAGCAATGCACCGCGCCCGCCCGCCTCTTCCAACGCTCGGAGCGTCTCCTTCGCCTCGTCCTCGCGCGTCCGGTATCCGACGAAGACAAACGCCCCCTCGGCGCCGAACGCCGTTGCAATGCTCCGGCCGAGCCCGCGTGAGGCGCCGGTCACGATCACCGTGCTGTCGTCGAATCGAGCACTCATAAAGGCAACACGAACGGCGGCAGCTTGGATTCGTCTCGCGTCCGGTAGCTATGCCGCTGGGGGCTCACGTACAGGCTGCGGTTGTTGAGGAGCGGCGCCGAGAGGGTGCGAATCGGCCGGCGTTCGCCCGCGTGACGGGCCTCGTACCGATCGATGCCGGCATACGCATACGGCCGATCGAGGAGCAAAAGCGCCACCCATTCGCCGCGGATCACGGAAAAGCCGGACACGAGGACATGGCCGATCCGTTGATCGTCCAGAAACACCTCGTCCCCCTCGGCCACGGGCGCGCCGGCGACGGCCCATACGACCCGCGCCGTCGCGTTCGCCTCGCGCCGGGCCTGCAGCGCGGCAGATCCCACGTAGTCCTTGCGGTACGAGACGCGCCATTGCAGGCCGAGCTCCAGCGGCGAGAGGCCGGCGCGTCCCTCGCGGCGAATGTTGAAGAAGCCATTTTCGAGCGCGCATTGATCCAGCGCGGGCAGGCTCGCGAGGGCGAGGTCGAACGCCGCCCCCTCCCGGAGGAGCGCCTCGCGCACGGTCGCGACCTCGTCCGTGGGAATCAGCAAATCATACCCAAACTCGCCGGTCTTGCCCGACCGAAAAAACACGGCGTCGTCGGTGCGGTAAAACGCGAGATACGGAAGGCTCCCGACGTCGGGCCCAAACACGGTCGTGCAGAGCTCCCAGGCATAAGGGCCGTGGAGCGAGAGGAGCGTCCCGTTGCATCGCTCGACCGTCACCACGACGCCCGCGGGAAAACGTTTCTCCAGGAACGCGACGAGCTCCTCGGGCGACGGCCCCTCGGCAAGCAAAAAGAACGATTCGTCGTCCCGGGCCACGTGAATGTCCGCGAACGGTCGGGCCTCCTCGTCGAGCAAGAGGCTCGGGCGCATCTGACCATCCTGCAAGAAAAGATCGCAGGCGACGACGTGGTCGAGCGCCTCGTACGCGCCTTCGCCCTCGATGCGCAGGCACGTGATGTGATCACCTTCGGCGAGCGCCACGCTCGTGCGCAAGGCGCGGATCTCGTCATCCATCGACATCGTCCGTCCTCCCGTGGGCGAGGGCCAGGTCGACCAGCGTATTCACAGTGCGCATGGCTGGTCGCGACAAACCCTCGTGTGGCAGCCTCACGCCGAGCTCGGATTCCATGCTGACCAGGAGCTCGACCGCGTCCACCGAATCCAGGCCGAGTCCCGTGCCAAAGAGCGGCGCGTCGGGGTCGATCTCGTCGGGCGCGCGGCTCACGTGCAGGCGCTCGACGAGGAGCGTGCGCACCTTGTCGAGGATACGCTCGCGACGCTGGATGTACCGGGCAAGCTCGGGGTTCATGCGGCTCCTTTTCGGCTGAAGACCACGGCGGCCGCGGCGGTGCCGCCCGCATCGGGGACCAGCACGTGCTCCCAGGTCCCTCGCAAAATCGAGGCGACGGCGAACGCGCAGGCGAACATCGCCGCGGCTGCGGGTGCGGGGCCGAGGACGGGCGCGACGTTTGGCGCCACGACAACGTCGCTCGCGTCGAGCCCGGCCATTCGAATCGCGAGGCGCGTGGCCTCCTCCACATCGCCCGGGCCGGCGAGGCCGAATCCCGAGAGACGCACGGCTTTGGATGTGTCCGGGGCCGGACCCTTGCCGAGCACGAGGCACGCCGCCCCTTCTCCCTCGTGCGCCTCGGATTCGAGGGAGACGCGCTCGTCGACGCCGGCGGCGAGGATCAGGTCGACGTCGGATCGCGTCGAGAGGTGCAATGCCGCATAAATGAGCGCGACGAGGCCGCTGCCGTCGCCCGTGGTGAGCGTCGTGGTCGGGCCCTTGAGCGCGCAGAGCTTCGTGCAAGTCCCCGCGGACGCATTGAGGACCATCCGCGTGAACGCCGTGGCCGAGAGGCGCGCGAGGCCACGCTCGCGGATGCTGTCCCTGAATTCACGCTCGCTCTCGGTCGAGGCGCGTGTCGTGCCGACGAAGAGCCCCGCCCGGTCGCGTTTCGCGCCGCGCAGCGTGATTCCCGCATCGGCGAGGGCGAGCGTCGCGGCGGCCGAGAGATACCGCGACGCAGGATCCATCCCGCGCCCGTCCGCCGTGGGAATGAGGCTCTCGATGCGGAAGGCGGGCGCGCGTCGGCGGAGCGGGACCTTCGCGGCGAGCGCCTCCCCGAGCGCGTCGAGATCCATCCCGTGCGGCCCCACGGCGGAGGCGCCGAGGACCAGCCATTCGGTGGGGGTTTTTCCGGCCGAAACGTTCGGTACTTTGCCCACGATGACGGCGGCATTCGCGCCTCCGAATGCCGAGTTGTTGCAAAGCGCGCGCTCGACGCGGGCCACGCGGGGCCTGTCGCCGGCCACCGGATCGGGCGGAGAGCGCGGCCGCGCTTTGTCGTAATGCAAGGTGGGAGGAATCTTGCCCTGCGCTATGCCGCAGAGGGTTGCGATGAGCTCGAGCACGCCCGCGGCGCCCTGCGCGTGGCCGAGGAAGCTCTTCGTGGAGCTCACGGGCAAACGCGCCACGCGCTCGCCGAAGACCTGTTCGAGCGCGCGGAACTCGGCGGCGTCGTTGGTCATCGTGCCCGTGCCATGCGCATTGAAGTAATCGATCCTGTCGGCCTCCATCCTCGCATCGAGCAACGCGCCGCGCAGCGCCCGCGCGACGCCGGCGCCCGTGGGATCGGGCGTGGTCGGATGGTAGGCGTCGGCCGAAAGACCATACCCGAGCACCGTCGCGAGCACCTGCGCGCCGCGGGCGCGGGCGGTATCGCCGCGTTCGAGCACCAGAAAACCCGCGCCCTCGCCAAGCGTGGTCCCCACGGGCTCGCTGAACGGCGCGCATTTCGAGAGACAAAGTAGCCCGAGCGCGTGAAAACCGGCAAAAATCTCCGGCGTGAGCTCGTCCGTGCCGCCGGCAAGGGCTATGTCGCAGAGCCCCGCTTCGAGCAGATCCCGGCCGAGCCCGATCGCATTCGTCGAGGAGGAGCAGGCCGTCGAAAGGGTGAGCGTCGGGCCCTCGATGCCGAGGGCGCGCGCGACCTCCGCTGCGACGCGGTGCAGGCCGTCCACGTGCATGCCGAGGCTCGTGCCGAGGATCAGGGCGACACGCCGCCCCGCGACGCCGCCCGGCCCGATCTGCAAGGCTGCATGCGCGAGAGCTTCGCGCGCGGCGGCCGTGGCGAATTCGACGCAACGATCCCCGGTGCCTGCGCCGGGCACCATCCCGCCGAGCGACACGGAAAAACCTTCGGTCGAGAATCGTTCGATCGGGCGAATCCCATCGCGGCCCTCCTCGATGGCGGACCACAAGGCGGACGTACTTTCGCCGAGCGCCGAGACGGCGCCCATTCCCGTGATGGCAATCGGAGAGCCCGATTCCGGGGGTTCGGCGGTCGGTCGCGGGAGCATGCAGCGGGGCGAGATCAGTCCTCGGTCGCCCGGAGGACCGCGCCGACGATGAGCGTGATGAGCCCTGCAATGCCGAGGATCGCGCCGACGGTCACCGCGAAGACGCCGCCGCCGGACGCGAAGATGCCGCCGATCACCATGGCAAGCACGCCGACGCCGAGGAGAATGCCGCCCACCGCGAGCACCGTGTTGCTGCGGCCATGCGGGTTCACAGCGGGAGGGCCCTGCGACGCGCCGTCATTGGCGGTCGCGCCCGTGCTGGCCACGTTCCAGCGCCGCGCGTGGGCCTCGGTGCGCTCCCGGAGCTGGAAAAATGCCTCCTCACCCATTTGCGCGACGAGGCGGCGCTCGAAGTCGGCGACCGTCACCGGCCGAGCCGCCACCTTGTTCACCTTCGTCACGTATTCGTCGATGAGCAGCGGCGTCGATTGCTTCATGCGGGCGCACGCCTCGACCGCGATCGAGCGCAAATGCAGCCGCCGCTCCATCGAGATCCCGGCCCTGGCCGCGTCCTCGTCGATCGCCTCGACGATTCGCATCCCGAGCCCCGGATCCTTGCGCATCCGAAGGCCGATGTCCGCGCGTTCGGTGGGCGTCAAAGCTTCGAGCTCGCTCGTCATGCCGAGCATCGCTTCATCCATCTCGTCCATCCCATTCCACATGCGCGCTTGCATGCCGGGATGTGCGCGCCCCTCTTCGGGAAGATCGTTGAACGAGCCCACGAGGAGGAGCGAGCGGAGCGTCTTGCGGACGAGCAGGTCCTGCTTCTGAACCTTCGAATCCGTAGCATCGAGCTTCGGGAAGAGCGACGTGATGGGGCTGTCGCCGGTCTTCAGCGAATCGAGACCCCTATCGAGGCGCGCGAGGAACCGATCCATTTCCTCGGGGCTGACCAGCGTCACCGGCGACGCCGCCGCGCCCGTCGTGCTCGCGCAACCCACGCTGCCTGCTGCCGCGGTCCCCGCCCCACCGATCACGCCGACCTTCAGAAAATCACGTCGTTCCATGGCCCCCACCCCGAACGTTGCAGAAGAAAGTTGTTTCCGGAGGATGCCCGCTCCGGGCGGGCGGCGTCAAGCCGTGCCCGGTGACGCAGCGAGCCATGCCGCCGCAAGCTCCAGCGTGCGGGCGTTGTCCGGAACGGCACGCAAGAATCGCTCCCGCCGCGACGGATCGCCGATCTTCCCGGCCCGGCCGAGGAGATGCGCGCGCGCGGCGGAGAGCGCTTCCTTCGCGCGCTCGTGCTCGCCGTTCGCGTGGAGCGCCTCGGCATACACGAGCCGCACGAGCGGCTCGTCCGAGAGGAGCGCGCCGATCTGTTCGAGGAGCTGCTTGCCCTCCTCCGCCGCCGAGAGCGCCTCTGCAGGGCGGCCACACGCGAGCAGCACACGCGCCAGCGTCGCGAGGTACGAGCAGCGGCGGTTCGGCGGCGCGTCGACGAGCGCCACAGCCTCGATCGCAGCGCGCTCGGCGGCCTCGCTGTCGCCTTGCCGCACGAGCACGAGCGCGAGGAACTGCCGCACGTCGTGCGCCGAGAGCACGAGGCCTGCGTTCGTGAGCGTCTCCAGGATGTCTTCGAGCAGCGCGCGCGCCTCGGCGAGCGCCCCGCGCGCCGCGAGCGCCTCCGCGAGCCCATGCCGTGCGCTCGCCGCGAGCATCGGCAAGCACTGCGCCTCGGCGCGCGCGACGAGCGTGGCGAGCCCCTCCTCGGCGCGGGCATGATCGCCGAGGTCGCAGAGCACGAGCGCCGCGTAGATGCGCATCGAGATGCCGAAGCGATCGACCTTCGCCTCCTCGAAGCACTGCGCGGCTTCGAGGAAAAATTCATACGAGGGTTCGAGGTCGCCCTCGACGAGCGCGCGCGTTGCCGAGACGGCCGCCCACTCGGCCCGCACGATGGGCTCGCGCCGCGCCTCCTCGGGCGCCTGCGTGAACCGCTCGGTGAGCGTCTCGGCCGCTTTCCGTTGCCCGGAGCGCAGGAGCATGCGCGCGATCCAGCCCATCGCCGCGAGCCTGCGCGTGAACGGCGAGGCCTCGCGATCGGCGCGCTCGAGCATCGACTCCGCGATCCCGAGGAGCTGGCGGCGCTCGCCGCGCGAGCTCTCGGCCCACGCCGCCGCGCTCGCCGCGCCGAACCAGAGCGGGCTGTCGGGCGAAAGATGCTGCATCGCCTCGCGCGCCCGCCGCGCCGCCTCCGCGAGCTCGCCGCGGTAGAAATGCGCCTCGGCCTGCGCTTGCCGTACCTCGCCGAGCAGCCCGCCGTCCGCGCCGCACGCCTCGGCGCGCTCGCTGCGTTCGAGCACCGCCTCGAAGTCGTTCGCGCTGAGGGCCTGCGTCGCTGCGCGCACGAACCACACCGCGGCTTTCTCGCGATCCTCGCCGCGCTCGCAGTGCTCGGCGAGGGCCATCGCGTCGCGCTCGCCCGCGGTCTCGAGCCACTCCGCCGCGAGCCGGTGGCCGAGCGCTCGATCGACCTCCGTGAGCGCCGCATAGGCGACCTCGCGCAGGAGGTCGTGCCGGAACGCGAGCTCCTCCTCGCCGGGAAAACGGCTCTCGCGGCGACGCATGAGGAGCTCGCGGTGGACGAGCGTCTCGATCCAGCGGCCTGCGTCAACGACGCTGCTCTCGCCGCCGAGGAGCGCGCGCACGCCGCCGCTCCAGAACGTCTCGCCGAAGATGCTGCCCGCGCGGAGCAGCCAGCGCGCCTCGCTCGGCAGCGCTTCGAGCCGCGCCTGCAGCATGGCGAGCACCGTCTTCGGCAGCGCGGTCTCCTGGCCCTCGGCCACCGCGCGCAAAAGCTCTTCGAGGTAAAACGGGTTGCCCGCGGCCTGCGCCACGACACGCGTGAGCAAGGACGGCGGCGCCTCATCGCCGAGCACGTGCCGTGCGAGTCGCTCGCTCGCGCGCCGCGACAGCTCGCCGAGCCGGATCTCCTGCATGCCGCGGTCCGCCCAGAGCCCCGGGAACCTGTCGTGCACGTCGGGTCGCGCGAACGCGAGGACGAAGAGCGAGCGTTCGCGCGACACACGGAGCGCCGCGTCGATGAGCTGCACCGTCGGCGTGTCGGCCCAGTGCAGATCCTCGAGCACCAGCACCACCGGCCGGGTCGCGCTCGCCGCACTCACGAAGTCCTCAAAACCGCGGCGGATCTGATCCCCCATCAGCACGGGATCTTTTCGCGCCGCGCGCAGGAACGTGCTCGCCTCCTCGGCCGCCCACGGCGCGCCCACGAGCTCGCCGTAGAGCTCCATGACGCGCCCCGCGTCCGCGCCAAGGTGCCGCGTCACCGCGCCGCGGATCTTTTCCCGCCGCACCTCGATCGGATCCTCCTCGTGCAGCGACGAGGCCCGCCGCAAGAGCTCGCCGGCCATGCCGAAGGGCGCGCCCGTGCGCGTCGGATCCCCCTGCGCGAGCCAGATATCGGGGCGAGGCTCGGACTCGGCGAGCTTCTGCAAGAGCTCATGCCGGATGCGCGACTTTCCGATGCCGGCCACGCCCGTCACGAGCACCGCGCGCCCCGCGGGCTCACTCACGCACTCCTCGTAGAGCGCGAGCAACGTCGAGAGCTCGCGCTCGCGGCCTACGCACGGCGTCACCCGCCCGAGCAAGAGCCGCGATCCCTCCTGCGTTTGCGCCTCCCCGAGGAGCGACCGCACCTCCTCGCTCCCGTCGATCACGAAGCGCCCTTCGAGCAGCTCTGCCGTCAGCTCGTCGAGCCGCACCGGCCGCCGCGCCCCGCTCTCCGAATCGTCGCGTTTCGCCGTGCGCTGCTCCTCCTCGCGCAAGAGCTTCGCCGCGCGATCGATGCCTTCTCCGACGGGCAGCGCGTGCGAGATCACCCCTCGTCCCGTCACGAGCACCATGGGCGCCTCCGGCACCATCGCCTGCAGCGCGAGCGCGCACCGCGCGGCTTGGGTCGCCTGGTCCGTCGCCATGCCCGCGCCCGAGAGCACGAGCGCCGCCGACCCGTCCACCAGCGCCTCCACGCGCGCCCCGTACGATCGCGCCACCGCGCGCAGCGCCGCGAGCGGCGCGATGCCGGCCGAGTCCATCGTGCCGCCCAGCGGATCGACGGGCAGGCCCTCCTTCGGCGCCGACAGCAGGATCACGCTCACGAGGCGCTGCTCGCCGCTGCCAAGCGCGCCCTTCGATCGCAGCGTATGCGGCGGCTCGCTCGTGTACTCGTCGTTCGCCACCCGCGCGAGCGCGCCCATCACCGCGTCGCCGTCCGCGAGCCTCTCTTCCGGCTGCTTCGCGACCATCCGCGCGATGAGCAGATCGAGCGCGAGCGGCACGCCGGGCCGAAGCGCCGAGACCTTTGGCACGTCCTCGAAGAGCACCTTCGCCAGCACCGCCACCACGTGTTGCCCGGTGAACGCGGGTTTTCCTGCGAGGCTCTCGAAGAGCACGCAGCCGAGGGCGAACACGTCGGCGCGCGCGTTCACCGCGCGATCTCCGCGCGCTTGCTCGGGCGCCACGTAGCCGGGCGTCCCCATGAACACGCCCGTCCTCGTCACGACGTGCGGGTCCGAGGCGCGCCGCGCGATCCCGAAGTCGAGCAGCATCGCGCGCCGCACGTCCCCGTCGCGCAGGAAGATGTTGCTCGGCTTGATGTCGCGGTGGACGATCCCGTGCCGGTGCGCGATCGCGAGCGCGCCTGCGATGCGCTCGGCGAGCGCCATCGTCTCCTCGACGCTCAGCCGCTCCCGCATGATGCGCGTGTCGAGGCCCTCGCCCGAGAGCCACTCCATCACGAGGTACGGCTCGCCGGAGTCGAGATTGCCGTAGCCGAGGTAACGCACGATGGCCGGGTGCGAGAGCGCTGCGAGCACACGCGCCTCGCGATCGAACCGCGCGCGCTCCTCGACGCTCGCGCCGTTCATGATCTTGATCGCGACCTTATCGCCGGTCTCGCGATCGCGGGCCTCGAAGACGGCGCCCATGCCGCCTTGGCCTGCGAGACGTACGAGCTCGAAGCGCTCGCCAACCGACACACCTACCCGCATCTCCAACATTGTCGCACGTCACGCGTGGACTCCAAGAAGGCAGTTCGGCTGCGCTGCTTCTTTCCCGGTCTTTCGCGACCGGTTATCTTGCGCGCTCTTTTCCCCATGTCCATCCCGCTCGGAGAACTCGCGGCCCTTGGCACGGCCCTTTGCTGGACCGCGAGCTCGCTCGCGTTCTCGGCTGCAGGGCGCCGCATGGGCTCCTTGTCGCTCAACCTCGTCCGCCTCGTCCTCGCGTTCGTTTTTCTCGGCGTGTACAATTTCGTCCGTCGCGGCCTTCCATTGCCGCTCGACGCCTCCGCCGAGGCGTGGGGCTGGCTCTTCGTGAGCGGCCTCGTGGGGTTCGTCTTGGGCGACATGTGCCTCTTTCGGGCCTTCCTGCTCATTGGCCCGCGCGTCGCGATGCTGATCATGTCGCTCGCGCCGCCGATCGCTGCCGTCCTCGGGTGGATCGTCCTGGGCGAGCGGATCTCCGATCTCGGTATCGTGGGAATGGGCGTGACGCTCGTCGGCATCGCGGTCGTCGTGCTGGAACGAGCGGGCGATACAAATGCGGCGGGCGCTGGACCGAAGGGGGAATCGGGCAAAGGAATCCTGCTCGCGTTCGGCGGCGCCGTGGGCCAGGCCGTGGGGCTCGTGCTGAGCAAGATCGGCATGAAGACCTACGACCCGTTCGCCGCGACGCAAATTCGCGTTCTTGCGGGCATCATCGGTTTTTCCCTCCTGTTCACGTTCATCGGTTGGTGGGGGCGCGCGGCCGTGGCGGTCCGGGACCGCGCGGCGCTCGGATTCGCGTCGCTCGGCGCGATCGCGGGCCCGTTCGTCGGGGTATCGCTCTCGCTCCTCTCCATTCAGCACACGGAGACGGGCGTCGCGGCCACGATCATGGCAACGACCCCCGTCCTCGTCATTCCGGCCGTCATCTTGCTTCACAAGGAACCCGTCAGCCTGCGCGCGATCCTCGGCGCGCTCGTGGCCGTCGGCGGCGTGGCGCTGCTCTGGATCAGGTAACGGAATGCGGTAACCGCCTCCGGTAACGGAATGCGGTCACGGGGTTTGGGGCGAAGGACGCCGATTGCCGGCGGGAAGCTGCGCGAGCCCTCTCCCGGGACTCAGCTCTTCGGGCTCATCTTCGTGATCCGCGCAATCATCTTCCCCCGCCGCCGGGCCTCTGCCCGCGCCCGCGCGTCGTGCTTCTCGCGCAGGTGCCGACCCTCCGCTGCCAGCTTGCGGAACCCCGCGAGCCTCCCTTCCTCGAGCGCTCCGCGCTCCACCGCCTCCGCCACCGCGCACCCCGGCTCGCCCTCGTGCGCGCAGTCACGGAAGCGGCATTCGGCGGCCAGCTCCTCCACATCGCCGAACCCCGCCGGCCCGCCCTCATCGAGATCCCACGGTTCCAGCTCGCGCAGCCCCGGCGTGTCGACCAGGAGGCCGCCGTTTGGCAGCACGAACAGCTCGCGGTGCGTGGTCGTGTGCTTGCCGCGATCGTCGTGCGCCCGGATCTCCCCCGCGCGCTGCGCGTCATTGCCCAGGAGCCGGTTGGCGATCGTCGATTTCCCTACGCCTGACGATCCCAGGAGCACCAACGTCTCGCCCGCGCGCACGTGCGCCGCGAGCGCGTCGAGCCCGGCCCCTTCGGTCGCGCTCACCGCGATCACCGGCGCCGACGGCGCAAGCGCGCGCGCCGCCTCCACGAAGCGCTCGGGCGCGTCGCAGAGATCGGCTTTGTTGAGCACGAAGACCGGCCGCGCCCCGCCCTCGATCGCGACCTCCAGATACCGCTCCAGGCGCCGCGGGTTGAAGTCGGCGTTGAGCGAGCTGACGATCATCACCGTATTCACGTTGGCGGCCAGCACCTGCGCCTCGAAGCGCCGCCCGGCGGCCTTGCGCAAGAGCGCCGTGCGGCGCGCGAACACATGCGTGATCACCGCCGGATCGGCGGCGTCGGGCCGGATGCCGACCCAGTCGCCGACCGCCGGCAACGCCGCGCCGTCGCTCTCGTGGAGCAGGCGGCCGCTCACCTTCGCGCGGCGCGGGCCCGCGGCGGTGAACACTTGCAGTATGCCCCGCCCGCCGGCGGACACGCGGGCGGGCTCGAAGGGCTCGGCGAGCGCGGCGCGCTGCCGTTCGAAGAAGGAGTTCCAACCGAGACTATCGAGCGAATGAGAGACGAGACGATTCGAGTCGAGATCCATCGTGGTGCGAGCTCCGGAGCGCCGCGGGCTCGCGAGGCGAGGCGCGGCGGGTCACGGCCACGGAGCGGACGGCGCACAGGCCGGCCAGTCCGAACGGAGCCTCGGCTCTTGCCGAGGACGGAAGCCCGTCCGGCGCCCGCTGGATCAACACGCAATCGCCTGGTCAGCGATGAGGAGACCGGCTCATCCGGTTCCGTACCGGACCGAACGCCGGCAAAGCCGGCGTGGGGAATGGGACCGCTTGCGGCCCCATCGTGACCGGTGACCGGTGACCGGTGACCGGTCACCGGTCACCTAACTTGCGTGGCTCGCGGCGGCGACGACGGGCAGGGAGACGCGCTCGGTGCAGCTCGGGACAGTCATATTCGCAGCCTCCTCCGTGGGGCTCGCTGTTGCGAGGCAGCCGCAATCATGAAGCGCCACGGGCGGCTCGTCAACCGCATACCGGGCCCTTCCTCCCGGAACATCTCCTCGAATCCCAGCGTGAGCGTCTCGGTCACCACCATCGGCGTGTGGAGATAGAGCCCCTGCTTCACGCAATCCCCGAGCCGCGCCCGGGCTGCCTCGTAGCTCCCCCACGCAGCCCTGTGCACGGTGCCTCTTCCGGGCATATCCGGCCCGATCTCGAACACCGAGGAGCTCCGCGGCGTGTTCTACGTAGACGTCATGCCCTGAAAAGGGTCTCTCCCGCCAAACCCACTCTACCTATTCGCCTGGGCCGAGCCAGGCCTGGGCGAGCTCCAGCGTCCGCGCGTTCTCAGGCACGTCTTCGAGGAAGCTCCGCCGGTACTCGGGGTTCGGCGTCCGCTCCGCAATCCGATAGAGACGCTCGCGCGCCACCCGAAGCACCGCCCGCGCCTCGCCCCGCGCGCCCGCCGCGTCGAGGCATTGGGCGAGCGTGACGAGCAAGAACCCGCCTCGATAACCGAATCCGCGCACGGCCTCGTACCGCGTATGCGACGCGCGCGCCTCCACGAGCGCCTCGTCCACGCGCCCCATCGCGCGGAGGGCGCTCGCGAGCACCGCGCCCGCCGCGGCGTGATCGAGCGGCAGCACCCCGCCAAGCTCCATGGCCGCCTGCGCGTGCCGCGCTGCCTCCTGGTGCTGGCCCGCGCGCCGCGCCACCTCGCCGAGCGCCCAGCGCCCGCGCGCCTCGTCCGCCTCGTTGCCGTTCATCTTCGCGGCCGCGAAGAGCCTCGTCGCCTCGTCGCGCGCCTCGTCGAGCCGTCCTCCGTCCGAGAGCGCGAGCACCCGGAAGAGCGCCCGAAGCGAGGCCACGATCGCGAAATCCTCGTCGTGCCGCGGCTCCGGGCAGAGCGTCTCGGCCGCGCGCGTGTTCGCCCCGAGCATCCACTCGTTCATCCCGACGAACACCCGCGCGAGCACCCCGCCGCGCCGCGAACCCGCCTCGTTGAAGGCCTGGAGCGCCGCGCGCGACCGTGACAAACTCTCCCACGGGTTTTCTTTGATCCACGCCTCCCAGCGCGGATAGGAGAGGTGCCAGAAGGCCCGGGCCATCGGGTCGCGATCGGCCGCGGGCCCGACGAGCGCGTCGAGCCTCCGTTGAATGGGCTCGACGATATCGATCCGCCCCTCCGTCAGGAGCAGGACCGTGGCCATCGCGAGCGCGAGCGACACGGTGCCGAGGACCTCGGGCGCGGGCTCGATCGAGGCGATCGCGTCGAGGATCCCGATCGACTCCTCGACGTGCTTCATGCGGAGCGCATAGGTGAATTGCGCCAGCGCGCCGCGCACCCAGGGCGCGCTGCCGGGCGGGGCCCTGCGCGTGAGCCGCGCGCCGTGCGTCGCCGCCTCTTCGAGGTGGTTTTGCCACATGCGCGCCTCCGAGACGATGCCGAGCAGCCCGATTTCGGTCTCGGGATCGGGGCCGAGGGCGAGGGCACGCTCGGCGCGGCGAACGGCGTCCTCGTCGTCGCCTGCGCGATGCGCCTGCTCGGCCGCGCGCAGGAGGTGGCGCACCGCGCGGCTCGGCTTCTGGCCGCGCTCGAAATGGGTCGCCAGGACGAGCGGGTCCGTCTCGCCGTGGGATTCGAGCCACGTCGCCGCGAGCCGATGGCCGAGCTCGCGATCCTCCTCGGTCAGCATCGTATAGGCGCCCTCGCGCACGAGCGCGTGCCGGAAGGCGACCTCCTCCTCCCCGGGGAGGCGACTCTCGCCGCGGAACGACAAAAGCTCCCGCTCTTCGAGCGCCACGAGCCGCTCGCGGACGACGTTCTTGCTGACGCCCTCGCCGAGCAACGCCCGCGCGCCGCCGGCCCAGAACACGTCCCCGAAGACGCTCGCCGCGCGGAGCAGCCGCCGATCCTCGTCGTCGAGCGAAGCGAGGCGTGATTGCACCATCGCCACCACCGTCTCCGGCAGCTCCGCGTCCCGCCCTTCCGCCGCGGCGCGGATGAGTTCTTCCAGGTAAAACGCATTTCCTTGCGCACGCTGGACGATCCGATCGACGACCTCTTGCGACGCGGCCTCGCCGAGCGCCCCGCGCACGAGCTTCTCGCTCGCCCGCTTGCCGAGCTCCGTGAGGCTGATCTCCTGCAACCGGCGCCCTTCCCAGAGTCGCGGGAATCGCTCGCGCACGTCGGGGCGCGCGGTGGCGAGGACGAAAAATGGTTTGTCGGAGAGCGTGCGCAGCGCCGCGTCCACGAGCCGGACGCTCGGCAGGTCGCCCCATTGCACATCCTCGAGCACGAGGAGCACCGGCGCCGCGTCGCACTCCGCTCCCAGGAAATCGAGGAACGCCGCGCGGATCTGGTCGACCATGAGCTGGACGTCCGCGCGCGCCGCGCGGAGCGGCAGGTCGTCCTCGTCCGGGAACGGCGCATCCACGATTTCGCCGAGGAACCGCGCCACGCGCCGCGCCTCCGACGCCGCGAAGCGCGCCGACACGCGCGTCACGAGTTTGTCACGACGCACATTCGGACCATCGCCGGCGGCGATGCCGAGCGCCATGCAGAGCGCCTGCGACACGAGCCGGAACGCCGAGCCGGCCCGGCGCGCGTCTCCGCCCGAGATCCACGCGTTCGCGAGCGGCGCGTCGCGCAGCGCGGTCTGCACGAACTCTTGCGCGAGCCTCGATTTGCCGAGGCCCGCGGCCGCCGTCACGAGCGCGGCCTGCGCGGCCGGCTCCTCGATGCAGTCCTCGAACAGGCCCGCGAGCGTGCGCAGCTCGCGGTCACGCCCGACGCACGGCGTGGGATTGCCGAGGAGCGTGCGTGTGCCGAGCAGCGCCGCACGCTCGCCGTGGAGCGAGAACCCCGCGCCGTCCTTTTGCACCTCGAAGCGCGCGTCGAGCAGGCCCGCCGTGAGCTCGTCGAGCGCGATCGGGCACTCCACGTCGCTCGCGCCGCGGTGCTCCGAGAGCGCGTGCGCCGCCCGATCGATCGCGTCTCCGAGCGGGCTCGGCCCCGCGAGGGACCCCCAGCCGACTGCGAGGGCAAACGGCCGGCCGCCGCCGAGCGCCCGCAGCTCCATCGCGATGCGCGCCGCCCGCGCCGCCAGATCCTTCGCCCCCGCGCCCGCGGTCCAGAGCGCGAGGGATCCGTCGCGCAGGATCTCACACGGCACCCCGCGCGCTTCGGCCTCGGCTTGCAGCGATCGATCGAGCTCCGACGCGCGCCGCTCGCGGCTCTCGAACGATCGGCCGAGCGCCGGCGGCGGCAGCGAGTGCTTCGATCGCCCGATGAGCAGCGCCGCGACGGGCCGGCGCTCGGTGGTCGTGAGCGAGGGCGGGCGGAGCGAGGGGGGCGCGACGGCGCGCACCGTGGCCGCGCCGCTCTCGAGCATTTGAAGCTCCTCCACCACCGCGCGCCCATCCCGAGGTCGGTCCGCCGGATCCTTCGCGAGCATGCGCATCACGAGTGCTTCGAGCTCGTACGGAATTTCGGGCCGGAGCTCCACGAGCGACGGCGGTTCGGCGAAGAGCACCTTCGCGAGGATCGCGTGCAGGTGATCCCCGGGGAACGCGGGCGCGCCGGCGAGGCATTCGAAGAGGACGCAGCCGAGCGCGAAGACGTCGGCCCGCGCGTCCACCTCGGCCTCGCCGCGCACTTGCTCGGGCGCCATGAAGCCCGGCGTGCCGACGATGCTGTCCGTTCCGGTGATGCGCGTGTGCCGGCCGAGCTTGGCGATGCCGAAGTCGAGCAGCTTCGGCTGGTCGGGCCGGGCTCCCACGAGGAAGATGTTCTCGGGCTTGAGATCGCGGTGAACGATGAGCTTTTCGTGGGCCGACGCGAGCGCCTCGGCGACCTTGCGCGCGAGGGCGATGGTGTCCTCGACCGAGAGCCGCCCGCGCGCGAGCGTGCGCGCGAGCTCCTCGCCTTCGAGCCATTCCATCACGAGGTACCGCGTGCCGTTCGCGAGCGTGCCGTGCCCGAGGTAGCGGACGATGCCCGGGTGATCGAGCGATCCGAGCGCCTCGATCTCGCGGTCGAAGCGCGCGTCGTCCACGGGGCTCGCATCCGAGACGAGCTTCAACGCGACCGGCGTCGCGTTTTGCCGATCCATCGCCCGGTGCACCTCGGCCATGCCGCCGGTCCCTGCCAGGTGCAGGATCTCATACCGCTCGGCGAAGACCGTGCCTTCCCTCATCCGTAACGAATCAGTCTACCGGCAGCGCCTGGACCTTGCAAACCCGGAAGCACGCTCCGGCCGGGCGCCGCGCCGCCCCGGGCGCCCCCGCAATTCCTGCGCTCAGCGCGCAGGTGGCATTTTGGCAATCTTGCGCTGGAGCGAACGCCGGTGCATCCGCAGCCGCCGCGCCGCCTCGGAGATATTGCCGCCGCAATCGCCGAGCACGCGATGCAGATACTCCCACTCCACACGATCGAGCGAAGGCACATCGTCCGGCGCGCTCTCCGTGGAGGTGCGGCCCGCGAGGGCACGCTCACACGCTGCCGCGTTCACCGGCTTCGTCAGGTAATCAAAGGCTCCCGCGCGCATCGCCTCCACCGCATTCGCGATCGTGCCGTATCCGGTGAGCACCACGATTCGTGTCCCCTCGTCGAGGGATCGGAGGGAGCGCACGAGGTCGATCCCGCTGCCGCCCGGCATTCGCACGTCGACGAGCGCATATTCGAAGACCTGCCGCTCGGCGAGCGACAGCGCCGCCGGGGGCCCCTCGGCGAGCGAAACGGAAAAACCTCGCCGTTCGAGGGCTTCTCCGAGCGCAGCCCGGAACGCGTCGTCGTCGTCCACCACGAGCAGCGTGGGTTTTCCCTCGGCCCCCGTCACGCCCGCGCCTCCGCGAGCCGGATCGTCACGCGTGTCCCCCGCGGCTCTCGCGGCCCGATATCGAGCGTCCCTCCGGCGATCTCCACGACGCGCCGCACGAGCCAGAGCCCGAGGCCCATTCCCTCGCCCGGCTCCTTCGTCGTCAAGAACGGCTCGCCGAGCCGCTCGCGGAGATCCGCCGGCACGCCCGCGCCTTCGTCCTCCACCGCCACGAGGATCCGCTCGCCCTCGCGCCGCACGTGCACGCCGATCGGCGCCGTCACCGCCCCGGCCCGACACGCGAAGAGCGCGTTGTCGAGCAAGGCCCCGAGCGCGCCCTCCAGTTCGGCCGCGGACAAACCCACGCGCGCCCCTGGATCACACGACACGGAAATCGTGACCTTCGCGTCGGGGTGCGCCGCGCGCCAGGCCTCGACCGCGCGCGTCGCGGCGTCCGTGATGCTCGCGTGTTCGCCCTCGGCCGAGCGCGTGCTGCCCGCCGAGAGGCGCGTGATCACCTGCCGGCATCGCTCGACCTGCGCGCCGATCGCCGCGCCGTGCCGCTGCGCCGCTTCAGGCTCGCATCCGTCGCCGATCTCGTAAGCGAGGACCGCGATCGTCCCGAGCGGCGTGTTGAGCTCGTGCGCCGTACCTGCTGCGAGCGTCGCGAGCGCGCGGAACCGAGCGTTCACCTCGGCCTCGCGGCGGAGGCGCGCGATCTCGCGGCCGCGCGCCGCGAGCGCGCTGCGCACGTGCGTGACGAACGTGGCGATGATCCCCGCCGAGATCGCGAAGGCGAACCACATCCCGTAGAGGTGCGTCGAGAACGCCCCGTTCTCTGGGTGGCTCGGGCAGCAAGCCCCGGAAGGAACGCTGAAGAGCGCGAGGAAGAGGCACGCAGCGAAGCCCGAGAGCGCGAGCGTCGTGCCGAGCGGCAAGACCGCGGCGGCGAGCGCGACGTGGATCAAAAAGAGCGCGCTCCAGGGATTCGCCGCGCCGCCCGAGCATGCGAGGACCACGAAGATCCCAGCGAGATCGAGCGCGAGCCCGGCCGCGAGCGCGCGGCGCGAGGGCGGCGGGCGGCCCCGCCCCGCGCGGGAGGCCACGAGGGCATTCGCCGCGGCGACGAGCAGCGTCGCGGGCACGGCGATCTCGTAGCGGACGTGAAAGCCGAGGACGTATGCGCTGAAGGGCAGCGTCGCGAGCAGGAGGCCGGAGACCGCGATCCGCAGCCCGGAGAGGCCACGCTCGACGACCCCGATCGCGTCGTCTTCCTCGTGGGCCGCGGGCAGGCCGAGGGGGGAGCCGGACATGAGGCGCGAGCGTAGCAACCGCGGGGCGCGGCGGGGTGCGTCGGATCGTCGCACCATCCCGCTCGGACGTCTGCGCGATGCGACAACGTGTCTCATGGATCTTTGCGCCGCGCGGCTCCATGGATGCACCGTGCTCGGCGCCTGCAAAACCTTCGCTTCGGCTCTGCTCGGCTGCGTGCTTTTCCTTGCCACGCGTGACGCCTCGGCGTCGGCTTGTTGCGGCAGTGGTCACGGCCTCGGCCAGCGGCTCGGCCCGCTCGAACGCGGGGCGATCGGGCTCTCGTTTCGTTTCTCGGATCGGTTCGGCTCGCACGGACACGCGGGTGCGTTCACGCTCGCGCCGCCTGGCACGCTCGACGCCGAAGGCCGCGCCGAGCTCGGCTGCCTTTTCGCGCCGATCCCGCGCCTTCAGCTCGGCCTCATCGCGCCCGTTCTGCTCAACATCCGCGGCGCGCGCGACGGCACGGACGTCGGCGGTGGCTTTGGCGATCTCTCGTTCTCGGCGCGCTTCGACATCGTCTCGCTCACCACGACGAGCGCTTGGCCCGCGATCGCCCTCACGGCCGGCGTGAGCCTCCCGACGGGCCGATCTGCGGCGGACGCGAAAGACCCGCTCGCCACGGACGCCACGGGCCTCGGCGCCGCCGAGGTTCGTCCGGGCGTGTTCGTCGAGAAAAACTGGGCCAACGAGGCCACGGCTGTCTTCAGTGCGTCGATGGGCTTTCGCACGCCGATGACGGGGGCACGCGGTGAGCGCATCGAGCTTGGCCCGCGTTTGCGGCTCGTCGCGGCAGCGGGGCCGGTGTTTTCCACGGGCTGGTCGCTCTCGGCGGGGCTCGTGCACGAGTACGAATCGGCGCCTGCCATCGGCGGCGCGACCAGCCCCGACGCGGATCGGCGGCGTACGGCCGCGCTGCTCTTTGCTGGATACGATATCTCCGAGCGCTTCACGGCGCTCGCCTCGCTGGAGGTGGACCTGCCGGTCTCCTCCCTCGGCAAGAACGAACCATCCGCCGTGGCATTCGCCATCGGCCTACGGAGATCATTTCCGCGTTATGAATGACACGAACCGCATCTCCCGCGCTCGTTTTTCGAGGCTCCTCCTCTGCTCGCTCGCCTTTTCGTGGCTCGCCGCATGCGGCGGGGAGGGAAGCTCCGCGAGCCCGGACCAGGAATCGATTGGCCTGCGCGGCGCGATGCAATTCAAGCTCGTTCCCGAGGCGCCGCTCGTGCAGGGCGAAAACGACCTACGATTGACCTTGCGCGACGCGGAGACCGGCGCGGTGGTGGAGGGGGCCTTGATCGAAGTGACCGCGATCATGCCGGCGATGGGTCACGAGGCGACGTTCGCGCCTGCGATCGAGGAGGCGGGAGACGGCGCCTACGCCGTACGAGGTCTTGCCCTCTCCATGCCGGGCCGCTGGGACGTCCACGTGAGGGTCGAGCACCAGGGCACGATCGACGAGGTCCATTTCTTCTACGACGTTCCCTGATTCCGCCGCAGATCCTCGAGCACCCCGCGCAGCGCCTCCGTGAACGCCGCCTTCGACTGCTCGAACAGATAAAAATGTCCGCCTTCGAAAAACCGCGACGTGAAGGCGGCGCTCGTGTGCTCGCGCCACGGCTCGATTTGCTCGGTGCGCGTCGAGTGATCCCGGTTCCCGCCGAGGGCCACGATGGGGAGCGCGAGCGGCGCTTCGGGGCCGAAGGTGTTTGTCTCGTAGATCGTGAGGTCTGCGCGTAGCGGAGGCAGGAAGAGGTCCATGAGCTCGTCGTTCGACAAGACGGCCTCCGGGGTGCCGCCATAACGGCGAAGCTCGTCGATGAGCCGCGGCCTCGGAAGGTCGTGCAAGGGATTGCGCCCGAGCGGGAGGTGCGGCGCGCGGCTGCCGGAGACGACGAGGGCCCGAGGCTCCGCGGATCCTCGCGCGCGGAGCGCCCGCGCCACTGCGAATGCGACGTGTCCGCCGAAGCTATGGCCGAGAAACACGAACGGGAGGTCGAGCTTCGGCGCGAGCACGGAGACGAGCGCCGAAGTGAGCGGGAGCATCGACCGGTAAGGTGTCGCGGTGAACATTGCCTCGCGGCCGGGGAGCTGCACGGCATGGAGTTCGACCCAGGGGGGCAAACCAGCGGCGAGCGCGCGGTAGGGAAATGCGCCGCTCCCCGCGTGCGGGAAGACGAAGAGGCGAAGCGCGGGCGCCTCGCGGGCGGGGACGGTGACGAGGGCAGGGGGCGGAGGCGGGATTTCGGCCATGGGATGCGTGAGCCCTAGGCATCACGAAAGGCCCGCGGAGGTCAAGCCCGCCGTGGAGTTGACGGCCCGCGCGGCTGTCCGTAGCCTCACCCGCGTCATGAAAGACCGCTCCGAGGCGCTCGTGAACGATCCGATCCTCGCCCGGCTCGTGAACGAATTGGTCACGCGGCACGGCTGCCACACGGTCGTTCTTTATGGCTCGCGCGCGCTCGGAGCGGCGACGGCGGAGAGCGACTGGGACATGCTCGGGATCCGCGCGGAGGGCGAGGCGACGCGGGACGCGCGGCTCGTGGACGGTGTGTTTTTCGACGCATTCATCGTGCCCGAGAAGGACGTCGTGGACGCGGGGGCGAATTATCTGCACGTGCGCGGGGGCATTCCCGTGCTCGACCCGCGCGGGCTCGGCGTGCGCCTCGTCGAGGACGCCGCGGCCGCGCTCGCCCTGCCGCCGAAAGGTTTGCCCGAGGCGGAGATCGCGGCGCGGCGGGCCTGGTGCCGCAAGATGCTCGGGCGCATCCGCCGCGGCGGGCCCGCGGACGTGGAGGCGCATTACCGGCGCGCGTGGCTGCTCTTTGATCTGCTGGAGCTCTATTTCGTGTTTCGGGGCCGCCATTTCCTCGGGCCCAAAGAGAGCTTCCGCTGGCTCGCGGCGGAGGACGCGCCCGCGCATGCGGCGTTCTCGGCTGCGCTCGCGCCTGGCGCGCCCGTCGAGGCCATCGAGGCGCTCGTCGAGCGCGTGCTCTCGGCTTGAGGGGCGCCCGTCAGAGCCCGCAGAAGCTTCCGGGCCGCACCCGCAGGGGGCGAGGGAGCTCGGCGTGGGCCGCGCCGCGCTTGGCCCCTCGCGACTGAAGGAGGAGGCAGGCGGGCGTGTCGCGGACGATCACCGCGTGCTTGCCGAGCGTCTTCACGAATTGCACGGCCGTCTCGACCACGGTAGGCTGCGTCCGGTTCGTCACGGACACCTCGCAAAACCCGGCCAGCACCGCGGGGGCGAAGAAATGCAGTCCCACGAAGTTTTCACGTACGTCGAGGCGCGTCGCGAGCGCCCGGAGCAGCGCGGTCGGGGCCGTCGTGGCCAGAATGGCGTGTCCGTTCGTGGCGCGCTCGGCCTGCGCGAGCAGGGTTTGTCGCGTTTTCCAGGACAAATCGGTCGATTCCAGGACGAGGTCGGCGCTCGCCGCGGCCCCGATGTCGCCGGTCGCGCGGAACAGGCGGAGCGCGCGCGTGACGGCCTCCGGGTCGAGCCGGCCGGCGTGGCGTTTGTCCTCGAGCGCGGAGGCCAATCGCTTGCGCGCCTCGGAGGCGCTGCCAGGCGTGGTTCGAATCATCGTGGCGGACAAGCCGGCGAGCAGGCAAGCCTCGATGACGCCCAGGCTGCCCGCGCCTCCGCCGATGACGGCCACGTCCGTGATCGCGCAGGTTGTCGCGTCGCCGTTCGCGTTTTCCAGCGGCTCCATGGTTCCTTTCCCCCAACACCTCCGGCACGCTCGCGGTCGAGCGCTCGGGGTACGATGTCGTATGGGTCCTACATGAGCACCGTCAATCCAGCCGAGTTCGTCTGGACCAGCCGACGCCGCGGGCGCAATCGCGGCGGCGCATGTGTACGAGGCGTAGGCGAATGAGCCGCGGCGGATCGTCTTTGCGAGGGGCAGACGAGGCGCTCCGGCGCGCGCTCGACGACGTGCGGGCGCGTTGCGACGTGGAGGCGCGCAAGGCTGCCGATCCAGTGCATTTCGTGCATCGTTATGCCCGCCGCGACGACCAGGAGATCGTCGCGATGATCGCGTCGTCGCTGGCCTTCGGCAACGTGAAGGCGCTCTGCGCGAAGATCGAGGACGCGCTCGCGCGGCTCGGCCCACGCGTCGCGGAGATCGCCGACGATCCGGCGGCGGTGCGCGCGCGGCTGGCGGGGTTCCGGCATCGCGTCTACCGGGACGAGGATCTCGCAGGGCTCGTGATTGGCACGCGGGCGGTGCAGCGCGCCCATGGCTCGCTCGGCAAAGCGCTCACGGACAAACTCGCGGCGTCGGGCAATCTACGGGAGGCGCTCGGGGCGTGGGTTCGCGAGATCCGGGAGCGGGGCGAGCTCGGCGCCGGCGCAGGCGGGCGGCGCGGCGCGGAGCATATTTTGCCGGATCCGAGCAAAGGCAGCGCGGTGAAGCGAATCTTGCTCCTCGTCCGGTGGATGGCGCGACCGGCGGACGGGGTGGATCTCGGGTTATGGGACGTGCCGACCTCGCGGCTCATCATTCCCGTGGACACGCACATTCACAAGCTCTCGCGAAACCTCGGGCTCACGGAGCGAGCATCGGCGGATTTTCGGGCGGCGGAGGAGATCACGGCCGCGCTTGCGCGGCTCGACCCCGAGGACCCGGTGAAATACGATTTTTCGTTGTGCCATATGGGCATGCTCCAGACCTGCCCATCGAAGCGGGACCCGCAGGCGTGCGAGGGGTGCGGGGTCAAGCCGGTCTGCCGGCACTGGCGGCGTGACGCGCGACGGCGTTCGTGACCCGAGCCAAGCCGGGCGAATTCGTATACCATGCGTCCTTCCCGCGACCGAGGAGGACTTTCCATGCTTCAATTGATTCGCCCTGCATTTGCGACAGCGTTTATTTTTTGCACTCTCGCCGCCTGCTCGGGCGGCGGGAGTGGTGACGACGGCGCCGGTGCGTCCGGCGCATCTGGGGGCTCGGGCGGCGCCGGTGCGTCCGGCGGCTCGGGGTCGTCCTCGGGCGGCGGTGGATCGGGTGGATCCGGGGCCGGGGGCGGGGGCGCGCTCGGCGGACCGTTCCGGTATGGCGTCAATTATGGATTTCCGAACCCTGGCTGGAACGACCAGAACCTCGCCTTCCTGTCGCACGAGGCGGGCTCGAACAGCGCGCGCCTGAAGCTCTCCGAGCAGCACCTCGATACCTGGGGCTACGACATCGAGGTCGGGGACATGAAAGGGTACGCGGAGCTCGGCATGGGCGAGCACGTGGCGTTCCTCGGCGTGCCCACGCCCGAGCACGCCACGGCGCCGGCGGGCACCCCGAACTGGGAGCTCGAGCATTACATTCCGAAGAACCTCTACGAGCCTGTCTTCAATGGGGACGGGTCGATCAACCCGAACAATTACTGGGGCTCGTACGTGTACCAGACCGTGACCACGTACAAGCCCTGGGTGCGCGTGTGGGAGGTGTGGAACGAGCCGGACTGGGTCCCCGATTGGCAGGTCACGCAGACGTGGGATACGGAACCGCCGACGAAGGAGCAGCTCGTGCGGTTCGGCGGGTCGATCTACGATTACGTGCGCATGCTGCGCGTGAGCTTCGAAGCGGCAAAGAAGGCCGATCCCGAGGCGCGGATCGCGCTCGGCGGGATCGGGTATCCGAACTTCCTCTCGGCCGTGCTGCGCTACACGGACAACCCCTCCGGCGGGGTCGTGACGAACGACTATCCGAAGACGGGCAGCTCGTATTTCGACGTCGTGAGCTTCCATTATTATCCGGTCTTCGGGCCAGGCAGCTCGGACGAGGGCGTGACGGGGTTCTTGAAGCTGAAGTCGGACCTCGACAAGAAGCTCACGGACGCGGGCGTGACGGGCAAGGGGTGGATCGTGACGGAGACCGGCGCGCCGCACGTGGCCGTGGGCGGCGCGCCGGGTGGAGCCGAATACGCGCCGAATTACCTGGTGAAGGTGATGACGGCCGCGCAAACGGTGGGGATCGAGCGGATCGATTGGTTCTGCCTGTCCGATGGAAAGGCCGTCGGGGCAAGCACGAATTCGTTCGATTACATGGGTCTTTACGTGGACGTGTCGAAGCTCGGACAAACGAGCGAGGCCGTGCGCACCGAGGCGGGTCGCGCGTACCGGACGCTCGGCAAGCTCCTCGAAGGCGCGCTGTTCGACAAGACGGGCACGACGGCGCTCGGTTTGCCCGATACGGTCGGGGGCGCGGCCTTCCGCTTGCCCGACATGCGCCGCGCGTTCGTGTTGTGGGCGCGCACGAAGGGCGGCAACGAGACCGCGAGCGCGTCGTATTCGCTCGCCGCGGAGGGTTCGTACGAGTCGTACGGGCTCGATTTTGGCGACACCGGCGCCGTGGAGACGCTGAGCCCCGACGGAGGCAAGATCTCGCTCACGCTCGGCGGCGCGCCGCGGATCTACGTGCAGAAGCCCTGATCAGCCCGGCCAATCGATCCGGAACTGATCCATCGGTGAAACACGGGTCGCGCCCTTGGCCAGGCCGAGGGCGCGCACGTCGAGGCCGGTGTCGTCCGGCGCGAGGGTCAGGAAGTGAAAAGGGCGAATCGAGGGGCCGTCGAAGAGGTCGCGGAACATCTGCCGCTCCTTCGGGCGCAGCCGATGCCGCGGCCCTCCGCCGCCGCCGCAGACGACGAAATGGCGGCTTTCCCGGACGAAATGCTCGTAGGCGTGCACGTGCCCCGAGAGCATCAAGACGGCCTTGCGGGAGCGGAAGAATGCAGGGACGAACGCGCGCTGGGTGAGCGCCGATGGGCCCGTGACGGTGCCATTCGTGAACGGCGGGTGGTGGACGAGCACGAGAATGCCCCGCACGTCCGGGTCGGCGTCGAGGTGGGCGAGCATTTCGTTGTAAAAGAGCGATTGCTCGTCCCATTGCCGTGAGGGCATGAAGAGCCGGTTCGAATCGAGCGCGACGATGCCGAGGGGCCCGAGGCGCGCCGTGTAGAACCGGCTCCCTTCGAGCCGGGGGAAACGCGAAAAATAATGGCGGAGCCCCCGCGGCCCGATCGACCAGCAATCGTGGTTGCCGAGGATTGGTAAGAGTTCGACGCCCGCGGCGCGGAGCGGCTCGACCAGCCGATCGAAAAACGCCCAGGCCCTGGACGAGGCGCCCAGGAAGACGTGATCGCCGAGCAGGAGCGTGGCGTCGGGGCGCGCCGCGGTGAGCGCCGCGAGGATGCCCGTCCGCTCGGCGTCGTTCTGCTCGGCGCGCCGGAAGAGGCGCTCGACGAGGGCCGTGCGTTGCAGATCGGAGACGACGGCGACGCGCCCGCCCTCGCGGAGAGGGACGACGATCGGTGCCGCGCGTGTCGGGGCAGGGGCCATGGGCGAGGGGAGGCATCCTAGCGCGCGCCTCGCGCGGAAGCCGTTGACCAGATGCCCGCGCGCTGGGACGTTCGTAGCCGAATGATCACCCCCGATGCATCCGGCGTCCCCGCCGCGCCCGTCCAGGGCCCGTCCGCAGCGCTCGTCCCGTTCGAACGCCCCGGCTTCGGCGCGGGCCTCAAGGCGGTGCTCGGCGGATACGGCTACCTCTTCCGCACGCCGGATCTCTGGCCGCTCGCGCTCGTCCCCACGGGCATCGCGCTCGTGCTCTCGATCGTGCTCGGCATCTCCGGCGTGAAGCTCGCGCCTGCGCTCGTCGCGCTGATCGTGAAGGAGCCCGGGACGGGCGCGCTGTGGACGGTGCTCGGCTTCGTGCTGCAAGTTCTCTCGGTCGTGGTGATGCTCGTGGCCGCGCTCGCGACCTCGTTCGCGGTCGCGAAGCCGCTCTCGGGGCCCGCGCTCGAGCGGATGGTGCGGCGCGCCGAAGCCGATATGGGCGCACCCACGTGGCCTGAGGTCGGGCTCCTCGACGACATGTGGCGCGCGCTGCAGTCGTCGCTCGTGGCGCTCGCGGTCACGGCGCCGATCCTCATCATGCTCGGCCTCCTGAGCTTCTTCTTCGCGCCGATGAGCGTCGTCGCGTTCCCGCTCCAGCTCGCGGTGGCGGCGCTCGGGGGAGCGTGGGATCTCTGCGATTGCCCGCTCTCGATTCGCGGCGTGCCCGTGGGCGCGCGCATCGACTTCGTGCGCCGGAACATCGGCGCCGTGATGGGCTTCGGCTTCGGGCTCGCGTTGCTCTCGTTCCTGCCGTGCACGCTGCTCATCGTGCTGCCGGCCGGCGTCCTCGGCGCGGCGCGGCTCGTGGTCCTGCTGGAGCGATACGAGGCCGCGGGACAGCAGCCGCGCTGAGCTTCGGCGGGCCGCGCTTCGTCGTTGCCACGGGCGGGGCCCGAGGTCACTGTTTGGGCCATGTTCGATCGGTTTTTGCGCGCCTGCCGTCGCGAGAAGACGGACGTCACGCCCGTCTGGTTCATGCGACAGGCCGGCCGCTACATGGCGGAGTACCGCGCGCTTCGCGAAAAACACACGCTGCTCGAGATCTGCAAGACGCCGGAGCTCGCGCTCGAGGTCACGCTGCAGCCGCTGCGGCTCGGTGTCGACGCCGCCATCCTGTTCGCGGACATCCTCCTGCCGCTCGAACCGATGGGCGCGCCGTTCTCGTTCGAGAAGGGCGAGGGCCCCGTGATCCACGCGCCGGTGCGCGACCGCGCGGACATCGATCGGATGCGCGTCTTCGAGCCGGAAGAAGGGCTCGGCTACGTGCTCGACGCGATCCGCCTGATCCGGCGCGAGCTCGACGGCAAGACGCCGCTCATTGGCTTCGCGGGCGCGCCGTTCACGATGGCGAGTTACCTCGTCGAGGGCGGCAAATCGTCGGACTACTTCCGCACGAAGCAGCTCATGTGGGGCGACCCCGCGTCGTTCTCGTTGCTCATGAGCAAGATCTCCGAGGTCGTGCGGCGTTACCTGCACGCGCAGGTCGAGGCCGGCGCGCAGGCCGTGCAGCTCTTCGACTCGTGGATCGGCGCGCTCTCGCCCGAGGACTACCGGACGCACGTGGCGCCGCACGTGAAGAACATCCTGCAGAGCATCGAGACGACGGGCGTGCCGGTGATCCACTTCGGCACGAACACGTCGACGCTGCTCGAAGCGCAGCGCGATTGCGGAGGCACGGTGATCGGCGTGGACTGGCGTTTGCCGCTCGGCGAGGCGTGGAAGCGCATCGGCTACGATCACGCGATCCAGGGCAACCTCGATCCGCTCCTGCTTTGCGCGCCGCCCGACGTGGCCGCGGCGCGCGCGCGGGCCGTGCTCGCGGAGGCCGCCGGCAGGCCGGGGCACATCTTCAACCTGGGGCACGGGATCGTGCCGCAGACGCCGGTCGATCACGTGAAGGCGCTCGTCGACGTGATCCACGCCTACCGGCACGAGGGCGCGGCGTGACGGCTCGCCGCGTCGTCGTGGTCGGCGGCGGCGTGACCGGGCTCGTCGTCGCCTACCGCTTGCTCTCCGCGCAAAAAGGTCCGCGATGCGAGGTCACGCTGCTCGAATCGCGGGCGCGGCTCGGCGGCAACATCCAGACCGAGCGCGAAGGCGGGTTCGTGATCGACGGCGGGCCCGACTCGTTCGTCGCCGCCAAGCCCTTCGCCACGGATCTCTGCAAGGAGCTCGGCCTCGGCGAGCGGCTCATCGGGACGACGCCGAAGAACCGTCGCGTGTACATCCCGCGCCGCGGCGCGCTGCACACGATGCCCGAGGGGCTCGTGCTCGCAGTGCCCACGCGCTTCTTGCCGTTCGCGCGGACGCCGCTCTTCAGCCTGCCGGGCAAGGCCCGGATGGCGCTCGACCTCGTCTTGCCGCAGCGCCCGAGGGAAAAAGGCGACGAGTCGATCGGAAGTTTTTTGCGCAGGCGCCTCGGCGCGGAGGCGCTCGACGTGCTCGGCGAGCCGCTGCTCGGCGGCATCTACGCGGGCGACGTCGACCTGCTCAGCATCCGCAGCACCTTCCCGCAGCTCGCCGACCTCGAAGATCGCTACGGCAGCCTGATCCGCGGCGCGCTCGCCGAGCGCCGGAAAAAGCCGGCGACGAAGGGACCACCGCCGAGCCCGTTCCATTCGCTCCTCGGGGGCATGGGCGAGCTCATCGAGGCGCTCGCCCGGCGCATCGAGAAGGCGGGCGGCGACATCCGCGTGGGCGCGCCCGTCGTGTCGGTCGAGCGATCGAGCGCCGCGGAGGCGAACGCCCCTTCGCGCTGGGTCGTGCGGTACGGCGCGCGGGACGGGCAGACCGAATCGATCGAGGCCGACGACGTGGTGATGGCGGCGCCCGCGCACGCGGCGGCGAGCGCGCTCGGCGAGATCGACGCGGAGCTCGGCGCGCTCCTCCGCGGCATCCCGTATGTCTCGACGGGCACCGTCGTCCTCGCGTACGCGCGGCCCGACGTCCCGCACCCGCTCGACGCGGTGGGCATGGTCATCCCGAAGGACGAGCGGCGTCGTATCCTCGCGGCGACGTTCATCTCCAGCAAGTGGGCGGGACGCGCCCCGCAGGATGCGGCGCTCGTGCGCGTGTTCGTGGGTGGGCACCGGGATCCCGGCGCGCTCGCGTCGAGCGACGAGGCGCTCGTGTCGCTCGCGCGTGAGGAGCTCGGCTCGCTCCTCGGTATCCGCGCCGCGCCCATGCTCGCGCGCGTTTTCCGCTACGAGCAGGCGAACGCGCAGCCGATCGTGGGGCACGCGGCGCGGGTGTGGCGGATCCGCGACATCGCGCGCAGGTTCCCCGGCCTCCACTTCGCGGGCGCTGCGTTCGACGGCGTCGGCATCCCCGACTGTGTGCGGCAGGCGAACGAGGCGGCAGCGGCCGTCGCGGCGCGCTGAGTTTCGCCTATACTCCCAGGCGCGCGGAGATGTGCGAGTTACTCGGGATGGAGTGCAACGTCCCCACGGACATCGTCTTCTCGTTCTCTGGCTTGTGCCAGCGAGGCGGGAAGACGGGCCCGCATGCGGACGGCTGGGGCCTGTCGTTTTACGAGGGGTACGCCGCGCGCGTGTTCCTCGAACCGACGTCGGCGTGCGCGAGCCCGCTCGCGCGGTTCCTCGGGCAAAACCCGATCAAGACGATGCTGGCGATCGGCCACGTCCGCAAGCGGACGCGCGGGCCCACGAGCCTCGCGAACACGCACCCGTTCGTGCGTGAGCTTTGGGGCCGGCACTGGGTCTTCGCGCACAACGGCACGCTGCCGCGCGTGCGCCAGCGCAAGCTCGGCCGCTTCACCCCGATCGGCACGACCGACAGCGAGTACGCCTTCTGCGTCCTGCTCGAAGAGCTGCGCCGCACGTTCGACGATTATCCGCGCAGGCCGAGCGAGCTCTGGCGGGTCGTGGCGGACGCCGGCGCGCGTATCGCGAAAGACGGCACGTTCAACTTCCTGCTCGGGGATGGGCGGCACCTGTTTGCCCGTTGCGGCACGCGGCTCTGCTACATCATCCGAAAGGCGCCGTTTGGCCTCGCGCACCTCGCGGACGACGACCTCGCGGTCGACTTCTCGGCCGTGACCACGCCGCGTGATCGCGTGGCGGTCGTGGCGACGGCGCCGCTCACGAAGAACGAGACGTGGACGCAGGGCAAACCCGGGGAATTGTGGGTCTTCGACCACGGCCGGCTGCTCGCGACGTTGCCGTCGGGCACGCCGGATCGGCGGCCCGCGCGGGCCGAACGCGAGCTACGCGCGAGCGCGGCGCGAGACCTCACGGCTTGAGCGGCTTCTTCGCGTCGTATGGGCGCACGGGTCCGTCGCTGCTGTCCGGGCCACGCGCCTTGCATTCGTACAATCGCCGCACAACAATGTCGCAAACCTCGCCGTGGAGCCTCGGCAACCAGGCCCCGGAGACGAGACACGGCAAGGACGAAACCCAGTAATCGAATTCACCTTGACGCCTGTGCGGGGGGATGGATACGCTGAAGCTGGAAGATCGGCTGGATCCGGGTGATTGAGCTTGGAACGGGCCGCTTCCGAGGGGCCCCCCTTCGATTGCTTCCCGACGTAACCGAAGTAGCAGGCAGACCGGGCTGAAACCGCGTGAACGACTTCGACGAAAAGACTCGCGTTACCACGGTGGTGCAGCCCCCGCCGGGTGGGGGTGAGGCGCCTCGGCTCGGGACCGACTGCCTCGTCGTCATTTACACGAAGGAGCCGACGCTGCTCGGCAAGCGCTTCGTGCTCGAGCACAACCCGACGCGGGTCGGTCGCGGCGCGGACAACCAGGTGGTCCTCGACGGCGACTCGGTGTCGCGGCGCCACGCGCAGTTCCGCCAGCAGGGCGGCTACTGGGTCGTCGTCGACGACGGCAGCACGAACGGCACGTACTGCAACGACGAGCAGATCTCGCGCGAAGTCGTCCTGAAGAACGGCGACCGCGTGAAGATTGGCCCGACGATCTTCAAGTTCCTCTCCGGGGCCGACGTCGAGGCGCAGTACCACGAAGAGATCTACCGGATGACCATCATCGATGGTCTCACGCAGATCTACAACAAGCGCTACCTCTACGAGGCCCTCGAGCGCGAGATCATCCGCGGCCGCAGGCACGATCGGGATCTGTCGATCCTGATGTTCGACATCGACCACTTCAAGCGCATCAACGACGTGCACGGCCACCTCGCGGGCGACTACGTGCTGAAGGAGGTCGCGCGTGTCGTGCAGTCGCGCATCCGCCGCGACGAGGTCTTCGCGCGGTACGGCGGCGAGGAGTTCTCGATCGTCCTGCCCGAGACCTCGCTCGAAGGCGCCGTCGCGCTCGGTGAGACGCTGCGACAGAAGGTCGCGGACAACGCGTTCGTTTTTCAAGCCGACAGCATCAAGGTGACGATCAGCCTCGGGGCCGCACTCCTGCAGGAGAGCGATCGCTCGGCGCAGGACCTCATCAAGCGCGCCGACGAGAAGCTCTACATGGCGAAGAGGACCGGCCGAAACAGGCTGTGCTCGTAACCCCGAGGTCCTTGGTTCCGAGGGGACGCTCGTGTCCAGTCCACCGCTGCTCGCCGCGCTCGTGCGTGCTAGTTGAAACGTCATGCCCCTGAGCGAGTTTCCCGCCCCCGCAGAGGAACTGACGGGTGATCAGCTCCCCGAGATCCGTGTGCCGCCTCCGGGCCCTGCGTCGCGTAGCCTCCTCGGCAGGCTCGAACGCGTCGAGTGCCCGGCGTTCGGCACGCGGCGCAAGACCCGCGAGGAGACGAGCGGCGCAGAGATGGCGCCCATCGTGCTCGCCTCGGGGAAGGGCGCGAACCTGTTCGACGTCGATGGCAACCGCTACGTCGACCTCGTGGCCGGCTTCGGATCGCTCCTGCTCGGGCACGGCGCGACGAGCGTGACGCGCGCGATCGAGGCGCAGTCCGATCGGCTCATCCAGGCGCTCGGCGACGTGTACGCCGCCGACATCAAGGTCGCGCTGCTCGAACGGCTCGCGTCGTTGCATCCAGGCGTGTCGCCGCGCGTCTTGCTCTGCCAGAGCGGCAGTGACGCCATCACGGCCGCGCTGAAGACGGTGACGCTCGCCACGGGCAAACCCGGCGTCGTCGCCTTCGAGGGCGCGTACCACGGCCTCGGATACGGGCCGCTCGCCGCGCTCGGGCTGCGCGAGAGTTATCGCGAACCGTTCCACCACCAGCTCAACCCGCACGTCTCGTTTGCGCCGTATCCCGTGGCGGAGGGCGATCTCGATCGCTCCCTCGGCGCCGTGGAGAAGGCGCTCGCGGCCGGCAACGTCGGCGCGGTGCTGGTCGAGCCGATCCTCGGCCGCGGCGGCATCATCGTGCCGCCTGAGCGGTTCTTGCGGGACCTCTGCGAGCTCGCGCATCGGCACGGCGCGCTCGTCATCGCCGACGAGATCTGGACCGGGCTCGGTCGTTCGGGCTCGATGGTGCGATCGACGGCCACGGGCGCTGCGATCGACGTGCTCGTGTTCGGCAAGGGCCTCGGCGGAGGCTTGCCGATCGCGGCGTGCATCGCGGCCGACGAAGTCATGCAGGCGTGGGCGCGCGAGGGCGAAGTCGTGCACACGTCCACGCACGCGGGTGCGCCGCTCGCGTGCGCGACGGCGATCGCCACGCTCGACTCGCTCCGGTTCCGGCAGCTCGTCAACAAGACGCGTGAGATCGGCGCGCGAACGAAGGAGTACCTCACGGCGGTGCTCGCGGGCGCGCCGGGCGTCGTCGAGGTGCGCGGCGAGGGCTTGATGCTCGGCGTCGCGTTCGAGAGCGGGGCGCTCGCTTTGCAGACGATGCGGCGCATGCTCGAAGCCGGGTACGTGGTGATCACGGGCGGTCAGAAGGGCGAGGTGATCACCTGGACGCCGCCGCTCACGATCGCCGAGGAGCAGCTCACGGCGGCGGCGAACGCGATGAAGGCGTCGCTCGCCTGACGGCTCGCACGAAGGCCGCTCGCTTGGCGGCCTTGCCTCGCTCCTGCTAGGAATCGCCGCGTGACGGTCCGGCCTACGAGCGAAGCGCTGCATGGGCGCGTGCAGGCGTTCGTCGAGGGGATCTTGCGCGGCGCGCCGCCCGAGCCCTTCGACGACCTCGCGCTCGCGCTCGCGCGCTTCCAGGCCGCGCACGTGCCTGCCCTCGGGCGCCTCGTCCGCGCGCGAGGCATCGACCTCGCGAGCGCGCGTGACGCTGCCGTGATCCCCGCGCTGCCTTGCGACGTCTTCCGGCTCGCGCGCATCGCCGCGCACGCGCCCGACGAAGACACGCTCGTGTTTCGGACGAGCGGCACATCCCAGGGCAAGGAAGCGCGCGGGGAGCACCCGTTCCGCACCACCGCCACGTACGAGCTCGTCGCGCTTCGTTGGGGCGAACGGATGCTTTGGCCCGATCGTCAAGACCTCGGCGTCCTCGTGCTCGCGCCGTCCGTCGAGGAGGTCGCCGACTCGTCGCTCGGCTTCATGCTCGATCTCTTCACCCGCGAGCTCGGTGGCCCTGTGAGCTTCCACGTGCGCGGCGGCGTGCTCGACCTCGACGGCGTGACGCGCGCCGCGGCCGAAGCACGCGCCGCAGGCAGGCCCGCGCTCGTGCTCGGCGCGTCGTTCGCGTTCGTGCACCTGCTCGACGGCGCCGGGGCGCGGGATCTCTCGCTCCCGCCGGGCAGCCGCGTCATGCAGACCGGCGGCTTCAAAGGTCGCTCGCGCGAGGTCGAGCCGACCGAGCTCCGGCGCGCGATGGCATCCCTGTTCGCCGTCCCCGAGGCTCACATCGTGGGCGAGTACGGCATGACCGAGCTTTCGAGCCAGCTCTATGAAGGCACGCTCGCCGCCGCGCTCGGCGCTCGTTCCCCGGCGCGGCATGGCGTATACGCGCCGCCGCCGTGGATGCGCGTGACCGCCTGCGAGCCCACGACGCTCGCGCCGCTCTCGCCGGGCGAGACGGGCATCCTGCGGTTCGTCGATCTCGCGAACGTCGACTCGTCCGTGGCGATCCAGACGTCGGACCTCGGGCGCGTGACCGACGAGGGGGTCGAGCTCTTCGGCCGCGCGCCGGGCGCCACGCCGCGCGGATGCTCGCTCGCGATCGACGAGGTTCTCTCGCGCGGTTCGTCATGAGCGCCGAGGCCGAAGCGAGGGCGCGTGTCCTCCGCGTGATCGCCGCGGGCAGGCGCATTCAGGATCCGAACGATCCGCTCGGCGCCGAGGCGCGGGCGCGTTTGCCCGAGGTCACCGGCCTCGATCCGAGGGGCGTCGAGCTCGCGCTCTCCGCGCACCTGGAGACGCAGCCGACGGACGCCGAGATCGACACGCTGCTCGTGCGCACGGGCCGCGCGCCCCGCTGCCACGTCGTCCTCGCGGCCAACGTTTGCACCGCGCCGCTCCGCGCGCTCGTGCTTGCCGCCGCGACCTCACCTGACATCGTCGTGCGTCCCTCGCGCCGTGATCCCGTCGTCACCGACCTCCTCGTCCGCGCGCTCTCCGCCGACGAAGCGTTCGTCCTGACGCACCACGCCTCCCTCACGCGCGCCTCCACCATCGCACCCGCGCCGGGCGACGAGCTGCACGTCTATGGCTCGGACGCCTCGATCGAAGCCGTCACACGAGGCCTTCCGGCAGGTGTCTGCGTGCGGGGACATGGCACCGGCATCGGTCTCGCGATCGTGGGTGCCGACGCCGCGCTCGACGCCGCTGCCGAGGCCCTCGCGTGGGACGTCGTCCCCTTCGATCAACGCGGCTGTTTGTCTCCGCGTTTCGTCCTCGTCGAGGGAGGAGAACCCCACGCGGAACGGTTTGTCCGAGCGCTCGACGCTGCCCTCGCCCGCGCCGCCGAGCGTGTCCCGCGCGGCCCCCTCGACCCCGCGCTCGCTGCCGAAATCACGCTGTATGGCGCTTCCATGGAGGCCATCGGCCTCTTCCTCGCGCGCCCCTCGCACGCCGTCGGCTTCGATCCTTCCCCACGGGCGCTCGTCTTGCCGCCGGCTGCGCGCGTCGTTCACGTCGTCGCGCTCGCGCCCGAACAAGCGCCGAAGCTCCTTGCCCCGTGGGCCCCGTTCGTCACGGCCGTCGGCGCGTGGGACGACGGTGCTCTTGCGCGCGTCGTCCTCGAACGCGCACCGTTTGCGCGCTGCTCGCCGCTCGGCGCGATGCAGCGCCCGCCCCTCGATGGGCCTGTGGACTTGCGCCCGTCCCGCGCATGATCGGGACCTCTTGCGACCGCTTTCCAAGACCGTCCCTCCTGGTATGGTACGGCCCGAATGCCGTCGCGTCCCTCCGACGAAGTCCTCGCCAACGACCCCGCGGTGACGCCGGTCGTCTCGACCTTGCCCCCGCCGCCGGAGTCGCAGAACCCAGTGCGCCGCGAGGTTCGCCTCGACCGCGTCCTCGACTTCGTTTCGTTCGTGGCCAAACCGATGCCGCTCTCGGTCCTCCTCGACGAGGCCCCGAAGCGCATCGCTGCCATCGTCCAGGCCGAGATCGTCTCGCTCTACCTGCTCGAAGGTGACGGCGACGCGCTCGTCCTTCGCGGCAATGTCGGGTTTCCCGTGGGCGCGCGCGGCACCGTGCGCATGTCCGTCGGCGAGGGCCTCACGGGGACGGCCGTCGCGACCCGGCGGCCCGTCGCTGTCGTGAAGGCGCCCGGCGATCAGCGCTGGCGCGCGTTTCCGTTCATCGACGAGGACCGTTACCCCGTCTTTCTTGCCGTCCCCATCCTCGGCCACGACCGCGTGCTCGGCGCGATCGTCGTGCAGCGCTCGGGCGACAGGGCCTACCGCCCGAGCGACGTTCGGCTCCTCGTCGCGCTCACCGCGCCGATCGCCTCGGCGATCCGGCATGCCGAGGTTCTCCGCGAGTTACGCGACAAGAAGCTTCGCCGTACGGGCGGCGGCACGCGCAAGGTCACGCTCCCCGGCGTCCCTTCGGTCCCGGGACGATCGCTCGGCGCCGTCGCGGCCTTGCGCCGCCCGGCCACCTCGCCGCACCGCAAGGCCACGGGCGAGGATCCGAAGCTCCTCCGTGGTGCGTGGAGCGCGGCCGAGAAGGCGCTCTCGGCGCTCGTCGCCCGCGCGGGCAAGCTCGGGCTCTCGCGCGAGGCGGCGTTCCTCTCCACGTACGAGCTCATGATCGGCGACCTGCGGCTTCGTCAGCGCGCGTCCGAGCTCGTCGCCGAGGGCCACGGCGTCGCGCAGGCGCTCGGCCTCGTCGCGCGCGAGGGCGTGCGCGCGGCGAATGGCATCGTTGGAGATCCCTTCCTGCAAGAGCGCGCGCGCGACATGGAGGACCTCTGCGATGCGCTCGTCATGCTCGCGTCGCCCGACGCGCGCGCCGAGCTTCCGACGAAGGCGGTGCTCATCGGTGATCGGCTCACCGTCTTCGACCTCGTCGTCTCGGCGCGCACGCATCCTGTGGGCGTCGTGCTCAGCGAGCGCGCCTCGGATCCCCGCACGCCCGTGCTCTTGAGGCTGCTCGGCTTGCCGTCGATCACGCAGGTCGAGGGCCTCTTCCAGTGGGCGTCCCCCGGCGACGTCGCGCTGCTCGACGCGGATCACGGCTTCCTCGTGATCAACCCGTCGCGCGCGGAAATGGCCACGCTCCGTGCCGAGCGGAAGAAGGGCAAAGCGCTGCCCGACGCGTCCGAAACGACCGAGGCTGAGGTCGAGGTGGACAGCGGCGAGATGGAATGAAACTCCGGCGCGCGGCGTGATCACGCGCGCTTCGTGGATCGTGCCGTCGAAAATGTCCGTCCGGTGCCGTGCGCGCGGGACGCACGGCACGGACGTGACTTCAGGACGCCGACTTCTGCGCGGGGCTCTGCTGCGCCTGCGTCTGGGCTTCGGCAGCCTTCTTCGCGCGCCAGCGGGCGAGCCTGCGCGTCTGGCGGACCTTCTCTTTGGCACGAACCTGCGGTTTCTGAGGCATGCGCCCCATATAGCCGATCCCCCCGGGGGGGCGCTACCATCCCGCGAGAGGTTCGTGCATGAAAACCCTGGTTTGCCGCTGTGAGGACGTGACGCTCCACGAGCTCGAAGCGGCCCTCGATCGTGGCTACCGCGACATCGAGTCGGTCAAGCGGTACACGGGCTTCGGGACCGGCTGGTGCCAGGGCAAGTGGTGCCTCGCGCTCTGCGCGCGGCTCGTACACGAGCGCGGCGGTGACGTCGACAAGCCCATCACCCCGCGGCCGCCGTATCACCCCATCTCGCTCTCCGTCCTCGCGGGCCTCGACGACCTCGACCTGCCCGGCGGCGGCCCGCACCACGGCGAAGACCACGACCCCAAGGGCTGATCACGCAGGCACGGCGCGCACCTCGTCTGCGCCGTGCCGCTCCACGTAGTCCGGGCGCAGCCCCGGGCACGTCTCGAAGTGCCGACAGCCCTCGCAACCCGCGGGCTTCACGCCGCCCGTGAGGCGCGAGTTTTTCAGGTCGAACACCTCGTCCGGCGTCACGACCCGCACGACGTCCGCGCCCGGGTGCCGCACGTGATCCTCGTACCCCGGCAAAAAGCACCGCGGGATGTGCAGCGCGTGCACCTCGTAGCCACCTTCCCGCGCCGCCTCGAACGCCTCGCGCGCCTTCGCGGCCACGTCCGAGAGCCGCGGGAGCTGGTCCACGTTCGCGCGGTTTCCATCCGTCAACGACACGAGCCACAACCGAAAATGCCGGATCCCCTGCGCGAAAAGCCCCTCGACCCAAGCGCGCACGTCCCGGTACGTGTCCTCCTTCAGGATCAGATCCGCGATCGGATCGAGCCCCCGCGCGACGAGGTTCTCGATCGCCTTTCGCCGCAGCTCCGCCGTTCCTTCGCGCTGCACCGTCTCCTCGTAGGCCGCGTCGCTCGGCGCGTGCATCGACACGTGGAACTGATCCACGCCCGCTTCGGCGAGCAGCGCGAGGTACGGCGCGTGCGCGTACCTGAGGCCGTTCGACGCGACCTTCACGTGCTCGAACCCGCGCTTCTTCGCGTACCGCACGAGCGCCGGCAGATCGCTCCGGATCGTCGGCTCGCCGCCGGTGAACGCGACATCGCGGAAGCCTCGTGTGGCGGCCCGATCGATCTCCCGCGCCACCTGCTCCGTCGACAGCGCGCGACGCCGCATCTCCTCGGTGATCGTGCAGTAGGTACACGCGAGGTTGCAGTCGTAGCCGAGGACCACATCGAGCAGCGGCACCCCGTCATCGTACCAGACGACGCCCCGAGCCTTTCGACGCTCGGGGCTACGCTCGGACAAGCCGAGCTACTCCCCGAGCCTTTCGACGCTCGGGGCTACGCTCGGACAAGCCGACCGATCTACGCCCCGAACCCCCTTGCGCGCTCGCGGCCCCTGGTCCACGTTCCCGCCCCATGGCAGCCCTCGCTGGCCGAGTTTCTGTTCTCCTCGCGCTCGCGTTCGTCTGTCCCGCGTGCACCTCGCTCGCCACAGGGCCGGACTGGACGGGGGGCGGGCTCGAAACGATCGGCCCTGCGCGGGCGGCCGAGCGCGAGGCCGTCGAGGAGCGCGAGCGGCAGCGGCTCGCCCGCCTGCCGACCCGTATTGGTGCGCGCCACATCCTCGTCATGCACCAGCGCTCCCAGCAGCGCCCCGAGGACGTCACCCGCACCCGCGACGAGGCGAAGCAGAAGGCGCAGGAGTGCCTGCGCGCGTTGCGGTCGGGCGCGGCGTGGGCGTCGGTCGTCACCGAGTGCTCCGACGAGCCTGGAGCGGGCGATCGCGGCGGGGATCTCGGCCAGTTCGAGCGTGGCGCCATGGTCAAGGCCTTTTCGGACGCCGCGTTCGAGCTCCAGATCAACGAGATCAGTGAGGTTGTCGAGACCGCTTACGGATTTCACATCATCCAGCGCACCGAATGATCGTGCCTCGGGCGCTTGGGGGTGCCTCGAACCCTGATATGTTCGAGGCATGCAGGCGTGGAAAACCGAGGAGCACCATCGACTCGCCCAGGCGCGCGAGCGTGTTCTTCGCTGGAAGGACTGGGGACCCTACGTCGCGGATCGCGCCTGGGGCACCGTCCGGGAGGACTACAGCGCGAGCGGGGATGCCTGGGGGTATTTCCCGCACGATCACGCGCGGAGCCGCGCCTATCGCTGGAACGAGGACGGCCTCGCGGGGATCTGTGATCGCGCGCAGATCCTCTGCCTCGCGCTTGCCCTGTGGAACGGCCGCGATGCCATTCTGAAAGAGCGCCTCTTCGGCGTCACCGGCCCCGAGGGCAATCACGGCGAGGACGTCAAGGAGGTCTACCATTACGAGGACGCGACCCCGACGTCGAGTTACCTCCGTTTCCTCTACAAATATCCCCAGCGCCGTTATCCGTACGAAGAGCTCGTCGCGGGGAATCGAATGCGCGGCGGCGACGAACCCGAGCTCGAGACCTGGGACATCGGCCTCTACGACGAGGGTCGATACTTCGACGTCACCGTCGAATACGCGAAACGCGCGCCCCAGGACATCTTGATGGTCGTCACCGTCGAGAACCGCGGCCCCGAGGACGCCCCGATTCACGTCCTGCCGCACCTCTGGTTCCGCAACACCTGGTCGTGGGACGAAATCGTCGTCGCGCCGCCCGAGATCCACGAAGGCGAACGCGGCGAGGGCTTCGCCTCCCTCCGCTGCACCCACCACGACCTCGGCGCCTTCCATCTTTACATCGAGGGCGACGACACGACCCTCCTTTTCACGAACAACGAGACCAACACCGAGCGCCTCTTCGGCTCGCCCTCGCGCACGCCTTACGTCAAGGATGCCTTCCACGCGCGCGTCGTCCACGGCGACGAATCCAAGACAAACCCCGCCGGACGTGGCTCGAAGGCGGCGGCGTGGCGCGTGTTCAATGTACCCGCCGGGGGCCGTGTCGTTCTCCGCGCGCGGCTTTGCCCCGAGCCCGAGCGAGCTCCGTTCGAGGGCTCGGATGAGCTCCTCGCGAAACGCAAGGCCGAGGCGGACGCGTTTTACCTGGCCATGCAAGGCCCGCACATGTCCGACGAGCGTCGGGCGATCCAGCGCCAGGCCTCCGCGGGTTTGCTCTGGTCCATGCAGCTTTACCATTACGACGTCGACGTCTGGCTCCGCGGCGACGCGATCGCGCCGCCGGCCGAGCGGCTCCGCGGCCGGAACAAGGACTTCCGGCATCTCTCGGTCGCCGACGTCATCTCCATGCCCGACAAATGGGAATACCCCTGGTTCGCGGCCTGGGACCTCGCCTTCCATGCGCTCGCGCTCGCGCCGATCGACATGGACCTCGCGAAAAACCAGCTCAAGCTGATGGTCAAGGAGTGGTACCAGCACCCGAACGGCCAGGTTCCGGCCTACGAATGGGAGTTCGGCGACCTCAATCCCCCGATCCTCGCTTGGGCCGCCTACCAACTCTACAAGATCGAGCGCAAGCAGCGCGGGAAGGGCGATCGGCTCTTCCTCGAACGCATGTTCCACAAGCTGCTCATCAACTTCGCCTGGTGGGTGAACAAGCGCGACGCCGAGGGAAACAACGTCTTCGAGGGCGGCTTCCTCGGCCTCGACAACATCTCCGTCTTCGACCGCAGCGAGCCGCCGCCGCCCGGCATGAAGCTCGAACAGGCCGACGCCACCGCGTGGATGGCGATGTATTGCATCGACCTCATGCGGATCGCCCTCGAGCTCGCAATGGAAAACTCCGCGTACGAGGACGCGGCGAGCAAGTTCTTCGAGCATTTCCTCCGCATCGCCTACACCTTCCACCACGCCGAGCCACCCGAGATCCCGCTCTGGGACGACGCCGAGGGGTTTTACTTCGACATCCTCACGGTCCACGGCGAGCCCCACCACCTGCCCGTGCGCTCCATGGTCGGCCTCATTCCCCTCTTCGCCGTGCACGTCATCGGCCCCGAGGTCTATCGCAAGCTGGACAACTTCCGTCGCCGCATGGAGTGGTTCCTCGGGAAAAAACCCCATCTCGCCGAGGCCCTCGTCAAGCGCCCCGACGGCCGGTATGTCCTCACGGCCGTCCCGCCCGGCAAGCTCGAACGCGTCCTCGGCCACCTCTTCAACGAGGACGAGTTCCTCTCGCCGTTTGGCCCGCGCTCCCTCTCGAAGGAGCACCAGAAACGGCCTGTCGTCCTTTGGCAGGGCGAACGCCGGCTGGAGGTGAGCTACGAGCCGGGGGAATCGAAGAGCCGCATGAAAGGCGGGAACTCGAACTGGCGTGGTCCCGTCTGGATGCCCACGGCATACATGATTTATCGCTCGCTCCTCCGTCTCGACCACGGCTTCGGCGATGTTTTGTGTATTCCCGCCACGCGCACGCATGGGCCCCGCACGCTCCGCGAGGCGGCCGACGAGATCGCGACGCGCCTCGTCGCCCTCTTCGAGCGCGGACCCGACGGCAAGCGCCCCGTGTATGGCGATTCCGACCTCTTCCAGTTCGACCCGCATTTCCGGGACAACCTCCTCTTTTACGAATACTTCCACGGAGACACCGGCGAGGGGCTCGGGGCCTCGCACCAGACCGGCTGGACGGGCCTCGTCGGGGATCTCGTGCTGCGACTCGAACGACATCGGAGGGACGACTCGGCATGAGCCGCTTGGGGAAAGGAGACGAGCGTGGACAATCGACCCTCGCCGCCCTCCTCGCGTCTGGAATGCAAACCCCCGAGGTGGCCGCGCGCGTCACGCTCGCGCTCGCCCTCGTGCTCGACGAGCTTCATCGCGCAGGCCGCGCGCACGGTGATCTCTCGCCCGCGACCATCCTCGTCGAGCCCGCGTCGGACGACGCATTCCTCGCCGACGCCGGCCCTCGCAGCGGCGCCGATGGGCGTGGCCCGGTCCGCGAGTCCTCGCTCGCGTATGCAGCCCCGGAGCGCACGCGGCGCACGAGCCGTGGCTTCGATGGGCGCGCCGATCTCTATTCCCTCGGCGCCATTCTTTATGAAATGCTCACGGGCGCGCCGCCGTTCGTCTCCGCCGATCCCTTGGCGCTCGCCCACGCGCACCTCGCGCGCGCGCCCGTGCCCGCGCACGAGCGGGATGCGGCTGTCCCGCGCGTGCTCTCCGACATCACGCAGAAGCTCCTCGCGAAGGCGCCCGCGGCGCGATACCAGACGGGCCGCGCGCTCGCGCTCGACCTCGAACGATTCTTGCGCGAAGGCCCCGCCGCCGCGCCGTTTCCCCTCGGTACCCGCGACGGCCCCGACGATCGGCGTATCTGGGACAAAACCTTCGGCCGCGAGGCCGAGGCCCGCGCGATTGCTGCATGCGCGCGGCGAGCCATGGCGGGCGCGCCCGAGCTCGTGCTCGTCGTGGGCCCGGCCGGCTCTGGCAAATCCACGCTCGTCGCCGAGGCGCGTGAGCAAATCATCCACCAGGGCGGCCTGTTTGTCGCGACGAAGCCCAAGGAAGGAGCCGCGCCCCGCGCGCCCCTCGCCGAGGTCGTCACGGCCCTCGCGCGCCGCGCCCTCGCCGAGCCGGAAGCACGCCTCGATGCGATCCGCGCGCGTCTCCTCGAGGCCCTCGACGGTCAGGGCGCGCTGCTCGAAGACCTCGCGTCCGTTGTGGCCCTCGTCCTCGGGCCATCTCCATCGCTGCCCGATCTCGGGGCCGCCGAGGCGCGCCGCCGCGTGGGGCGTGCGGTTTGCCTTTTCCTTCGGGTCTTCTGCGAGCACTGGCCCCTCGTCGCCGTTTTTTTCGACGACCTCGATCACGCCGACGCCGACACGCTCGCCATTCTCGCCGACGTCCTCGCCGACGAAGGCCTCTCGCGTCTGCTCGTCCTCGGCGCAGCGCACGAGGAGGACACGGCACCCGCGCGGCCGCTCGGCGCCTTCCTCGAATCCATCACCTCGCGTGGCGTCTCCCTTCAAAAAATCGTCCTCGGCCCGCTCGAACCCGAGGACGTCGGGCGTATCATTGCGGACGTCCTCTCCGTGGCCGAGCACGAGGTCGCGGCGCTTGCGCGCCTTTTGCACCGCAAAGCACGCGGCAATCCATTTCTCGTCCTGCACGTGCTCGACGCCCTCTTTTCCGAAGGCCTCGTCGATCGGGATCCCACGACGAACGCCGTTTGCTGGGACGAACGGCGTATCCTCGAAGTGCCGATTCCCGACGACGCCGCCCGTTTCGTGGCCGACCGGCTGAGCAAGCTCTCGCCCGGGGCGCGCCGCGTCCTCGCCGCCGCGGCCGTGCTGGGACAGGGATTCGAGCAAAACAAACTCCTGGTGATCCTCGGCGCACCCGAGGCCGACCTCTCCGAGCCGCTCGCCGAGGCGATCGATCTGGGGATGATCGTCCCGGGGACCGGCACGTACCATTTTGTGCATGAAAAGGTGCGTGAGGCGGCCCGAGCGCTGCTCAAAGGGGACGCGCGTGCGCGCGTGCACCTCGCCATCGGCCGCGGGATGCGCGCCGAGACGGGCGCCGAAGGCGATCGTCTCTTCGAGATCGCCCACCATTTTCGTGAAGGCGCCTCCCTGCTCGACGACGGGGACGAACGCCTCTCCGTCGCGCACCTGCTCTTCGAGGCGGGCCGCAAGGCGCAATCGCAGGCTGCGTTCCGCGTCGCCGTCGATTTCTACGACGCCTCGGCTGCGCTCCTCTCGGCGTCCGCGCTCGCCACCGATCCCGCGTTTGCCCTCGTGCTTTTTTCCTCGTGGGCCGAATGCGTGTACATCGAGGGACACGCCGAACGCGCCGAGGCGCTCTTTTCCGAGGCGCTCTCGCACGCTCGAACGCCGCTCGAACGCGCGCGCGTGCACGGGCAGCGCCTCGCCCTCCAGGTCTCGCGCGGCCGGTACATGGATGCCATTGCGGCCGGGCGAGAAGGTTTGTCCGAGCTCGGCGTCCTTTTGCCTGAGCGAGGGGCCGAGGCTGCTTCGCTCCCTGCGGCGCTCGCCGATATCGCGCGCCTCGTCGGCGGGCGCACGCCGGTAGACCTCGCCCGCGCCCCGCGCATCGCGGATCCGCGTGTCGTCACGCAGCTCGATCTGCTCACGGCGCTCGTCCCGCCCACGTACATCGCCGATCAGGCGCTTTACCTCGTCGTCATCGTGCGGCTCGTCGCCGCTTGCGTCGAGCACGGCCATGCCGACGTCGCGTCGTACGCGTATGCCAGTTACGCGCTCATGCTGGCGATGATCCTCGGCGACGGGCCAGCCTCGCGGGCGTTTTTCGACCTCGCGGTGCTGCTCGAAGATCGCATCGAAAACCCGGCGCTCCGCGGCAGGACATCCTGGACCCTCGGCGCGTGCTCCACGCCTTTTTTGCCCGTCCGGCGCGCGCTCCCGTTCGTCGAGCGCGCGCTCGTCCATAGCCTCAGAATGGGCGACGTCCCGTACATCTCGTATTCGCTCTACCTCGGCGTCGCCCTGCGGTACTGGGCGGGCGAGCCCCTCGCCTCGGTGCGCGAGGCCTGGGCCAAGGCCACGGTGATCCTGCCGGACGTGCGGGATCCGCTCGCCACATACACGCTCGCCGCGTTCGGTCGGATGCTCGCCGCCCTCGACGGGCGCACCCGGGCGCCGGCCTCGTTCGACGGCGAGACGTTCGACGATGCGTCGTTCGTCGCGACAATCGAACGCAACTTCGGATTTGCGGCGTGTATGCACCACGCCCTGCGGACGCAGCTCTGCTTGCTCCACGGCGATCTCGACGGCGCGCTCGTATGGGCCGAGCGCACCGAGGGGCAGATGGCCGCGGGTATGTGGCTTTATCTGGAGACCTTCGCCACCTTCCTCGTCGCCCTCACATTCGCGGTGCGTCTCGCCGGCGCGGACGAGGCCGAGCGCGCGCGCTTGAAAGAACGCCTCGCGCCGTACCACGCGAAGCTCGGTGCCTGGCTCGGGCTTTTTCCGGACAACTGTCTCCCGTTGCATCGCCTCATCTCCGCGGAGATTCACGCGGCAGAAGGGCTTCATGGCGAGGCCCGCGAGCTTTACGACGAGGCGATCGAATCATCCCGGACAAACGGCTTCGTTCACCATGAGGCGCTCGCCTCCGAGCGTGCGGCGCATTATTACGCCAGCCGCGGGCGGCACGAGCTCTCGCGCCCCTACCTCGAAGCTGCGATGCGCGCGTATGCGCGCTGGGGCGCGACTGCGAAGGTGCGTGACCTCGAAGCGCGGCACCCCGACGTCTTCGGAGGCACATCGTCCGGACAGGGAGGGAGCGGTCCCGCGGACAAACCGGCGCGCGTCACCGATCGCCCCTCGCGCGGCGGCAGGTCGCTCGACGCCATGGCCATCGTGCGGGCGGCGCAGGCCATTGCCGGCGAAATGGACCTCGATCGCCTGCTCGAACGCCTCCTCCGCACGGTGCTCGAGGTCGCGGGCGCCGACCGCGCCGTGCTTGTCCTCGCGCGTGAAGGAGAGCTTTTCATCGGCGCGAGCTTGACCGTCGACGGCGCGGAGGTCGGCGCCATGCGCCCGCTCGCCGGAGCCTCCGGCGTTGCGCCGAGCGTCGTGCAATACGTCGCGCGCACGCGCTCGCCGGTCGTCATGGGTCGCGGCGCGGCCGGCACGCCGTTCGAGGCCGATTCGCACCTCGGCCTCGCTGCGCCCCGTTCCTTCCTCGGATTGCCGCTCGTCCACCGCGACGCCCTCTCGGGCGTCCTCTATCTCGAAAATCGCCTCGTCGAGGACGCATTCTCGGAGGACCGCGTCGAGCTGCTCTCGCTCCTCGCGTCGCAGGCGGCGATCGCCCTCGAGAATGCGCTCCTCCTCGCAGACGTGCGGCGCCGGACGGACGACCTCGCGCGGGCGAACGACGGGCTTCAGGCCGAGCTTTTGCGCCGCGCCAAGGCCGAGGCGGAGCGCGCCTCGTTCGAGCAGGCGATGATCGAAATGCAGCGCGCGCGCCTCGCCGAGCTTTCTGCGCCGCTCGTTCCGATCACCGACAAGGTCATGGTGATCCCGCTCATCGGCGCGATGGACGCCGGGCGCGCCGAGGATCTCCTGCGCGTCGCGCTCGAAGGCGCGAGCAAGCGGCCCTTGCGCGCGCTCATCATCGACATCACGGGCGTCCGTGTGGTCGACACCCACGTCGCGAGCCGCCTGCTCGACACGGTTCGCGCGGTCGAATTGCTCGGCGCCGAGGTCGTGATCACCGGTATCCGGGGCGACGTCGCGCAGGCGCTCGTGAAGCTCGACATCGACTTCGGCGCGAAGGTCCCCACGCGGAGCACGCTCCAGGCGGGGATCGCGTATGCTCTTTCCCGCTGTCGGCGCTAAAATCGATTCGAACCAGGAACCCCGCCGATCCGTCCCCGCGCTCGGGCGTCGCTTCGTGCTCCATGCATGACGAACGGCCGTCCGGTGTGGTAATGCATAACGAGGAGCCATGCGAACGACGTCCTTCCTTCACGCATGGGTTTTGGTGCTCGGGCTTGCCTCCGCGGGCTGCGGCGGACCCGAATTCCCGCGGCGTGATTGCGCGACCGTGATCTGGGCCGAACCCGGCTCGGGAGACGACATCCGCGTCGAGGGGAGCTGGGACGGCTGGGCCGAGGCGAAGCCCCTGGAGCAACGCGACGACGGATGGTTTCTGCTCCCATTGAATCTTTCCCCCGGGGAGTACGGATACCGCATGGTCCAGGGGGGCAAGCGCTCGATCGACAGGCTCAATCCGCTGACCACGTGGAAGGGCGAGGAGGAGGTCTCGCTCGCGATCGCCGAGAGCTGCGGCGCGCCGGAGATTCGTGTCGACGCCGTGGATGTCTCCGGCGACGAGGTCACCGTGAGCGGCGTCTTTCTGGCGTCGCCCGAGGGATCCGCGCTCGACCCTGCGTCGCTGCGGGCCGAGCATCGGGGCGGCGGCGAGATATTGCCCTGGAATGCCCAGGCGGCAGACGGGCGATTCACGTTCGTCGCGCGCGGGCTCGGCCGTGGCAAGCATACGTTCACCCTTCGCGGCGCCGACGAATCCGGGGCCGAGGCGAGCCCGAAGATCGCCGTCGCGTGGGTCGATCCGGCGCAGAACGCGTGGCACGAGGGGCTCCTGTATCACCTCATGATCGACCGTTTCCGCGGCGACGGGGGCGCGCCGCTCGCGCCGTTGCCTCCGGACAAATCCGGCTCCCGCGCGGGCGGGACGCTCGACGGCGTGCGTACGGAAATCGAGCGCGGCACGTTCGACGAGCTCGGCGTCACGGCGCTATGGATCTCGCCGGTCTACACGAATCCCATCGAGATCCGCGAGGGCCGCGGCGACGGCCGGCCTTATGAGGGATATCACGGCTACTGGCCGCTCGAATCACGCGGGGTCGAGCCGCGCATCGGCGGCGAGGACGCCCTGCACACCATGGTCGACGAAGCGCATCGGCATGGGATCCGCGTGATCTTCGACCTCGTGCCGAATCACGTCTACGAGCACAACGAGCGATATCTCGCGAACCGGAACAAGGGCTGGTTCAACGACGGCCTCGACAAATGCGTGTGTGGCTCGCCCGGCTGCGGCTGGGGCGAGAAGCTCTCCACGTGCTGGTTCACCTCGTACATGCCCGACGTGCGATTCGAGCACCCCGATTCGATGCGGGCCCAGGTCGACGACGCCGTCTTCTGGATGAAGGAGTTCGACGCGGACGGCGTGCGTATCGACGCGGTCCCCATGATGCCGCGCGCGGCCACGCGCCGGATCACGCACGCCTTCGGCCGCCTTGCGGCCGGCAAAGACGCGCTCTTTTCGATCGGCGAGGTCTTCACCGGCCCCGGCGCGGTCGGCATCGAGAGCATTCGGTATTTCCTGGGCCCGCATAGCCTCTCCGGTGCCTTCGATTTCCCGCTCATGTGGAAGCTCCGTGAGGTCTTTGGCCTCGACCGCGGAAGCCTCTCCGAGCTCGAAGACATCCTCGTCTCGACCGACGCGGCTATTGTTGGCTCGGGCGCGGTGCTCGGCCGCATGATCGACAACCACGACACGTCGCGGTTCGTCTCCGAGGTGACGGGCGACGGCGCGAACGACCCCTGGTACGACAAACCCGCGCAGCCGACGGATCCCATCGTGTATGCGCGCGCGAAGATGGCGCTCGCGTTCATCCTGACGCTCCACGGCCTGCCCGTCCTCTATTATGGTGACGAACTCGCGCTCGCGGGCGCGGGGGATCCGGACGCGCGCCGGGTGATGCCGGATCCCTTGGCGATCGGGTCTTTGCAATCGGAGGTGCGGGATCTCGTCCGAAGGCTCGGCCATTTGCGCCGTTGCTCGCCTGCGCTCCGTACGGGCACGCGCAGGCCCATCGTGGCGACCAAGGACGAATATGCTTATTTGCGGGACGCGGGGGATGGGGATCCCGTGCTCGTGTTTTTCGCGCGCAAGACGGCGCTCGTCTCCGTGCCGACCGGCGCCGTGCCGCTCGGCAACTACATCGACGTCCTCTCCGGCGAGACGATCGAGATCACCGCCGGCGGCGCCGTTCCGCTCGAAGCCCACTCCTTCCGCGTGCTCGTGCGCGCGGGGAGCCCTTGCCGCAACCCCTCACCTTGACGGGCCTCCGAATGAAAACTTCGATGAATACGTTCACAGCGCTCGCCCTCTCGGGCCTCCTCGTCGCGCCACTGCTCGGCGCGGCGTCCTGTTCGAGCGACGAACTCAATGGTTATCAGCCGCCCGATGGATTGGGCGGCTACGATCCCGGGGAAAAACCCCCGGTGCTCAGCGGCTCCGGCTCCGGCGTCGGCGCGGGCGGCCCTACGGGCCAGGGCGGCGCGGGCGGCGGCGAGCCTCCGGGCCCGCCCATGTGTGACGATAGCTTGAAGCGCTGCGAATACATCTTCACGCTCGCCGACATGGGCCAGACCAGCGTGGTCGTGCGCGGCAATTTCGCCGCTGACGGCTGGGACGTGGGCGTCTCCATGACGAAGGCGAACGGGCAATGGGAAGCCACCGTCCCGATTCCCTACAACCAGCCCGTCCAGTACAAGTTCGTCATCGACGGGAACAACTGGATCAATGACCCGGGAAACCCGAACACGATCGACGACGGGTTTGGTGGGAAAAACAGCCTCGTCTCGCCGACGACCTGTGACCCCTGGACGTGCGACGATCCGCCGGAGGACAGCCCCGTCGAAGCCTGGCGCGACGCGGTCCTTTATTTCGTCTTCGTGGACCGCTTCCTCGACGGCGACCCCTCGAACAACGGCGCGGCCGTGCCGAACGTCCCGACGGCGTCCAATTACCAGGGCGGCGACTGGCAGGGCGTCATCAACAAGATCAAGGACGGGTATTTCACGAAGCTCGGCGTGAACTCCCTCTGGCTCACGGTCCCGATCGACAACACCGAGCTCGCCGGCTTCGGCAACGACGGCAAGAACTACAGCGCTTACCACGGCTACTGGCCGAAGGATTTTTACAAGGCCGAGGAGCGCTTCGGCACGATGGCGAAGCTGAAGGAACTCGTCGACGAGGCGCACAAGGTGAACATCACCGTCCTCATCGATTATGCGGCGAACCACGCGCACGACTCGGCGCAGGTCTACAAGGACAACACGAGCTGGTTCTGGCCGAACACGAACGGCAGCGGCGGCAACTGCGTCTGCGGCGAGGGCTGCTCCTGGGACGGCGCGACCACCGAAAAATGCTGGTTCACGCCCTACCTGCCCGATTTCAATTACGAGAACGCGGCGGCGCGCAAGTACAGCATCGACAACATGGTCTGGTGGTGGCAGCAGACAGGCATCGACGGCTTCCGCCTCGATGCGCTGAAACACATGCACATGTCGTGGCTCACCGATCTCCGCTCGCGCGTCACGGCCGAGATCGACTCCGTCACGGGCAAGCATTTCTACATGGTCGGCGAGACGTATACGGGCGACAAAGCGCTCATCAAGAAGTACGTCAATCCGTCGACCATGCTCGACGGCCAGTTCGATTTCCCGCTCCGCGCCGAGATCTGCTCGAAGGTCCTCATGCGCCAGGGCACGATGCAGCAGCTCGAAGGCTTCTTGAATGGCAATGACGACGCCTACGGGAACGGCGTCATGAGCACGTTCATCGGCAACCACGACCTGCCCCGTGTCATTCACCTGGCCCAGCAAAACCCGCTCTGGAGCGATTCCTGGGACGGCGGCAAGAACATGAACTGGCAAAACCAGCCGGGTCTGCCCGCCGGGCAGGACGCATTCGAGCGCATGGCGAACGGGTTCACGCTCATCATGACCACGCGCGGCGTCCCGCTCATCTATTACGGCGACGAGATCGGCTTGCCCGGCGCGGGTGACCCGGACAACCGGCGGTTCATGCAATGGAACGGGTACTCCGCCGGCCAGACCCTGCTCCGCACGCACCTCGAAAAGCTCGGGCAGATCCGCAAGGATCACGTCGCGCTCCGGCGGGGCAAGCGCTCGTCGTTATGGGCCTCGAACGATACGATGGCCTACAAGATGGTGCACTCGACCGAGACGGTTTACGTTGCCATCAACCGCGGCGACACGCAGGGATCCGTCGGAAACCTGCCGAGCGGCAACCTTACGAACTTGCTCACGGGTCAGGCCGTGAGTGGACCCACCGTAAACTTGCCGCCGCGCAGCTCGATGATTCTCGTGCAGTAATTTTCCACGTCCGGCGGGCGTCGTCATGGCGTGCTATGCATACGCTCATGACGACGCCCGCACCTCTGCGTTACGATCCCATGGATCCTTCGTTCACCAAGGATCCGCACCCCTTGCTCGCTCGCTTTCGTGAAGAGTCGCCCGTCTACCACTGGGAACAGGGAGGCGGGTACATCTTCTTCCGCTACCGGGATTGCATGGCGCTCCTGCGAGAGTCGAGGCTCGGAGTCGATCCCACCCTCGGTGCCGGCTTTCCTCCTGAATTGAAGTCCGCCTTCCCCGAATTCGCGGCGCTACGCGAAAACGACCTCTTCATGGTCCCCCCGGCGGCGCACGCGCGGCTGCGCAAGCTCCTGAACCCAACGTTCGGCCCCCGCGCGGTCGAGGCGCATCGCCCGAAGGTGAAGGCGATCATCGCCGCGCTGCTCGACAAGCTTCCGAAGGAGGGCGAGGTCGACATCTCCACCGAATTCACCCGGCAATATCCCGTGCGGGTGATCGCCAGCATCCTGAACATCCCCTCGGACCACGTGCCGGAGTTCGTGGCTTTCGCCGAGGCCCTCATCTCCACGATCATGCCGGGGCTCTCGCCCGAGCAATTCGCGGCGTGCATGCCGATCATCTCGCGCGGCATGGCGATCGTGCGCGCCGTCATCGCCGATCGCCGGGCGAACCCGATGCCGAACGACCTGACGACCGAACTCATCAACGCGTGTGATGAGCAGGATCGGCTCTCCGACGCCGAGCTCGTCTCGCTCGTCGCGGGTCTGCTCGTCGGCGGCACCGACACCACGTACCACGGGACGAATCAGGCGATCCTGACGTTGCTCCAGCACCCCGAGCAGCTCGCGATCTTGCGAGATGACCCGAGCCTCGCGCGGAATGCCTTCGACGAGACCCTCCGGTTCAACATCTTCGGCCGGGTGCCGATGGTTCGGTATGCAACGGAGTCATTCGCGTACGGGGACGTCCACCTGGAGCGGGGCCGACCCGTCTTCCTGTTCCTGATGTCGGCGTTCCGGGATCCGGAGTATCTGGCCGATGCGAACACGTACGACATTCGCCGCCAGCACACGGGGACCCACTGGTTCGGGCTGGGCCCCCATTTCTGCCTCGGCGCCTCGCTCGCCCGCATGGAGGCTGAGATCGCGCTCCAGAGCCTGTTCGCGCGGTATCCGACGATCGAGATCGCGGGCGAGCCGGTCTATGGGATGCACCCGATCATGCGCACCATGGACCAGTTCCCCATCCGCGTCAGCGCTTCGGCCTGACGTTCATTCAGGACAAACTGTCCGCTCCGCGAGCGTCTGCCCGTCGATCCCGAAGACCACGATGTCTTTGCCGGTCACCGCGGCGCCGAACGCGCCATACCCATAACTCGACAGGAGCTTCCGCTCGGGCCGGCGCACCTCGCCGTTCGGCCCGAGTTCGATTGTGACGACTTCCCGCGCGAAAGGCCCGGTCGCGGCAATCAAGAAGCCGTCGGCCGTGCCGATCACGGACGGATTCCGCAGCAAGGCGTAGGGCCCGGATGCGAGCGACGGGGCGCCGATCGCCTTTCCCGTGTCGTCGAGGCGCGCCACGCGGATCACGCTCGTCTCGGTCCGCTCGGTGCCGGTCACGCACGCGACGAGCAGCCCCTTCGGGCCATGGCCGAGCGCGCAATCGCCGGGCTGGAAGGGGAATCGTGCCGCCGGGGCGGGCTGCGAGACGATACGCGCGGCGCCGTCGAGTAGCGCCGTCACGACCGCGCCCCCGCGCGCGTAGGCGACCACGAGGCCCTTGCTCGTCCAGGCGAGGCCAGGCCGGCTCGTCATGGGGTCTCCGGGCAGGCGCGTCGTTTTCCGCATGGCGCCGGCCTCGTCGATTCTCCCGACCTCGACGCCGCCCTGTTCGTCGATCCACGCAGCCGCGAATCCCCCGGGCACGCGCGCGAGCGTTGGCTCGCGTCGACCTGCCGCCGCGGGAAGGACGGCGCGCGTCGTGGTTTTTCCTTCGCGATCGACGCGCACGAAAATCATCTCCTCCTTTTCGAGGCGGAGCGCAGCCCAACCGCCGTCGTCGAGCGAAAGGACGGACGCCGCGCCCGTGTTTGGTTGCAGGCGCAAGGCTTCGGGCGCGGGACGCGTGCGCGCATCACACGGGCCCGCCGGGGTCGTCTCGCTCGGCGCCGGGGCTTCACGGCAGGCGAGGCGGGCGGCCACGACCTCGGGCGTTTTCCCTTTCTGCAATCGATCCCGGTTGTATACGACGAGCCATTCTTTCCCGATCCAGAGGACGGCGGGCATTTCTCCGGACGAATCCTTGTCGTGCAGGGTCAGCGGCGGCGCCGCGCCGCCATTCGGATCCACAATCGTGATCAGCGCCTCCGGATCCCGCGCGACGATGACCGACGCGTGGAAATGCGCCTCGTAGGCCACCGCGAACCGCACGCCGTCCCAGGCGAGGACGGGCTTGCGCGGCGACGCAATGGGGTCGGGGTGTGTCGCGACGACCCGCGGCGCGAGCTTGGGATGGCCCGCGGCGTCGAGGACCGCGAGCCATATCTTGTGGTCCTGATCCCAGGCGACGGCGAGGCCCGCGGGCGTGGGCAAGAGGAAAGGATTGACCCCGCCCTGGAGCGTCGCGCCCACGCCCGAGAGCCCATTCTCCGTGAGGCGACGGATCTCGATCGTGCCGCGCGTCTCGCGCGAATGCCAGCCGACCCAGTACGCCTCGCCGTCCCACACGATCGAGGGGACGCCGGGATTCTCGCCCGTGGAGAGCTCGAAGGTGCGCTTGACCTTGCCCGTCTTCGCGTCGACGAGCGCGACACGCACCGACTCGTGCATGGGATAGGGGCCGCGTGTCCAGGCGACGGCGATCTCGTCCTTGCCCCACGCGATCGCGGGCGTGCCGTCGAGCCGCGGCGAAGGATCGACGCGCGCCGACCAGAGCGGGCGATCCTGCGCGTCGAGCCGCACCAGCTCGATATCGGCCTCCTGCTGCGCGTGATACACGACCGACGCGACCACGACGTCGCTCCCGCGGAAGGCCCCCACGACGTGCGAGCGCTCGTGTTTGTCCGGGAATACAATTTCGCGCACGCTCTTCGCCGCGCCCGAGGCTTCGAGCCGCGCGACGAATGCTTTCTGGCTGTCGTGATCGAGGTACACGTACCCCGCGCCCGCATCCAGCCTGCCGAGCGAGGGCCGGTCCTCGTAGAAAAACGCGGACGCGCCGCGGGCGACGTCCACCGAGGCGCGCGCCTCGAGCCCGTGCGCGCACGAGGCCGGCGGCGCCTCGGCCCCCGGGACCGACGGCGTGGGGCCCTGGTCCGGCTCGGGCGTCGTGGGCGCCGGGACCGGCTCGCTCTTCGTGGGCACGACAGGGGTGCCACATCCGAGCCAAAGACCCATGAGCGCAGCCGGGAGGCCGAGGGAAAGGCGCTTGCCTCGCGAAATCGTCATCATCGTGCTCTCCAGACCAGGCGACGAGCAGGCTGAGCCTAGCGCGCGGCCCGCCGCCCGTCCATGGCCCAGCGCCGCGCCCGCCGCCCCGAACCTGGGCTTTCTTCGAATTCGGAATGCCGAGTGATTCCACCTTCGGGGAGCTGGAAAAGCGGAATGCGTGGTCCAGCCTGGTCGGCCCGGCTCTTGCCGGGCACCTCGCCCTGGGGGAATCATGAAGACGTTTTCCCGGAAGAACGTGCTCGGCTGGGCTCTCGTGGCGATCGTTTCGTGCACGGCCCTCGGTGACGCCTTGGCCAGGGAAGGAAGCAGACGTGCGCCGCGGGCTCCGAACCCGGGCGAGATCGCCGTGCCTTTCACGGAGCTGGAAGTGCGCGCCTCCGGCCGGCCGCGCGGCGAGCTGCGGACCCTCCTGACGTCGCCGCGGATGTACCAGGCTTTCGTCGGCAGCCGGCCGCCGGAAGACCTCGATTTCCAGCGTGAATGGGTGATCCTGTACGCGCCCGGCACGATGCCGACCGGCGGCTACGAGGCCGACATCTCGTACATCGGGCAATCCACGGACGGGCGTACGCTCACGATCGAGACCCGGCTCTTCGAACCGGGCCCCCATTGCTTCGTGACGCAGGCGCTCACGAATCCATACGTGCTCGTACGATTCCCGCGGCCGGAGACCGCGCGGCGCGTGGTCTTCAGCCACGTCACGGAGGAGCGCGACTGCACCTCGGAGCCGATGCTCTCGCGCCCCGGCGACGAGGCGTCGAGCGAGTGAACGCGTGAGCGGATGAGCGAGGCGCGCACGCCCGCGGCCCTCTGCGAGCCGCGGGCGTGCGTTGAAGGGTGTGTCCTTCCGTTACATTCGGATCACTGCGCGAGCTTCATGACGACCGCGTCCTCGCCGCCCGCGTTCGTCGTGAAGGTGCCGTCGCCGAAGAGGACGTTGTTGCTCCGGTAGCTGCCGCCGATCCACACGTTGGCCGAGCTGTCCGCGGCAATGGTCTCGCCCGACTCCGTCAGGCCGCCGCCGAACTTTTTGGTCCAGGCCGCGGTGCCGGCGGGGTTGTACTTCGCGACGAAGATGTCGTGCTCGCCGTTCGACGAGACGTCGCCCTTGCCGAAATTGGTGGTGGCCCAGAATTGGCCCGTGACGAGCACGTTGTTGAACGCGTCGACCGCGATGTCCTTGCCGCGCTGCGTGCTGATGCCGCCCATGGTCTTGCTCCACATGTGGAAGCCGGAAGGGCTGTACTTCGCGATGAACACGTCCTCCGCGCCGCCGCTCGTGACCGTGCCATTGCCGAGGTCCATCGAGCCGTTGTACTCGCCGGTCACGAGCACGTTGCCCGCGCTGTCGATCGTCACGGCGTTCGCGCGCTGGAGCTCCGCGTCGCCCGCGCCGATCACGAAGACGGGGTTGCCCATGGTGTCGAGCTTCGCGACGAAGATGTCATAACCGCCGACGCTCGTGAGCGTCTTGCCGCCGCCGAAATCGAGGCTGCTCTGGAACGCGCCGGCGAGCGCGATGTCGCCGGCGGGCGAGACCGCGAGGTCGTAAATGTATTGCGTCCCCGGCCCGGTGTACGCCTTCGCCCAGAGCGCCGTGCCATTCTTGTCCATCTTCGTGACGAAGAGCTCGAGCCCACCCCCCGCGCTCGGGGAGATGACGTGCGCGCCGATCGTGAGGTTGGCCGAGAACGTGCCGGAGACGTAGACGTTGTCCGCCGCGTCGACCGCGACGCTCGCCTCCTCCTGCGTGTACGCGTTCGCGATGGCCTGGCTCCAGACTTGGTTCCCCGTGGCAGCGGCGAGCTTCGCCACGAAGATATCACGCGAGCCCATGTTGCTCGTGAGCGCCCCGTCGCCGAAATCGATGGAGCCAAGGAACTCGCCCGTGATGAGCACGTCGCCCGCGCTGTCGATGGCAACGCTGGACACGTCCTGCCCGGCCGCGGTGCCGTACTTCTTCGCCCATACGACGGTGCCCGCCGAATTGTATTTGATGACGAAGAGGTTGTCGTTGCCCGTGCTGGTCAGCGTGCCGATCGGCGCGGGGAGGGTGATCGCCCCCGAGAACCTGCCGGCGACGACGCCATTGCCCTGCGTATCGGTCGCAGAGGCCAGCACGATCTGGGCCTGGTTGTTGCCGAAGGTCCGCACCCAGCTCGTGTCGCCGGTGCACGCAGGCGCCTGGCCATTGCAATCGTCGTCGCCGCTGGTCGCGCAGTTCTCCGGCGTCGGCACGATCTCGCCCACGCACGGCCCGTATCCGGAGCCGTTCGGCGCGCACGTCTCGATGCCCATCTTGCACAGGCCCACGCCTGCCGTGCCATTCGGCCCCGTGTAGCAGGCCTTCGTCGAGTTCGGCGCGCACGCGCAGTTCGCGCCGTCGTCCACGAACATGTCGCAATCGTCGTCGACGGCATTGCAGGTCTCGGCCTGCGGCAGGACCTGGCCCGCGCACGCGCCGTACGAGAGGCCGTCGGGCGCGCACGTCGCGGTGCCGCCCTTGCAAATGCCGACGTTTTGCGTGCCGTTCGGGCCCGTGTAGCAGGGCATCGAAGCGCCCGGCGAGCACAGGCAGCCCGCGCCGTCGCCGACCACGCCATTGCAGTCCTCGTCGGTCAGGCCGCACGTCTGGGGCCCCGGGACGACCTCGCCCACGCACGGGCCGTAGCTGAGGCCGTCGGGGTTGCAGGTCTTCACGCCCGCCATGCAGGCGCCGACGCCCATCGTGCCGTCGGGGCCCGTGTAGCAGGCCTGCGTGCTGCCCGGCGTGCAGCAGCCCTCGTCGACCTCGCCGTCGCAGTTGTTGTCCTTGTTGTCGCCGCAGACCTCGGGCGTGGGGACACACGCCATTCCGCCGCCGCCGCCCATGCCGCCGCCGCCCATGCCGCCGCCGCCCTGGCCGCCCACGCCGCCCTCCCCGCCCACGCCGCCGGTGCCGCCGCCGCCCTGCCCACCGGTGCCGCTCGAGCTGCTCGACCCCGTGATGTTCGGAAGCGGCTCGTCGCCGCCGCAGCCCGCGAGTCCCGCGCCGAGGACCAGCGCGAGGGACGAAAGTGTGAACGAAGCAAGATGACGCCGATGCAACATGGAACGAACCTCCGGAATGGAACGGGCTGCGAAGCCAAATGCAGCGCATCATCTACGAAATTGGGGCCCGCGCACAATAGGTCAGGCAAGAAATGCGCGCCGCGGCAAATTTGGAGATGTGGTCGGCGTTACTGATCTGTCGTCGGGAAGATCAGCACGAACGAGCCCTTTGCGGGTCGAAAGACCGTGGTCTTCGTGGGATGGGCGTCCCGCTTGAAATGCGGCATCCAGGGCAGCGCCTTCCACGCGTCGTTGTCCTGAATGAACTCGGGCACCACGAGGTCGAGCTCGACGTACCGGTCCGCGGTCGCGGCCGCGAGATCCGGCCCGAACGTCCACTTCTCGCGCCCGGGGCGCGCGGTGAGGTCGTTGTGAATGGCGCCGCCGTACGTGAGGACCATCTTGCCCGCGCCGGCGTTCGCGTTGCGGGAGGCGAGGGCCTTGGCCTTTTCATCCATGAGCCGCGTGATCATCTCCAGCATGACGATGACCGAATCCGGCCCGGCCTTCACGATCGCGTCGTAATCGGCGCAGCTCGCACGCAGGATATGGGGCTTCACGCCGAGCGCGTACGCCGCGTCGCCGAGCGTGACGAACTCGTTCTGGTTCGTCTTGGCCTGGCCTTGCGTGACGGGCTTCTGCTGCTCCGCGACCTGCGCCTCTTTTTCCTTCCCGCATTTGCCTTCGGACACCCAGATCTCGAGCACGATGTCGCTCGCCTTGCCGGCGAGCATGGGCAAAAACGTGTCGGTGAAGCGCTTCGTGGCCGTGGGGATGCCCTCCTTGCCCTTCTGCGCGTGCGACTCGCCGATGCCGAGGATGAGCGGGTTTTCCGCGAGGATCGCGGCAAACGCGGCCTGGGGCGTGTCGTAGAGCAGGCACCCCATCTCGCCACAAGGCTCGGGCGGAGCCGCAGGAACGGGCGCGGCGCTCGTGGAAGGGGCCGGGGCGGCGCTCGCGATCGGGGCGGGCACGGCGCTCGGGGTCGCCGCGGCGGTGGCCGTCGCGGGCGGCGGAGGCGAAGCGCTGTCGGGCGTGCGGCACGCGGCGAGAGAGACGAGGCAAAGGAGCGGGAGGAGGCGAGCGCTCAGCATGGCGGCAGGAGTGACGCGAGGACACGGAAGTTCCTCGGCGCTGTCAAGCGCTTCCGCGGCTCAGCGGAGGCCGGCGATTCGTTCGAGCTGCATCTGGTACGATTTCGAGAGCTTCGACTCGTCGACCCGCGGCCGGAGCGCCTTCAGCGCCGATCGCGTCGGCACGTCGACGTCGGCGCCGAGCCGCGCCGCTTCGAGGTGCAGCTCGAGCGCGCGCTTGTAGCCCGTCTGCGCCTTCCACACGTCGCCGCGCAAATCGTCGAGCTCGGCCCGATGCTGGGTGAGCATTGCGCACGCAGAGACCTTCTCGCGGCTGCCGAGCATCATCGCCGCGCTCGATGCGTCGTGCCGCGAGAGCGTCTCCCACATCGGGCCGAAGAGATGGATGGCCGTCGTGTGGACGAGCTCCACCGCTTCGTCGAGCCGTCCCGTCCGCTTCAAGCCGACGACACGACCGAAGACGTCCGCGAGCTGCTGGACCATACGGACCTTCAGGTCCTTGTGCGTGCTCGACATGCGCTTTTCCCCCGCACCCCTGGCGGAACGTGAACGTTACCAAACGGAAGTCCGCGGGTCGATATTCCGGCGGACGTTGACGGCGCGGCGCCCGTGCATGGTAGCTTCGACCCCGCAGGGAGGAGCCTATGGCCACACATCTCCGCGAAGACATGGCGGCCCAGACCGCCGCGGACATCTGCGCCGCGATCACGAGCGCGCTCGACAGTGATCCGATCACGCGGCCGCTCGCACCGTTATGGGACGCGCTGGCGCAGAAGGGGGACGGGCTCGCCGCGCAGCGCCGCGCGCTGGAGCGCGCGCTCGGGCGGGCGAGGGCGCGTCTGTCCGTGGCCGACGCGCGCTGGGACGCGGAGACGGCGAGCTTCGGTCGAGATGTCGTCAACGAATCGGAGGGGCGGCGCGATCGTCCGCCCTACACGCGGTTCTTCGTGGGCGTGACCCCTTCGGACGCGCAGGCATTCGGGGTCGATCGGGAGGTGAAGCAAGGGCGCGCGTGGATCGAGGAGCTCGGGCGCGAGCCGGGCGCGGCGCTCGCGACGAAGTGGACGCCGCGCCTTTCGAACGCGACAGACACGCTGGAGACGAACAGCAAGGAGCGTGAGGCGGCGATGTCCGCGCTCGCGCTGCAAGGGACGTCGGAGTTGCTTTACATCGGGGAGATCAACGTGGAGATCGACAAGCTGGAGGGCGCGTTGCTCCAGCACTTCCCCGGGCAGCCGAAGCGCGTCGCATCGTTCCTCGCGGCGACGAAGCCGCGCCGGAAGCGAAACGACGACGGAGACGAGGGGCCGTCGGGCAGCGAAGGCTGACGGACAGCGAGAGGGCGTCGCTCGAAGGGGGGAGCGAGCGACGTGGCTCACGCGAGAGGGGGGATCGACGCGGGGAGGAGGGATCTTGCGTGGCGCATGTGGGGTGCCCGGCGCGGGGGTGACAGGGGCGTGCGTGACGCACGGAGGTCCCTCGGCGCGGCGAGTGAGCATCTTGCGTGGCGCGCGGGGGTGGATCCTCACGTCGAGGAGGGGTCGTGCGTGACGCACGAGGGGGCGCGGAGGCGTCGAGGAAGGGCCGTGCGTGTCCCGGGGGACGAGGCATGGGGTGAGTGCGTTGTCAAGCTCACGAGGCGGGCGGAGGTTCGCCGAGATCCCGGTCGCGTTGCGCTTCGACCTCGGCGGCTTCGAGGTGGCGACCTTGGGAGCGGAGGGCGGCGGCGAGCTCGTTCCAGAGTTCTTTGCGGTTCTGGGGGTGAAGCTGGATGCGAAGCTCCGTGTCGCGCACGAAGGCAAGGAGCGCGTCGCGGGACGCGAGGCCGAGGAACCGAGATTCGAAGTCCGGCTCGACCGGAAGCGCGAGGAGCCTACGGAGCAAGACCTCGGCGTCTGCGGCGCGTCCGGCGCGGTTGAGCGCGATGGCAACGAGCGGCACGCGGTGAATGCCTTCCGGGGCGATAGCCGAGGAATACGGGTGCTCTCTCTTCAATGCGGCATCGGCGATCGTGAGAGCTTCCCGCGGCTCACCTCGCTCGAGGCGTAGCCGGGTCCGGAAGTGGTCGATGTCGAATCGCAGGTCCTTGTAGGAAGACGTATTGTGATCGTTCGCCAGACCTTCAGCGATCGCATCAGCTTCCTCGAAGCTCTTCCGCGCGTGTGCGCACTGAGCGAGCGCAAAGCAGATCTGCGCGCGCTCCTTACGATCTCCCGTTCTTCCAAGTGCCGACGTCAGGATCGCCTCAGCACGCTCCACGTCGCCAGTGCGCCGCAGCAGTTCCGCGATGCGCCTCAGATCCTTTGGCCGGGCTCGCGGCTCGTCCACGAGCATGACTGCGCGCTGGATCTGCCAGACGTTCCCTGGTGCAATGCCGCGACTTAACTCCATTTCAGCGAGCCGCGAATAGAGCGTGAGCATGTCCTCGGGCGGCACGTCGGGGTCGAGCATCTGCTCGGCACGGAGGAGCGCGTTCCAGGCTGTCGGCATCAACGTCGTCGCCTCTGTAAGACCGGCCTCCCAGGTGATGCGTCCAAACTCCAGCAGTGCGATACCCTGCAGAAAGTAGGCGTTCGCGTTCTCCCTTATAGTCAGCGATCGCGTTGCCCATACTGCAGCGGCTTCGAAATCACCGTGTTCGTAGGCGAGTCGCGAAAGGTCGATCCAGCGCTCTGGCAGCCGCTCACCTTGACAGAGGAGGAATTCGATCCGCAGTGCGCGGCCTTGGAGGAGAGAAAAGGGGCCGTCTCTATCCGCGAATTCCCACCCTTCGACCTCTCGAGCTGGGCGCCGAGAGGGACGCCACAACCCGATGCGTTTGCCGAGGTAGCGCTGGACCGAAGGAACGATGAAATGACCCTGGATGGGTGCCCGCTCCAGGCCAGCGCTTAGAATCCTATCGCTGAGCCTCGCGCCCGGGTCCGCGGAGCAGAGCATTGCTTCGAGGAGTTCATGCTCTGGATAGCCCCTCCGTAACAGTTCGATCAGGTATCCGATTACGACCGTCTCCTGTCCCGAGACCGCTGCGAGCCGTCCTGGATGTGTGGCGCCCGCATTCGCCAGCAGCTTTATCACTTCGTCGAGCTGGCTCCACACATCGTCCAAGATGTTCCAGAATCTATCCTCGTAAGGGTAGGGGACGAGCAGGATTGCCCTCGTCTTGCGCCGCGCCTCCATGAGAGCCAGCCGAAACCGCTCGGCTTCTTTGCGCCTAGTGACGTCACACGCGACCCACGCTCGCCCTGCATGTTGGATTTCGAGAACGATCTCCGCATAGGGCTTCGTCGCATGGATCCACCGGAGGCTCCGTCCCGGCAAAGCCTCTCGAAAGATCCGCTCGAACCGCTCGATTCGCGCCTGCTGATTCTGCAGGGACCGATGCTCGTTCCCATACGCAAACAAGATCCCCGGCGCCCGACACCGCAGCGCCTGCCGGATCCCAAAGACCGCATGCTCCGCCACGCCCGGCGGACACTCGTGCCGCTGCGCGATCCAATCGTAAAAATCGGGCGCCTCCCGGGCCAGCACCTCCGTGACCTCGCGCCGACAGAACAGCACGACCTTCAGCGATTTTCGCGCGAAGACCGGGCGGTTCATGTTCAGCCAGGACGCGTCCTCGGCTTCCGGTACGAGCACCACGACCGAGCCGTCGGCGAGCGTGGGCAGCTCGGCGGGCCTTGCCAGCACTTCGAGATCGGGATGGTCGACGAGCAGCGCGCGCACGAGCCCGCCGAGTCGCTCGGGCACCGCTTCGTCCACCAGGATGAGGACGCCTCGCGGGCTCAGCCGAAGGCCCAGGCGGATCTCTTCGATCCAGTCGTTCACAATTTGATCATGTGCCGGAGCAGGAGCGGGTGCGGGAAATACCACTCCGAGTCGTTCGGATACGGCAAGAGCGTGCCGTACGTGAGGAGTTCCTGCGCCAGGTTGCCCTCGGGGAGCCGATGATCCTGATCCTTCGCGATCTCCTCCAACGTCCGGATGTGGCCCTTGTTGAGCCCCGTCTCGCGCTGCCGCCGGGCCTCTTCGAGCACGCGCTCCACGAGCTCGTCCGTGGCCTGCACGAGGTCTTCCCGATGGGCGAGGCCGGCGATGCGAAAGACGAACTTCACGAACTCCCGCGCTCGGCCGCCGGAGTAGTAGGCGAGGTTGTCGATCTGCTCTGCCGTGAAGAGTTGATGCCCGCCCGGGAGATCCGCCACACGCCGCGCGAAGAGCTCCCGGAAAAACGCCACCCCAGGCCCCCGTTCCTTCGGGTTGTCCTTGCGGAGGACCGGCTCGTTCACGAGCGATGGGACATCGTGAAATCCCCGGATGGCTGCCGTCGCCGGATGATGCCGCAGCGCGAAGGGACCGCAGACGACCATGGGGCAGGCGAGCTGCGAAATGAGAACCGAATCGAGGAAGAGCGCCCTTGCGCGGTTGAAATCGCGGATCCTGTCGAGCCCGTCGATGATGAAGAGCACGCGTGATCCGCGCTGCTGCACGAGTCCGATCAGCGTATTGACACAATCGAGCAATGCCTGGACGTCGGACTCCTGGTCCGCGAGCGATTCTCGCGTTCTGCCAAAGGGCGCCGTCCACTTCACGGCCTCCGCGCCGGCCTTGAGCACCTGGAGCCCCGTACCCACGGCCCCGGGCGCGCCAGCGGCGGCGGAGGATGCCAGCACGACCATCGATTTCGCGAGCGAGGCGATGTCGATCTGCGGCGGCGCATCCGCGTTCGTCCTTTTCGCGAGCGCCGCCCATCGTTTTTCCAGGTCCTTGCGGTGCGCCTCGGGGAGCTCGTAGGCGAGGCGCTCCTCGGCCGCGCGAAGAAGCGCGACGCCCATGAGGAAACACACCTCCCAGGGGCTCACGCGCTCGATCGCCTGCGCGTCGTGCACGACCTCAGAGCAATGGCGCTCGAGGTCCACGAAGACCACGAACTCCTTGCCGGTCCGCTCCTCGGCGATGCGCTGGAGCTCCGTGGTTTTGCCCGTCCCGATCGTGCCCGTCACGAGGAGCCGCGGGATGCCACGCGGAATGTCCAGCCACTCGCAGATCGTCCCCGCAGGGCTCCGGCTTCGCGGCGCGCGCCACGCAGGGTTTCGTGGCGAGAGCTCTGGATCGAACCGATCGATCACCGTGAGCCATGTGTCGCGCCGGGACATGCGTGGAAGGGCTCCTCCGACGCGCACTTCTGCACGAAGGTCCGGCGGACGTCAAGCAAGCGGCAGAGCGCGCTCTCCCTTCGCATCCGCCCCGAACTCATGCCATGCTCGCCCCCGCTTCGTCCTCGGCACTCCTCCGATCCCGAATGCTCCACACGATCCGCTACGGTAGGCTCTTCGACGATTTCGTTCCCGGGTCGATCTACGCTCATCCTTGGGAAGTGACGGTCGACGAGGGCATGCTCGCCTTCTTCGCCGCCTCCTTCCAGGACGCGATGCCGACCTACGCGAGCCGGCGCGCGGCGCAGGAGCTCGGCCTCCGCGACAGGCCCGTCCACCCGCTCTTGCTGCTCAACCTCGGCCTTTCCTTCAGCGTGCACGACGTGAGCGAGCAGGCGATCGCTCACCTCGCGTACATGGACGTGCGCTTCCCGAACGCCTGTTACCCGGGCGATACCGTGGTCGCCGCGTCGCGGGTCATCGGCACGCGGCCCGTCTCGACCGGCGACAAAGGCGTGGTCCACGTGCGCACCGAGGTCTCGAACCAGGACGGCGAGGTCGTCTGTTCGTTTGAACGCAAAGTGCTCGTGCGCGTGGGCAAGGTCGCCGGGCGGGCCGCGATCGCCCCGCAAAGCCCGGTGGACGAGCGCGCCGCCGTGTCGGCCACGCCCCGCGCGCCCGCCGCGCTCCTCGGGGATCTGCCGGCGCCGCGCCGGGCGGTATTTCCCACGTTCTGGGACGATTTCGAGGTCGGCGACGTGTTCGCGCACGAGGGCGGACGCACCGTGAGCGAGGCCGAGCACATGCAGCTCACGACGCTCTTTCGGAACTCGCATCCGATGCACGTGGACGAGCGGTATTGCCAGAAAAGCTCGTTCGCCAAGACGCGCGTCGTCTTCGGCGGCCTCGTGCTCGCCTGGGTGCTCTCGCTGTCGAGCCGCGACACCGCGGGCAATGCCGTGTGGGACCTCGGCCTCGACGATGGCGCGCACCCGAGCGGCGTGCTCGCCGGTGATACGCTCTACGCGGCGTCGTCGGTCGTCGCCAAGGAAGAGCGCGGCAAGGACACGGGGGTCGTGGTCCTGCGCGTGATCGGGCTCAAGAACACGCCAGCGCGGATCCTGCTCGAGCGCGGCGCGGATCTGTTTTCGCCCGAGCTCGGCAAGACGGCCGGCCGCGTGCCCGAGAAGGCCGTCGAGATCACCCGCACGCTCCTCGTGCGGCGTCGCACGTGAATTGCATTCACTCACCGGCCCGGAGAGCATCATGATCAAGATCAAGCGCATCGATCACGTCGCCATCGCCGTCGACAACATCGATCACGCGCTCGTGAAGTGGCAGCAGGCGCTCGGCCTCGAGCCCACCGTGCGGGAGCTCGTCTCCTCGCAGAAAACCGAAGCCGTGCTGCTGCCCGTGGGCGAAAGCAACGTCGAGCTCATCGAGCCGAAGGGCAACGAGGGGCTGCAAAAGTTCCTCGAAAAAAGAGGGCCCGGCCTGCACCACATCGCCGTGGAGGTCGAGGGCCTGGAGGCCGCGCTCGCGCTCTTGAAATCGCTCCACGTCCCGCTGATCGACGAGACCCCGCGCATCGGCGCGCGCGGGCACAAGGTGGCGTTCGTGCACCCGCGCGCGACGGGCGGCGTGCTCGTCGAGCTCGTCGAGCCCGAGGCGTCGCATTGACGAGCACGCCATGACGATCACCCCGATCCGGCTCGGCGAGGCGCTCCGCGGCGAGGGCGATCGCGAGGTCCGCACCGTCCTCGCCGACGAGCGCCGCAAGCTCGTGCTCATCGCGCTGCGCGCGGGCGCGGTGCTCGCCGCGCACCACGCGATCCACCCGATCACCATCCATTGCCTCGAAGGCCAGGGCGAGCTCCGCGTGGGCGAGGAGGTGTTCCCGATGTCGCCGGGCGTCGTCGTGCCGCTCGACGCCCACGTCGTGCACGAGGTGGAAGGGAAACCCACGCTCGTGCTGCTCGTGACGATGTTTCGCGACAAGAAGTGAGGTCGACGCGTTCGTCGGGGCCGATCGAATTGCCCGGACGAACGTCGTTTGTCCAACCCTACGATTGTCGTTCGGCTACTTGCGCCTCTCGGCGGCGGCGACGGCGGCGACCACCTCGGAAAAGTCCCACTTGTCGGTCGCGGCGTCCGCGCTGCTCGGCGGCGGTGGCGGGAACGCGCTCTTCCGGGCGACGGCGGCGAGGAGCTGCCCGAGCGTCACCTCGGCCTCGCGTGGGCTGCCCGCGACCCCGAGCTTCGCGCCCACGTCCTTCGCCACCATGTCGAATGCCTCGGGGTCGAAGTCGTAGAGCTCGGCGTCCACGAGGAGCACGAGCGGCCGATACTGCGCCGAGTCGCTGCGCAGATCGAGCAGGTTCGACTCGCGCAGGCCCACGCCGGAGGGCTCGAGCACCACGCCCGCCCGCGTGAGGGTGTCAGGCGGCAGACCCACGGCGAGGACCGTCGGGGCATGGAAGCTCACGGGGGTCGGGCGATCGAAGGCCATGGCTCCCCCGCAATACCAGAATCCGATCGGCTTTGGAATGTGGCCGCTCGTTCTCGGCCACCCATCGAGCCCTTGACGCTCGGGGCCACCTCGGCGAATTGCAACGCATGCGCGCCATCGCCGTTTCCACGCCGGGCGGCCGGGAGGTTCTCTCCCTCGCCGAGATCGACACCCCCACCCCAGGACCAGGTCAAGTGCGCGTCCGCGTCGAGGCCGCGGGCGTGAACTACATTGACGTCTATCAGCGCACCGGTCTCTACAAGATGCCCCTTCCTGGGCGGATCGGCCTCGAAGGTGCCGGTGTGGTCGAGCTCGTGGGCCCCGAGGTCACGTCGCTCGCGCCCGGCCAGCGCGTCGCCTGGTCGAGCGTGCCCGGCTCCTATGCGAGCCACGTGATCGCACCCGCGGACAAGCTCGTCGTCGTGCCCGACGGCGTCGACACGAAGACGGCCGCGGCCGTGATGCTGCAAGGCATGACCGCGCAATACCTCGTGACCTCGACGTACGCGCTCGGCCCGGGCGATACGTGCATCGTGCACGCGGCCGCGGGCGGCGTGGGCCTGCTTTTGTGCCAGCTCGCCGATCACGCGGGCGCATTCGTGTTCGGCACCGTCTCGACCGCGGAGAAGGCCGCTCTCGCGCGCGCCGCGGGCGCCGACGAGGTGATCCTTTACCGCGAGGTCGATTTCGCCGCCGAAGCCCGGCGTCACACGGATGGCGCAGGCGTCGACGTCGTGTACGACTCCGTCGGCAAAGACACCTTCGATCGTAGCCTGCTGGCGCTCAAGCGGCGCGGCATGCTCGTGCTTTACGGGCAATCGAGCGGCATGGTCCCGCCCTTCGATCCGACGCGCCTCTCCACGGCGGGTTCGGTGTTCCTGACGCGGCCGAGCCTCAACGACTATACGGCCACGCGCGAGGAGCTCGCTTCCCGCGCCGCGCAGCTCTTCGCGCGGATCGTCGAGGGCGCGCTTTCCGTCCGCATCCACGCTGAGCTTCCGCTCGCGGACGCCGCCGAGGCCCACCGCCGCCTCGAAGGCCGCGAGACGACGGGCAAGCTCCTCTTGATCCCGTAGCGCCGAGCGGTCCCCATTCTCCGGCTGTCGTGGTAAAGCGGGGGCATGTCGACCCGCCAATCAGGTCCCCGTCCGGTCCGCGCGCCCCGCGGTTCCACCCTTTCTTGCAAGGGCTGGGTGCAGGAGGCCGCGCTGCGCATGCTGCACAACAACCTCGACGCCGAGGTCGCAGAGCGGCCGGACGATCTCGTCGTGTACGGCGGCACGGGCAAGGCGGCGCGCTCGTGGGAGGCGTTCGATGTCCTCGCGCGCGAGCTTCGGGATCTCGCGGACGACGAGACGCTCCTCGTGCAGTCGGGCAAGGCCGTGGGTCGGTTTCGCACACATCCGGACGCGCCGCGCGTGCTCATCGCGAACTCGAACCTCGTCGGCCGCTGGGCGAACTGGGACGAGTTCCGCAAGCTCGAGCAGCTCGGCCTGACGATGTACGGCCAGATGACGGCGGGCTCGTGGATCTACATCGGCACGCAGGGCATCTTGCAGGGCACGTACGAGACGTTTGTCGCGGCGCGCAAGGCGCACGAGGCGCGCTCGGGCCGCGAGGGCGGGCGCTGGGTGCTCACGGCGGGGCTCGGCGGCATGGGCGGCGCGCAGCCGCTCGCCGCGACGATGGCCGGCATGTCCTGCCTCGCGGTCGAGATCGATCCGCACCGCATCGAGCGCCGCCTGGAGACGAAGTACGTCGATCAGCGCATCGACGACCTCGGCAAGGCGCTCGCCGCGATCGAGGCGGCCGTCGAAAAGAACCAGCCCACGTCGATCGCGATCTGCGCGAACGCGGCCGACATCTTCCCCGAGCTCGTGCGGCGCGGGGTGGTGCCGGACCTCGTCACCGAGCAGACGGCCGCGCACGATCCGCTGATCGGCTACATCCCCGACGGCCTCTCGCTCGCGGAGGCGGCCGCGCTCCGGGCCTCGAACCCGAAGGAGTACGTGACGCGGGCGAAGCGCTCCATGCGGATCGAAGTCGAGGCCATGCTGGAGATGGCGCAATGCGGGTCGGAGGTCTTCGACTACGGCAACAACATCCGCACGTGCGCGCAGGAGGCCGGCTGCGAGCGCGCCTTCGACATCCCGGGCTTCGTGCCCGCGTACATCCGTGAGCTCTTTTGCCAGGGCAAGGGCCCGTTCCGCTGGGTCGCGCTCTCGGGGGATCCGGAGGACATCCTGGTCACGGACCGCGCGGTGCTCGAAGCCGTGCCGAACGATCCCGACCTCGCGCGGTGGATCAAGCTCGCCCAGGAGCGCGTCAAGTTCCAGGGTTTGCCCGCGCGCATCTGCTGGCTCGGGTATGGTGATCGCGCCAAGGTCGGCCTCGCGTTCAACGAGCTGGTTCGTCAGGGCAAAGTGAAGGCGCCGATCGTGATCGGCCGCGACCACCTCGATTGCGGGTCGGTGGCGAGCCCGTTCCGCGAGACGGAGGCCATGAAGGACGGCTCGGACGCGATTGCGGACTGGGCGATCCTGAACGCGCTGGCGACGACGGCGGGCGGCGCGTCCTGGGTGAGCTTCCACCACGGCGGCGGCGTGGGCATCGGCAATTCGCTGCACGCGGGCATGGTCATCGTCGCGGATGGAACGGACGCGGCGGCGCGGCGGCTCGAACGAGTATTGACGATCGACCCTGGAATGGGCGTGATTCGCCACGCGGACGCGGGGTACGAGACGGCGCTGCACGTCGCCGAGGAAAAGGGCGTCCGGGTGCCACACCGGGCGAGAGGCTGAGGGCGTCGTGAGGGCGGGGGCGCACGACATCGATATAGAAAAGCCGGATCTCGTGGTTCTTCGTATCCGCGGTGAGATCTTTCCCGCGGATGCGGAGGCCTTCGGCACGGCCATGAAGTCGCATGCCGTGGGGGGGACCGGCTTCATTCTCAGCATCGTCGAGGGCGAGATCGCGATGAACGCGACGAGCCGGAAGACGTTCATCGCGACGATGCGCGGCGTGCCTCGCCTCGTCGACGCCGTGGTCGGCGCGAGCTTCGGCGCCCGCGTGCTCGCGCAGCTCGTCGCGACCGCCGCGCGCGTGCTCGTGCGGAGCGGGTTCGACCTTGGCTTTTTCGACGACGAGCCGAGCGCACGGGCGTGGCTCCGCGCCCAGGGGTGTGTCGCGTGCGGGGCGACATCCGGACCTGACAGATCGTCCGGATCGTCGTAACCTCCGCCCCGACATGACCTTGGTCCGTTCGTTCGCGGCGCTCGCGCCCCTCGCGCTCCTCCTCCTCGCCTGCCCCGGCACCTCGCCGGTCACCGGCCCGAAGGATAAGGCAGGCCCGTCCCCGTCGGCCTCAGCGTCCGTCGAGGCGCCGGGACCCGAGCTCGACGCGCCCCCGCCCACGCCCAAAAAGGCCGTGTTCAAGGAATACCACGGCGAGAGCGTCGCCGACGATTACCAGTGGCTCGAAGACGGCACGAGCTCCGACGTCAAGAGCTGGGTCGGCGACCACAACCGGCGGACGCGGGCCTTCCTGGACATCCTCCCCGGCCGTCAGGCGCTCTACACGAGCGTGCGCAAGTTCGTCGAATACGGCACGCCCGCGTTTTACGCGTTCCAGCACAAGGGCGGCGTCCTCTTTTCGATGCGCTGGCGCCCGCCGAAGCAGCAGCCGTTCCTGGTCACGCTCACGCCCGTCGACAAGCCGAACGCCGAGAAGGTCCTCCTCGATCCGAACACGGTCGATCCTTCGGGCAATACCTCGATCGATTATTACGTCGCCTCGCCCGACGGCGGGAAGGTCGCGGTCTCGCTCTCGAAGGGCGACCGCGCAGGCGGCTCGATCCGCGTCTTCGACGTGGGCTCGGGCCGCGAGATCGCCGAGGTCGTCCCGCAGGGCGCCGGCCGTTACAAGGGCAAGAGCATTGCCTGGAATGCGGGCGGCACCGGATTTTTCTATACGCGGTATCCCGCGGAGGGCGAGGGCAAACCCGAGGATCGCGGGTTTTTCCAGAAGGTCTATTTCCACAAGCTCTACACGCCCGTGAAGGACGACGCGCCGGCCATCGACAAGCTGCCGCGCCTCGCGCAGATCGACCTCGAGACGAGCGGCGACGGCAAATTCGTCACGGCGCGCATCGAGAGCGGCTACGGCGGGCCGAAAGAGCACCACGTCTTCCGCCAGGGCGGGGGTTTTTCCAAGGTCGCGGACGCCGCCGACGAGGTCGAGCGCACGGTCGCGGGGCCCGACGGCGACCTCTACATCATCTCGAAGAAGGACGCGCCGCGCGGCAAGCTCCTGCGCACCTCGGCGTGGAAGCCGCAGCTCGCGAAGGCCACGGTCGTCGTGCCCGAGGGCGAGTCGGTCCTGCTCGACGTGCTCCCCACGCTCCAGCGCATCTACGTGCGCAGCAGCGCGGGCGGGCCCTCCGAGATGCGCTGGTTCGACCTCAAGGGCAAGCCCGGCGGCGTCGTCCCGACCTTGCCCGTCTCCGCGGTGCACGAGGTCGTGCTGCTCCAGGAGGACGACCTCTACTTCGAGAACGAGAGCTTCACCGAGGCCTCGGCCTGGTATCGCTTCCGCGCGTCGAGCGGCAAGGTCGAGAAGACCGCGATGGCCCAGCCCGCGACGGCCGATTTCGGCGACGCGACCGTGGTGCGCGAGACGTGCACCTCGAAGGACGGCACGAAGATCCCGCTCAGCATCCTGCGCCGCAAGGACGCGAAGTTCGACGGGCAGAACCCCACGATCCTCACGGGGCAGGGCGGCTTCGGTGTGGTCGTCTCGCCGGACTACGACCCCACGCGGCGCGCCTGGCTCGACGTCGGCGGGATCGTCGCGGTCGCGAACCTGCGCGGCGGCGGCGAGGGCGGCGACGGCTGGCACAAGGCCGGCATGCTCACGCAGAAGCAGACCGTGTTCGACGATTTCTTCGCCTGCGCCGAGCGATTGTTCGAGCTCAAAGTGACGAAGAGCGACAAGCTCGCGCTCCTCGGCGCGCCGCAGTCGCCCTTGCTCATGGGCGCGGCGCTCACGCAGCGGCCCGACATGTTCCGCGCCATCGTCGCGCGCGGCGGCATCTACGACATGCTCCGGCTCGAAGGCACGCCGAACGGCGCGTACGACGTCCCCGAGTACGGCTCGATCGCCGACGAGAAGCAGTTCAAGGCGCTCTACGGCTACTCGCCGTACCACCGCGTCGAGGACGGCAAGCCCTACCCCGCGACGCTCCTGCTCACCGGTGAAAACGACCCGCGCGGCGATCCTTCGCACGCCCGCAAGATGGCCGCGCGCCTGCTCGCGGCGACGAGCGCGAAGGCGCCGATCCTCCTGCGTTCGAGCGGCGACACGGGCCGCGGCGTCGGCACGCCGCTCGACCACGCGGTGCTCGAAGCCGTGGACGTCTACACATTTCTATTTCACGTGCTCGGCATCCGGAAGCCGTGAACGTGGTGCGAATCGAGTGCGAATCGATCTTCGCGCCACGTCGAGCTTGACTTGATCGGCGCGGGACCCGAAATCCTCTCCCTCTCACGGGGGGGAAACGAGGCGAATTCCATGAGCGAGACGGAGACGACTGGGGGTTTGGGGGCGGCGCAGCCCGGCACCGCCGGGCATAGCCCCCAAGCGGTGAACGGAGCTGCACAGAGCACCCCGCTGCTCCCTTCGCGTGTCCTCTCCGGCAAGCGGCTGGTGGTCGTCGGCGGGACGGGCTTCCTCGGCAAGGTCTGGGTCTCGATGCTGCTGCATCGGTTCCCCGAGATCGGCCATCTCTACCTGCTCGTCCGGCCCAAGGCGGGCCAGACCGCCGAGGAGCGGTTCTGGTCGCAGATCGCGACCTCCGCCTCGTTCGACCCGATCCGCGAAGCGCACCCGGGCGCCGAGTTCGAGGCCTGGGTGGCCCAGAAGATCACGGCGATCGCGGGCGACATCGTCCACCACGAGTGCGGTCTCGACAAGGACCTGCTCGCGCGCATCGACGGCACGATCGACGCGGTCGTCAACGTCGCGGGCGTCGTCGACTTCAACCCGCCGCTCGACGAGGCGCTGGAGGTCAACGCGTTCGGCGTGACGAACCTCGTCTCGCTCGCCCGCCGCCTCGGGGCGCCCGTCCTGCACACGAGCACGTGTTACGTCGCCGGCTACCGCTCCGGCCTCATCGAGGAGGTCGACCCGCGCGAGGTGCCTTTCCCGCGCGCCGAGGGCGAGACCTGGTTCGGCGCGGGGATCGCCGAGCGCACGCTCGAACGCTCGCACTGGGATCCGCAGCGCGAGATCGACGAGTGCCTCGACCTCATTAAGCAGGCGCGCCACCGCTGCGAGGACGCGTTCCGGCAGAGCGCGTTCCTCGACGAGGCCAAGGAGAACCTCCAGGCCCGCGGCGAGCCTTGCCGCGGCACGGCGCTCGACGCCGAGCTCGCGAAGGTGAAGCGCCGCTTCATCGAGAACCAGCTCACCGACGCCGGCACCGAGCGCGCGCATTTCTGGGGCTGGACGAACATCTACACGTACACGAAGAGCATCGGCGAGCAGGTCCTCGCGGCGAGCGGCGTGCCGTACACGATCGTGCGTCCGGCCGTCATCGAGTCCTCGTGCGTCTATCCGTTCCCCGGCTGGAACGAGGGCATCAACACGAGCGCGCCGTTCATCTACATGGCCATGCAGGGCCAGGTGCAGATCCCCGGCGACCACCGGGTCCACCTCGACATCATCCCCTGCGACATGGTCACGAGCGGCATGATCGCCTCGCTCTGCGAGCTGCTCGAAGGCAAGGCGCCGGCCGTGTACCAGTACGGCACGACGGACACGAACGGCTGCCGCATGACGCGGTACTACGAGCTCATGGGCCTCTACAAGCGCAAGCTCGCGTACGAGGGCAAGCGGAGCGCGCTCTTCGACTGGGTCAAGGCGTACTTCGAGCCCGTCGGCCTCACGAAGAAGCAATACGAGCAGCACGGCTCGCACCAGATCGCGAAGGCGATGAACACGCTCGGCGGCGTGCTCGGCAAGCTCGCGGGCGGGCCGGTGCGGCCGCTGCTCAAGCCTGCGTCGGACATGCTCCTCAGCGCGGCGAAGGCCGAGGAGAAGATGGCCGGCGTGATGGACATCTTCCTCCCGTTCGTCGCGGAGGCGGACTGGGTGTTCTCCTGCGCGAACACGCGCGCGGCGATGGCGCGCATGCCCGAGGACGAGCGCGCGAAGTTCTACTGGGAGCCCGAGAAGCTCGATTGGCGCTGGTTCATGTGGGACATCCACATCCCGGGCCTCGAAAAGTGGGTCTTCCCGCTCATCGACGAGAAGCAGAACAAGCAGCTCAAGGCCCTGCGCAAATACGACCAGCTCATCGACCTGATCGAGGAGATGGCCGAGCGGCACGACCACGCCGTCGCGCTGCAGCTCCTCACGGACGAGGGCCTCACGCGCACCACGTTCCGCGAGTTCCGGGACGGCATGCTCGCCACGGCCGCGCGCCTCGCGGCGGTCGGGGTTCAGCCGGGGGATCGCGTGCTGCTCGCGGGCGAGAACCAGCCTGCGTGGCCCGTCGCGTACTTCGGCATCCTGCGCGCCGGCGCGGTCGCGGTGCCCGTGGATCCTGCGCTGGAGGAGCGCCAGCTCGCGAACATCCTCCGCTCCTCGGGGGCGCGCATCGCGCTCTGGGATCCGTTCGTCGAGGGCAAGGGCGGCAAGGGCGCGCGCGCCTCGTTCCCCGAGCTCCGCGTCTACGATCTCCCGAGCTTCGCGGACCCCGATGTACACGAACAACTGCCCCCGCCCGAGGTCACGATCAAGGGCGAGCACATCGCGAGCATCATCTACACGAGCGGCACGACGGGCGATCCGAAGGGCGTCATGCTCTCGCACGACAACTTCACGGCGCTGCTCGCCTCGCTCGCGCCGATCTTCCCGCTCGCCCAGCACGACCGCATCCTGAGCGTCTTGCCGCTGCACCACACGTTCGAGTTCACGTGTGGCTTGCTCCTCCCGATCTCGCGCGGCACGCGCATCATCTACATCGGCGAGCTCAGCGGCGAGCGTGTCTCGAAGGGCCTCGCGGAGGGACGCATCACCGCGATGGTCGGCGTGCCCGCGCTCTGGCAGATGCTCGAGCGCCGCGTGACCGCGCGCGTGAAGGAGCAGGGGCCCGCGGCCGCGGCGGCCTTCGATTGGGCCCTGGAGCTGAACCGCTTGCTCGGGGAGAAGGCCGGCCTGAACCTCGGCCGCCTCTTCTTCGGCACGGTGCACAAGGCGCTCGGCGGCAACGTGCGTTTCCTGATCTCGGGCGGCGCGGCGTTGCCCAAGGACACGGCGAACGTCTTCCGGGGCCTCGGTTTGCCGCTCAGCGAGGGCTACGGTTTGACCGAGGCGGCGCCCGTGCTCACCGTGGCCAAGGCCGCGCCGGGCCTGCGCCCGGGCACGGTCGGAAAGCCCATCCCGAACGTCGAGATCAAGATCGACAAACCCGACGCGGGCGGCGTCGGCGAGGTGCTCGCGCGCGGCCCGAACGTGATGCTCGGGTACGCGGGCAACGAGGAGGCGACGAGCGCCGCGATCGACGAAGCCGGGTGGCTGCACACGGGCGATCTCGGCAAGCTCGACAAGAAGGGCCGCCTCGTCATCGTCGGCCGCAAGAAGGACGTCATCGTCACGGCGAGCGGCGAGAACGTGTACCCGGACGACGTCGAGAATCTCCTCGGCGGCACCCCGCACGTCCGCGAGATCGCGATCGTGGGCATCGATGACGGGCAGGGCGGCGAGCGCGTCGCGTGCCTCGCCGTGCCCGAGCGGGACGAGGGCGAGCCCGTGGAAGGCGAGAAGCGTCCTTCCCGCGCGGAGCGCCACGAGCGCGCGATGAAGGCGTTGCGCGAGGCGTTCCAGAAGTTGCCGAAGGTCGCGCAGCCGTCGGTCGTGCACCTGTGGGATCACGACCTGCCGCGCACCGCGACCCGCAAGGTCAAGCGCAGCGAGGTGAAGAGCGTGCTCGCGAAGCTCGCGAGCGCGTCGGCCATGCCCGCGGGCGAGGGCGCGGGGCAGGCGACGAGCGCGTCGGCGCGCCACGCGATCGCTACGATCGCGAACAAAAAGTCGGCCGATCTCACGCCGGGGATGAACCTCCGGGGCGATCTCCGGTTCGACTCGCTCATGGCGATGGAGCTCGCGGCGGCGCTCGAAGCGCAGACGGGCCGGGCGATCGACACCGACCGGCTCTCGCGTTGCGACACCGTGGGCGACGTGGAGGCGCTCGTCGTCGAGATCGGCGGCGAGGCGGCGCACGAGGTCGAGCTCGCGAAGGTCGACGAAGGCGAGGACGAGCCGATCAAGTTCCCGAAGCCGCTCGCCGACATGGCCAAGCAGCTCCTCGGGAAGGCCCAGATGAACTTCTACGACCGGGTGATGCACCCCAAGGTCTACGGAAGGGCCTACATCCCGCACAACCGGAACACGATCGTCGCCTCGAACCACGCGAGCCACCTCGACATGGGGTTCGTCAAGTACGCCCTCGGCGCGTACGGCGACGAGCTCGTCTCGCTCGCGGCGCAGGACTATTTCTTCGAGTCGGGGAAATGGCGCCGCGCGTATTTCGAGAACCTGACGAACCTCGCGCCCTTCGATCGCAAGGGCGGCCTCCGGCAGGCGCTCCGCCAGGCGGGCGACCTGCTCGATCAGGGCAACACGATCCTGATCTTCCCGGAGGGCACGCGGAGCACCGACGGCCAGATTCACGAGTTTGGCGCGGCGATCGGCCACCTCGCGCTGCACCACGAGGTGGACATCCTGCCGGTTTGGCTGGGCGGAACCTACGAGGCGCTGCCCAAGGGCGCGAATTTCCTGAAGAAGCGCGACCTCGTGGCGCGCGTCGGGCCGCCGCTCGAGGTGCGTGAGCTAAAGCGCCTCACGGCCGGCATGAAGACGACCGTGGCGTGTCGCAAGGTCGCGGAGCTGACGCGGCAGGCGGTGGTCCTCCTCAAGGAGGGCAAGGTGCTCGACATCCGGCACATCGACCGGATCGAGGAGGCGACGCCGAAGCAGGAGCACCCGCTCGTGCTCCTGTTCCGCGACCTCGAGACGAAGTTCGTCCCGAACCGCGTGACCGCGCCGGTCACGTATTACTTCACGCTCGGCAACGAGAACGAGGCCAAGTGGACGCTGCGCGTCGAGCCGAACAAGTGCGAGGCGAAGATTGGCAAGCCCGAGGGCGCCGCGGCCGATTGCGTGCTCAAGACGTCGCCGGAGATCTTCCTCAAGATCGTGCGTGAGGGCTACACGCCGAGCCCGATGGAGTTCATGTCGGGCGCCGTGAAATCGAACGACATCTCGCTGCTCTTGACCTTCCAGAAGGTATTCGATCTCGTATGAGCCGCTATCTCGTCACGGGTGCCACGGGGTTTCTCGGACGTCACCTCGTCTCGGTGCTGCTCTCGGGCGGTCACCAGGTGGTGGCGCTTTGCCGCAAGGAGCCCGCGGGCTTCGCCGGAAAAGAGGGTTTTTCCGTGGCGCGCGGCGACGTGCTCGACGCCGAGAGCGTCAAGCGCGCGGCCGAGGGCTGCGAAGGGCTCTTCCATTGCGCGGGCCGGGTCTCGCGGCGGCCGGAGGACGCGGAGGCGCTCTTCCGGGTGCACGTCGAGGGCACGAAGATCACGCTCGACGCGGCGCGGGCCGCGGGCGTGCGGCGTGTCGTCCTGGCGAGCACGAGCGGCACGATTGCCGTGAGCCGCGAGGCGAAGATCATCGACGAGACGGCGCTCGCGCCGCAGGACGTGATCGCGCGCTGGCCGTATTACCGGTCGAAGCTCTATGCCGAGCGCGCGGGGCTCGACCGCAGCGGGCCCGGGTTCGAGGTCGTGTCGGTCAATCCCTCGCTCCTGCTCGGCCCCGGGGACGTGCTCGGCTCGTCGACCGGCGACGTCGTGAAGTTCATGGAGAAGCGCGTGCCGATGATCCCGAGCGGCGGCCTCTCGTTCGTGGACGCGCGCGACGCCGCGGCGACGATGGTGGCGGCGATGGAGAAGGGCCGGGCGGGCGAAAAATACCTGCTTGGCGCGAAAAACCTGACGTTCGAGGCGTTCTTCGGGATGCTCGAGCGCGTGACGGGCGTGAAGGGCCCGAGCGTGAAGGCGCCGAAGAGCTTGCTCCTGGCGCAGGCGGGCGCCGAGATCATGGAGCGGATCGCCAAGCGGATGAACACCGAGAGCCCGATCGATCGGGTGAGCGCGGAGATGAGCCAGCATTATTGGTACCTCGACGCGAAGAAGGCGACGCGGGAGCTCGGCTTTTCGCCCCGGGACGCGATCGAGACGCTCTCCGACACGGTCAAGGATCTGCGCGAGCGCGGGGTCGTTTGGCCGAAAGACTAGGTCGAGGACGGCCCCACGGGGACCATTGCGACGCACGCAGCCCTCGACTAGGGTCCGCGGGCGACATGTCCCACAGCAAGCTCGTTTCTCCTACGATCCTCGCAAGCCTCGTCCTCACGGTCGCCGCATGCGGTGGCTCCACCGCGGAAAACCCGCCCCCGGCGGACCCGGCGACGGCCACGTCGACCACGCCGAGCGCCGCTCCTTCGGCCGCTCCGACGGCGACGCCGACCGCTACGCCCGAGGCCAAACCCGAGGCCAAGCCCGCGGCCGAGCCCGAGAAGCCCAAGGGCCTCGTGCACGACGCGGATGGCCCGGATGGGGTTCGTCGCTGGGCGCTCTGGGATGGGCCGAAGACCGGCGCGGCCATTACGACGCCGAAGGCGTGGGTCGTCGCGCCCAATATGGGCAGCCTCAAGGAGACGAAGGATTCGTTCGGCGCGGTCCGGATCAAGCTCGTCACCGTCGCGAAGGCCGACGCGAACGAGGTCGTCTACGAGGAGCGGGGGAACAAGTACGCGGTGCCGGCGGCGCTCGCGCGGCCCGCGGCGCCGCCGAAGGGGCTCAAGAAGGGCGCATTCGCGATTTGCAACTTCGGGCAAAGCCACTGGGTCGGGCGCATCGAGGCGGTGGACGCGAAATCGGCGACGTGCGCGCTCCGGTTCATGAAGAAGCTGCGCAAGGAGAAGCTCCCGCTGGAGGAGGTGCTCGCGTTCGAGGCGCCGCTCGGCATGGGGAGTTACGCGATGGTGCGCTTCGAGGGCGGCCCGGACACCGATACGTCGTATGCCGCGCAGGTCTTCTTGGTGAGCGGCGAGGACGCCTGGGTCACGGTCGAGACGCAGTTCGGCAATGGGTACGGGGCGCGCGAGGGGCGGCGTGTGCACAAGGTCAAGGCGTCGAACCTGACGCCCATCGATGTCTCGAAGCCCCTCGCGGTGGGCGCGCCGTGTCTCACCGAGGATGTCGTGCGCTTCGGGGCCTGCACGGTCAAGAAGGTGTTCGACGGTGGCCTCGCGTATGTGCTGGCCTTCAAGGACAACGAGTCGCCGATCCAAGAGGAATGGGACCTCGGCACCGTGGCGCCGCTCCCGAAGGAGGCGAAGCCGGCCAAGTAAAGGCCGTTCGCGACAACCCGCATGCCTTACGACGATCTCCTCGGCCGATTCGTGACCCTGCCCGTGCGGCGCCTGGGGCCGCCGGGCGTATTCCTCGCCGTCGATTCGACGGATCCGCGCCCGAATGCGCCGGTCTTGCTCCTGCCGCGCAGCGAGGTCCCCGAGGGCACGAAGGAAGGGGACGAGCTCCACGTCTTCGTGTATCTCGATTCGGACGACCGGCCCATCGCGACGTTGCGCACGCCGAAGGTGACGCTCGACGAGGTCGCCTTCCTGCAGGTGACGGACGTCAATCGGTACGGGGCGTTTTTCGATTGGGGCCTGGTGAAGGAGCTGCTCGTGCCGTACGGCGAGCAGACGCGCGACGTGCGCGTGGGCGAGCGGCATCCGATTGGATTGTTTCTCGACGATCGGGGGCGGCTCGCCGGGACGATGCGCGTGAGCGAGCTCTTGCGCGATCAGGGCGAGTACGATCTCGACGCATGGATCGACGGGGAGGCGTGGCGGAACGATCCTGACATCGGCCTGTTCGTCATTCTGGAACGGCGGGTCGTCGGATTGGTCCCGGCGTACGAGCCGCACGGGCTTTCTCGCGGGGAGGCGGCGCGTTTTCGCGTGGCGAACATCCTCCCCGATGGGAAGCTCGAGCTCTCGTTGCGGGGACATGCGCACGAGGAAATCGAGAACGACGCGGCGTGCGTGCTCGCGGTGCTCGGGCGCCCCGGTGCGCCGCGCGTGGGCGATCGGTCGAGCCCGGACCAGATTCGGTCCCTTTTTCAGCTCAGCAAGAAGGCCTTCAAGCGGGCCGTGGGGCACCTCTTGAAGGAGCGCGCCGTCTCGATCGACGCACAAGGGTTCCTCGTGCCAAACCGGCGTTAGCGGCGTCAGAGCGGCGGCGTCAAATCCCGTTCTTCCAGCGCACGAGGGGCACGCCGCGGGCCGTCGCCGGTTGGTCGTTCCCTTCGCGCAGGGTGATCGAGATGCGCCAGATGTGATCGCTGTTGTCGACGGGCCGACCGTCGACCGTGATCGGATCGGACCGGCTCGCGCTCAAGGCCTGGAGGATCGGCTCGTCCAGGAAAGGCAGGCCCCGCAGAATTCTGCAATTCGTGTTCCTGCCGTCCGCGCGGATCGTGCACTGGACGCTGACCTCACCCTGGACACGTTCATACGCAGCCATGCGCGGGTACTTCAAATCGAACCCGTAGAGCTTGGCAGGACGAACGATCTTCGGGGCATAGCTGCGCGCACGGCTCGGCGTCTGGACCGGCTCGGCGTTCGTCGCGGGCTCCGGAGCGGGCGCCTTTGCCTCGTTGCGCGCCTCGGACTCGGCGCGGGTCTCGGGCGCCGGCGGCGGCGCGGGCTCGTCCTGCCGCGACGGCGCCCTGGGAGGCGCGGGCGCGACGGGCCTCGGGGCGCGCAGGGGCTCCGCGTTTTCGCTCTCGTCTCCGGTCGGTACGGCGAGCGCGAGGGGCTCGGGCGTGGGCAAAAGGGTGTCCGGCTCGTTTTCGAGGACCGTGACCCTCGGCTCGACGACAGGCTCGCCCGTCACGTCCACGGCCACATCGCGGCGGCCCACGCCGAGGCCACCCGCAAGGAGCAGCGCCGCGACGCCGAAGGAAATGGCGATCTCCGGCGCGAGGGGGCGCGACGCGGGCGCCTTTCGCGGGGCAGGCTCCGCATTCGTATCGCTCGCGCGGAGCACGCGCGCCTGCCACCCGATCGGCGGCTGCACCTCGGGCTCGGCGTGGGGCAACGCCGCGAGGATACGCTCGTATTTGCGCTGCGCGGTCGCGCAGGCGGCGCAATCGATGAAATGCGGGTCGAGGGGCTGTCCCCGCTCGATCTGGAGGATTCCGTCACGCTCGAAGCGGTCGCACATGGCCATGGTGTTCATCGCGGATCGACCCCTTTGTTTTCGAGGCATTGACGGAGCAAGGGCATGGCGCGCGCAACGCGCGCCTGGAGCGTGGCGGGTCTCTCGCGGCAGATACGCGCCATCTCCTCGTACGAAAAACCTTCCTGATACCGGAGCACGACGGCGACGCGCACGTGCGGCTTGAGCTTGCCGAGGCACGCTTCCAGGGCCTCAGGCAGGTCGCGCGCGGCCACCTGCGTCTCGGCCGACGGCGCCGCGTCCATTTCTTCGGGCGGCTCTTCGCCGAAGACGAAGCGCGCGAACCACCTGCGGTTCGCCTTCAAGGCGTCGAGGCATCGGTGGTTCGCGATGGCATAAAGCCACGGCCGGAATCCGTTCGAGCCGGAGAACGTGCCGAGGTCCTCGAAGGCCTGGATGAAAACGAGCTGGTGCACGTCGTCCGCGAGGGGGCGGCTCCGGAGCACCTTGTGGCAATACCGGTGGATGGCGGCGCCGTATTCCTGCATGAGAAGGACGAGCGCGCCGCGGCGATCCCCGCACGCGAGCGCCTCCTGGGCGCGTTCGTCCGGGCCGAGCTTCCGAGGCGCGTCGTCCACCGCCTCCCACCCGTGGGCCCGTCCTGCAGCGATCACGTGTGTCATCGGTTGCCCTCCCCTCCATGGGCGACGGAGGGCGGCCGGGGACAACAGAAAAAATTCGGGCAGGCGCTACATGCGCGAAAGAGCTTGGTTCTTCGTCCGGCCGGTCAGCGCCGCCCGACCTTCTGTTCGAGCTCGGCCCACCGGATCCGCATCACGACGGGGCGGCCGTGCGGGCAATGGCCGGCGAAATCGACTTCGTCGAGCGCGCGGAAGAGCGCCTCGGCTTCTTCCTTGGAGACGGCGTCGCCGGCCCGGATCGAGCCGTGGCAGGCCATCGTGGCGAGGGCGAGGTCGATCGCGCCGGAGAACGCGCGCTCGCCGACGCGCGAGAGCTCCGAGAGCAGATCGCGCAAGAGGACGGCGGGCGTCGCGCGAGCGGCGAGGATCTGCGGGACGGCCGTGATCGCCGCGTCGCGGATGCCCCGCAACGAGACGTCGAGGCCCGTGCGGCTGATCGCGTCCTGCGCTTCCTCGATGATCGCCGCCTCTTCGGCCGTGACCGTGACCATTTCGGGGATCAGGAGCCGTTGCGAGGCGACGGCGCGTGTTTCGTAAGAGCGGCGCAGGCGTTCGAAGGTGACGCGCTCGGCTGCCGCGTGCTGGTCGAGGACGAAGAGGCCATCTTGCCCCTCGCAGACGAGGAACGTGCGGCGGACCTGCGCGACGAACGAGAGCGAGCCGAACGCGCCCGGTCGGTCGGCCGTCTGCGCGCGCTCCTCGGCCGTCGGATACGGCATCGCGCGGGGAGGGGCGGCGATCGGCGGCGGCGTCGGGGTCGGAACCGGCGGAGGCGGCGGCGTGTCTGCGGCGAGGCCCCACGGGTCCGGCTCGGGCGCGGAAGGAATGGTTTGTCCCGAAGGATCATTCCGAGGCTCCGGCAGCGGCAGCTCCCCCGAGCCATTCCAGGTCGTGACCGGCGGCGTGGCCTCGTCGACCGGCTTTTGTTTTCGCTGGCCGAAGGGGGCAGGGCCGGAAGCATCGGCAGGGGCCGATGCGGGGCCCTTGCCGAAGAGCCCGGGCAAAAATGCCGTCGCCGGCGGCGGGGGCGTGGCGGGCTCGGGCGGGAGGTTGCGCTCTTCCGCGCGATTCTTGTGGTAATGCGCCCACGGCGAGGCGCCGGGCGCGGGCAAACCAAAGGCGCGGGCCAGCGGCGCGGCGATGATCTTGTAGAGCGCGTCCTGGATCGCGCGGCCGTCGGCGAATCGGACCTCGGCCTTCTGCGGGTGCACGTTCACGTCGACGAGCTCGGGCGGCAGGTCGAGGTGGACGACGCCGACCGGATAACGGCCCGGCTCGAGCACGCTGCCATAGGCATTGGCGACTATACGCGCGAGCGTGCGGTCCTTGACCGGACGGCCATTCACGAAAAACAGGAGCCGCGTCGCGCCCGCGCGCGCTCGCTCGGGACGCGAGAGGAAGGCTTCGACCGCGAGCGGGCCGCGCTCGCCCCGGCACGCCGCGAGGGGCTCGTCGTCGAAGACGTCGAGCGCGCGCTCTTCGCGGCTCTGCGTGCGCAGCCACTCGCGCGCGACACGCCCGTCCCGCGCGAGGACGAGCGTGACGTCGGGCCGGCAGAGCGCCGCAGCCTCGACGACCTCGGTGACGTGCGCGCTCTCCGTGCTCACGGCGCGCAGGAACTTCCGCCGCGCCGGGACGTTGAAGAAGAGGTCGCGCACCTCGATGCTCGTGCCCGCCGCGACGCCACACGGGCCGACGTCCGCGGGGCTCCCGCCCTCGATCCGGACGAGCGTGCCCTCGTCGTCCTCGGACTTGCGCGTGCGCAGCGAGAAGCGGCTGACGCTGGCGATCGAGGGAAGCGCCTCGCCGCGGAAGCCGAAGCTCTGGATGCGGCGCAGGTCGTCGATCGATCCGATCTTGCTCGTGGCGTGACGGAGGACGGCGAGCGTGGCGTCCTTGCGGTCCATGCCGCTGCCGTCGTCGGTGACGCGCACGAGCGTGACGCCGCCGCCCTCGATGTCGACGCGGATCCTGCGCGCGCGGGCGTCGAGCGCGTTCTCGACGAGCTCCTTCACCACGCTCGCGGGGCGCTCGACGACCTCGCCGGCGGCGATCTGGTTGGCGAGGTCGTCCGGAAGAACGTGGACACGCCCGAGCGGCTGCGTCACGAGTCCTCGGTCTGCTCTTGCGCGGCCGCGACCGCTTCGAAAAACGCCTTCGTGCGCGGGCTCGTGAGCGTGATCGTCGCGAGGACGAGCGCCCCCACGTCGAACAAGATCAGCCGCGCGCGCGGCAGCCAGAGCCAGAGGCGCCGGTCGAGCAGGAGCGGCCACGCCTCGCGTTGATCCGCAGGCGCGGTCGAGGGGAGCGCCGGCAAGACGTCACCGACGCGCATGACGGAGTCGACCCACGCGTACCGCGCGTCCCGGAGGAGCCAGAACGTCACGGTCGCGAGCGCGGCGTTCGCGAGGAGCGCCTGGATGGCGAGCATGCGCGCCCCGGGCCTGCCGCTCATGGCCATGCCGCTCGCGATGACGAGGAGCACGGAGAGCAGGAAGCGGCCCACGGAGAGCGGGAAGGCGAGGTGGCTCATCTCGCCGAGCGTCCGCAAACGCGCGGCTTCCTGCAGGGCCATGAGCGACTCGATCGGCTCGGCGGCGTCCTTCAGGTTCGACGTCAAGGTCGCGACGTCGGGCAGGTTGCCCTCGCGCAGGTACACGAGTGTCGCGAACGCTTCGGAGAGGCCTTGTACGCCGATGAGCCATGCGAGGATCATCGCCGCAACGAGGTACCAGGGCCGAAGCGTGCGCTTGCGCGCGGACGAGGACGGGGGCGGAGGCGGCGCGGAAGTGCTCACGCAGGGGGGGCTCTAGCACGTTCCTGCGATGCCGCGAACCACAGGTGGCGCGCCGCCGCCCACGTGTACTAAGAAAATGCCCGCAAGAGGTACTGGGTGGCCACCAAGAAGACCGAGCCGGGTAAAAAGACGACGAAAGCCTCGGCGGGCGGGGCGACCAAGCGAGGCAAGCGGAGCGACGCATCCGCCGCGGCGAAAGCCGAACGCCAAGCCTCCGCCACGAGCGCCGAGCCGGCCGATGGCGCCGATGGCGCGGGGGACGACGAGGATCGCGCGGCCGAGCCGGAGGGCGCGGACGGCGAGGTGGTCGAGGCCGACTTCGAGATCGTCGACGACGATGCGGATGCGGGTTCGTTCGGCAAGATGCCCCTCGCGGAGCGCAAGGGCTCGCAGAAGAGCGACGCCGCGCTCTCGCGCACCGATCCGCTCCAGGCCTACCTGCGCGAGGTGCAACGCCATCCGCTGCTCACGCCCGAGGACGAGCAGAAGCTCACGCGGCACTACGCCGAGACGCAGGACGTGAAGACGGCCGCGCGCCTCGTGACGGCGAATCTCCGGCTCGTGGTGAAGCTCGCGTACGAGTATCGCCGCGCCTACAAGAACATCATGGACCTGATCCAGGAGGGCAACATCGGCCTGATGCAGGCCGTGAAGCGCTACGATCCGTATCGCGGCGTGAAGCTCTCCTCGTACGCGGCGTGGTGGATCCGCGCGTACATCCTCCGGTTCATCCTGAACAACTGGCGGCTCGTGAAGCTCGGGACGACGCAGGCCCAGCGCAAGCTCTTCTTCAACCTGAACAAGGAGAAGGCGCGGCTCTCGGCGATGGGCATCGAGCCCACGGCCGGCGAGATCGCGCGGCGGCTCTCCGTGGACGAGAGCGAGGTCGTCGACATGGATCGGCGCCTGTCGAGCGGCGAGGCTTCGCTCGACGCGCCCGTCGGCGACAGCGAAGGTCGCTCCGTGTCGCGGATCGATCTCATGCCCTCGTACACGACGGGCCCGGATGCCGCGTTCGAGTCGCAGGAGATGGCCGAGATGGTGCGCGAGCGGCTCGCGAAGTTCCGCGAGACGCTGAAGGGCAAGGACGTCATCATCTTCGACAAACGCATGGCCGCCGAGGATCCGCTCACGCTCCAGGAGCTCGGCGATGAGTTCGGCATCTCGCGCGAGCGCGTGCGGCAGCTCGAAGCGCGGCTGACCACGAAGCTACGCGAGTACCTGCGCGAGGAGCTCGGCGACGCTGTCGGCGGCGCGAGTTAGGCCGTGAGCGGCGCGCCCGAGCGAGGGGTGCTCTCCGTGGTGGCCACGCCGATCGGCCACCTCGGTGATCTGTCGCCACGTGCGGCGGAGACGCTCCGCAATGCGGCCCGCGTGGCCGCCGAGGATACGCGCAGGACGCGCGGGCTGCTCACGCACCTCGGCATCACGGGCAAGCCGATCGACAGGCTCGACGCGCATGCCTCGGCGCACGACGTGGCGCGCGTGGTCGAGCGATTGCTGGCGGGGGAAGACGTCGCGCTCGTGACGGATGCGGGCACGCCCGTCGTGAGTGATCCGGGCACGGACCTCGTGCGCGCGGCGGCCGAGGCCGGCGTGCGTGTCGTGCCGATCCCGGGCCCGAGCGCGGTGATGGCGGCGCTCTCGGCGTCGGGCCTGTGCACGGGCGCGTTTCGGTTCCTCGGCTTTTTGCCGCGCAAGGGGCCCGAGCGGCGCGACGCGCTCGAGCTCGTGCGCGCGACGCCCGAGTCGGTCGTGCTCTTCGAATCGCCGGAGCGCACGGCCGAGACGCTCGCCGATCTCGCGACGAGCATGCCGAACCGGTCCGGCGCGGTCGCGCGCGAGCTGACGAAGGTGCACGAGGAGATTCTGCGTGGCCCGCTCCCCGAGCTTGCGCGTATCGCCGCCGCGCGCGAGACGCTCGGCGAGGTGACGATCGTGATCGGGCCGGGCGAGGCGCCGAAGGGCCCGCTCGTCGGCGAGGAAGAACTCGATCGGCTCATCGACGAGCACCTCGCGCGCGGCCGGCGGCCGAAGGACATCGCCGACGAGCTCGCGCTCGTGTCAGGCCGTCCGCGGCGCGAGCTCTACGCACGTGTGCTCGCGCGGAAGAGGGACGAGCGGTGACGGACATCCACGCGGTGGTGTCGCGGCCGGGCCCGGTCGAGGCGGCGATCCTCGCGTCGCTCGGCGATTCGTTTGAGGTCAAGCGAAGGGCGCTGCCGCCGGTGACGTTGCGGACGCTGGAAGGCGGGCAAGGCGCGCCGGTGCTCTTCCTGCACGGGCGGGGGGATGCGGGGACGATCTGGGCGCCGGCGCTCGTGGAGGTCGCGCGCTCGCATCGCGTGATCGCCGTGGATTTGCCCGGGTTCGGTCACTCGTCGTCGCTGCCGTTCCGCGGCGAGGATCGCGACGCGGCGGTGCGTTTTTTCGTCGAGCCCATCGCCGCGCTCGTGCGCGAGCTCGGCCTCGCGGAGGCGTCGCTCGTCGGGCACTCGCTCGGCGGGCTCGTCGCGCTGGAACTCGCGCTCGGCGGGCATGTGCGGCCGCCGAAGCTCGCGCTCGTCGCTTCGATGGGGCTTGGTCCCTTTGCGAGCCTGCGGTCGCGCGCGTTCTTTCGCCTCGGGCCGGAGCGCATCGCGCGGACGCTCGGCGCCCTGGCGTTGCCGCGCGCCGCACAGGGAGATGCGTGGAGCGAGCGCCTCACGCGCCTCGAAGTCGAGCTCTTCTCCGTGCTCGGTGGCAAGGCGCCGCCGGTGCGGGCGTTCGACGCGCTCTTGCCGATCGTCGGCCCCGCGTACGAGCGATCGTCGGAGCTCCAACGGATCGACGCCGACACGCTCCTCGTGTGGGGCGAGCGTGATCCGTTCTTGCCCGCGCCGATCGCGATCGGCGCCGCGGCCGCGATGCCACACGCGCAACTCGTGATGTTGCCGGGGCTCGGGCACACGCCGCACATCACAGACGCGGCGCGTGTTACCGACTTGCTTTCGTCGTTCCTCGCGTAGGAGCGCTTCAGGCGAGGTTGACGTCGACCTCGTGGAAGCCCGCGACGTGGTCGTGGGCCTCGATCTGACGGCGGACCCAGGGCGCGTCGCGGCGCGCGACGATGATGATGTTCACCTCCTGGCCGGGCTTCGCCGTGATTCCGGACGTGGAGAAGCCCATCTTGCCGGCGTCGTCGAGCGACATCACGACGGCCTGCGTATCGCGCTTGGTCTCTTCCGAGAGGAGCGTGTCGGCGTCTGCGCCCTTCACCATGTGCACCACGAAGGCAACGTGCATGGGCGGTATGGTCGCCTCGATCGTGGGGCGAGCGCAAGGGGCAGCGAATGCGGGTCAGCCGCGCTTTTTCTGGAGGTGCGCCCGCAATGCGCGCGCCTGCACGCGGTTTTTGCGAATCTCCTCGGTACGCGCCCGCGGGTCCGAGGCCATTTCGAGCCGATCGCCCTCTTTTTGAAGATTCTTGTAACTCGCGAGCCGATCGGCCGAGAGCGCGCCCTCCGCGACGGCTTTCTGCACGGCGCATCCAGGCTCTTTTTCGTGACGGCAATCGCTGAAGCGGCAATGGGCCGCGAGAGCCGCGACGTCGTCGAAGGCCTCGTCGAGCCCCGAACCCGTGTCCCATAGGCCGATCTCGCGCATGCCCGGCGTGTCGATCACGATGCCGCCCGTCGGGAGCACCACGAGCTCGCGCCGCACGGTCGTGTGGCGGCCCTTGTCGTCGTCGTCGCGGACCGGCGAGGTGGCGAGGCGATCCTCGCCGAGCAGGCGATTGATCAGCGTGGATTTGCCGACGCCGGAGGAGCCGAGCAGCACGCCGGTCGTGTTGTCGCGCAGGTAGCCGTGCACGATCTCGATGCCCTCGCCCGTCAGCGAGCTCGACGCATGAATGGGCACGCCGCGCGCAATCGCCGCGGCCGCTTCGATCGCAGGGCCGGGGTCGACGAGGTCGGCTTTGCTCAGGAGGATGACGGGCTCGGCGCCGCTCTCGCGGGCGAGCGCGAGGTAACGCTCGAGCCTGCGCGGGCTGAAGTCGCGGTTGAGCGAGCTCACGAGGAAGACGTGATCGACGTTCGCCGCGACGACCTGCGGCTTCTTGTCGAGCCCCGCCGCGCGGCGAACGAAGGCGGTGCGGCGCGGCAAGATCGCCTGGATGACGGCGCGTCCTTCCGTGTCCGGCGTCTCGTCGAGGACGACCCAATCGCCGACGGCCGGCATGTCGAGCGCGCTCTCGGCTTCATGCCGCAGCCGGCCCGTGATGACGGCCCAGCGCTCGCTCGTCCCGTCGTGCACGCGGTAGGCGCCCCGGTGCTCGGTGACGATGCGGGCAGGCCGCCGCGCGGACGCATGCTCGGCGGCGTGCGCGGCGAAATGGCCGGCGAAAGGAGGGGTGAATCCGAGTCGGACGAGGTCGGGGTTCATGCGGGAGGTGTCGCTGCCCCGAGACCTTAGCAGAGGAGAGGACGGCCTTCCGTCAGGCTTCTTTCCGTTCGCCGAGCAGCTCCAGCCGCGCGATCGTCGCGCACGTCTCGCTGATGGCCCGCATGAGGCGCAGGCGATTCTCGCGAACGGGCAGGTCGTCCGTCATGACGTACACGTCGAGGAAGTAACGGTGAAGCAGCGGCGCGAAGCTCGCGACCTCGCGCAGCGCGCCCGCATAGTCGCCCACGCGGCGCAGATCGACGAGCTTGGCCGCGAGCACGAGGTAGCCGTCGTGCACGGCCTTCTCGCTCGCATGATCCTCGGCCCGCGGCGGGGTCGGCGTGCCGGCCGACGCGCCGCTCGCGATGTTGGTGGCGCGCTTGAAGACCTCGCCGACCCGCGCACGCGTGTCCGCGTCGAGGCCCGCGAGCGCCGTCGCCCGCGCCCGCGCGTCGAGCGGACGATCGGAGGCAACGGGCAACGCCGCCGCGACCGCGTCGCTCGGCAGCTTCGCTTCGAGCAGGCCGCGCAGGCGCTCGGTGAAGAAGTCGCCGAGTTTGTCGCCGAGCTCGCCGGGCCCGAGGTCGAGCGAGACGCCGCCGTAGCCGTCGTACGCCGCGCGGAACGCGTCCGAGAGGCGCAGGTCGAACCCTCGATCGAGCACGGTGCGCAGGATGCCGAGGCACGCGCGCCGCAGGCCGTACGGATCGGCCGCGCCCGTCGGCGTGAGGCCGATGGCGAAGCAGCCGACGATGGTGTCGAGCCGATCCGCGATCGACACGAGCGCGCCCGCGTCCGACGGCGGCGTCGCTTCCTGCGCGCCCTTCGGCTGGTAATGCTCGCGGATCACGTCGGCGACCTCGGGGCTCGTGCCTTGCGCGAGCGCGTAGGAGCGCCCCATCTCGCCTTCGAGCTCGGGGAACTCGCCGACCATGAGCGAGACGAGGTCACACTTCGCGATGTGCGCGCCGCTCACCGCGGCCATGATCGTAGGCTCGGGGAGCTGGAGCAAAAGGCCGAGCTCACGCGCGAGCCGCTCGACGCGCTCGGCCTTGCCGAGCATCGTGCCGAGCCGCTTCTGGAAGACGATGCCGGCGAGCTTCGTGCGCCGCTCGGCGAGGGGCACCTTGACGTCTTCGCGGTAGAAGAAGCGCGCGTCCGAGAGCCGCGCCCGCATCACGCTGTCGTTGCCGCGCCGGATGTTTCCCGGGTTCTCGGCGGTGTTCACGACCGAGAGGTACTTCGGCAGGAGCTTGCCGTCTTGCCCTCGCAGGCCGAAGTACCGCTGGTGGCCCTTGGCGACCGCGAGGATCACGCGCTCGGGCAGCTCCAGGAACTCGTCGCCGTAGCCGCCCACGATCACGTGCGGCTCCTCGACGAGCGAGAGGTTCTCCTCGATGAGGAAGTCGTCCTCGATGAGCGTGCCGCCCGCGGACTTCGCGGCTTCGAGCAGGCGCTCGCGCATCCTCCGCGCGCGCTCCTCGGGATCGACGAGCACGTGTGCGGTGCGGAGCGCGTCCACGTATGCGCCGGCCGAGCCGATCGAGATCATGCCCGGCGCGAGGAAGCGGTGGCCGTAGGTGACGCGCCCGCTCTTCACGCCGGCGACCTCGACGTCGAGCACGTCCTCGCCGAAGAGCGCGATGATCCAGTGGATCGGCCTGCCGAACGCGAAATCCCCCGCGCCCCAGCGCATCGATTTGCGGAAGGGGATCGACGTCGCGATCTGCGCGAGGGCCTCGGGCAGGAGCGCGGAGGCGGCCTTGCCGGCTTCGCGCCGCGTGCCGACGAGGTACTCGCCTTTCGGCGTCTCGACGCGGCGCAGATCTGCCACGGCGCCGCCGATCTTCGACGCGAACGCCTCGGCCGCCTTCGTGGGCACGCCGTCCTTGAACGCGGCTTTGACGGGCGGACCCGTGACCTCTTCTTCGAGATCCGGCTGGCGCTCGGCGACGCCGGAGACGAGCACGGCGAGCCTGCGCGGCGTACCGAGCGCGTGGATCGCGCCGTGCACGAGGCGCAGATCCGAGAGGCGTTTCTTCAGGAGATCGGGGAGCGCGCGGAGCGCGGCGTCGACGAACGAAGCGGGCAGCTCCTCGCAGCCGATTTCGAGCAGGAGGTCGCGGGTCTGGGACATGGGGCGCGCAACGTAGCGCAAACGGGCGGCTTGGGGCAGGGGAAGCGTGGGGGACGGCTGGGCGCGGCTGGGTACGTCCCAGGCGCGTGCCGGTTACTCCGCCAGACGCGCGAGCCTGCCCTCGGCGGTGAGCTCGCAGGTCCCCGTCAAGGCGCCCGAGAGCGTCGCCGTCAACGCGAGCTCCACGCGCAGCGACGTGTCGGTGAGCGTGAGGGTCCCGTCTTGGATGGTCAGGCTTCGTGTCGTCCCGTTGACCGTCTCGGCGGGGCAACTGGTTTGACGCACCCGCGCGGTATCCCCCTCCACGTCGGCGATGACCGTGGCGCCACACGCAGCGTCCCACGCGACGGTGTCGCCATTGTCGTACAAGGTCAGTTCGAGGGTCTCTTCCGTTTCGGGGACGGACGAACCATCGGAGCAATCACCGCTCTGCGAGAGGTCCCCGACGAAGGTGCCATTCCAATCGGGACCGCAGGCGACGAGGCAGAGGGCCAGGACCGAAATCGAAAGCTCCTTCATCACCCCTCGCTCGTGGCGCCCTTCTTCTTTCGCGGCTTTGCGAATCGGCTGAAGTACGACTCCACCCGCGCGGAGTCGTTCGGAAACTTCTTCGTCAGATCCGCGTGCAGCTTGATTCGCTCCTCCACCCAGCGGCGCTTCACGTCCGCGAGCGTCTTCTCTTTCAAGAACGCGAGCTCGTCCTCGACCTTCGTGCACGCGGCGTCCGCGGCCTCGACGGCCTCCACGGCGCCGAGGAGCCGGGCGAAGTATTCGCCGTGGAGTGGCGTGAAGCCGGGCTTGTCCTTGTCCTCGTCGAGGGCCTTGAGGAGGGCGCGGACCCTCTTGGGCACGACCTCGCGCGCGTCGGCCTCCGTCACGGAGCGGAGACCTTCGGGGAAAGAACGCCGATAACGCGGATCGTCCCGGTTCTTGTTGCAGAGGTCGAAGAGGCGCAGGTCGAAGGAGCGGACGAGCCGATCGACGACACGGTCGCAGCCGGAGATCACGGCCTCGTGCACCTGGACCTGCTCCTCCAGGTCCTCTTGCTCGCGATGTTTGGTCTTCAGCTCGGCGTGGACGGCCGCGAAACCGGCCTCCATCCCCTGCGTCTCGGCGTCCGCGCGGACGGCGGAGAGGGTGAACGCGCCGCGCGTGCGGTACTGGTCGGTCGGGGTGTCCTCACGAGGGTTGTCCATCCGTGCAGAGTACGTCCGCCCACTACACGAGGGCAAGGCCGTTGGTGTGCTCGGTGTAGTTCACGGCTCACCTTCGCTGGTTCCGCCGCCGTGTTTTGCTTCCCACTCCCTCTGCCTCTTCGACGGCATTTCTCGGGTCATCTCCGCGAGCGCGAGCATGCTCTCGCCGAGCGAGCCCCGGACGGGCATCTCGACGGCAAAGTCCTCCGCTCCCGCCTCCGCGACGCACCGCCATTTCTCGTCGACCGGCTGGCCGACGGCGTCTGAAAAATCGACCAGCCAATGCAGGTAATAGGGAATGGCCGACGCGTACCTCGGATCCTGATGGCTGAACGCCTCCTCGAAGATCGAAAGGGCTTCTTGAGGCCTCCCGAGCGCCTGCACGATTTGCGCTTTTACGCTCCCGTGGAACCATCGATCCGTGACGTTATCAAAGGGGAACCGCCCCCACGCATCACACGCCTCGTCGGCCTCTGGGTAACGGCCCGCCTCGAACAGGACCGAGGATCGATCTCGGGTGATGCTTCGAGCCAGCCACTGGTCGTGATCGCGGTGGCGGTTCGCCTCCAGGAAGGCACCGATACCCGCGAGCACTTCCTCGTATCGCTCCTCGTCCTCCAACACCAGGAAATGGAGCCATGCGTGCTCGTAGGCATCTTGCACCTGCAGCCGGTCGAGGCAGGTCGCGCACACCCTTTTGGTAGACTTGGGCTGGATGTAAAGTTCGGTCGCGGGCTTCTTCCGGCAAAACCAGCAGAGCGGATGGGGTTCGTCGACGGACGGCATGTCGTCTCCCTCCTGCATCGGATTCAGTTCGGTTTCCAACCCGGCGGCGGACATTTGTAGTTTGGCCATTGGCCCTTGTCCTTTTTGCACTCGTCAAAACATGAACGACAGTCCTTCTTTTCTCCGAACATTTCCTGGTTCCAATCCGGCTGAGATTTATTTCCGAGACACTCGTCGAACCGGGGCTGGCACTTTTCCAGGACCTTCCTGGGCCACCTCTTGATCGCCTCGACCACCTCCTCCTGCGGCTCGTCCTCCGACAACACCACAGCCGCGATGACCACGACGACCACGACCACAACGATCGTCACCCCTCCGGGGGCCGCGACGACCACCTCGGCCAGCTTGACGATCTCGGGCAGCACCGTGACGTTCGCCAGCACGCCTCGCGCGGGCAGGTGCCCGCCGTAGGAGACCAGCTCGGTCCTATCCGTCGAGAACCCCGCGTCCGCCATCGTCCGCAGCGCATTCATCATGCACCGTTCGAGCCCGGCGTCGTCGAGCCGCGGGCCCTTGGGCGCCACCGCCTGCACCCGGTCGTCCGTGAGCTCGACCTTGAAACCGATCTCGTACGCCTGGCGCCGAAGCCGCCCGGTACCCTCCTCCGCGCACGCTTGCAGCGCACGGACCGTACGCGCAGGGAGCGAACCCTGCGTCCGCTCGGGCGCGACCGCATGTTCCTCGCTCGACCCGCACCCCATCGGCGCCACGCACACAGCTACGCATGTAGCCAGGAGCGCTGCCCACGCAAACCGCCCACCGCTCGCCCGCTCGCGCCGGAAGGCGGAGAGGGCGAACGCGCCGCGCGTGCGGTAGGGGTCCGTGGGCGCGTCCTCACGAGGGTCGTCCATCCGTGCAGAGTAAGTTTGCTCGCGTTATGGGTGCAAGGCTCCGCACTTCGAGGACGGCGCAGAGGGGCTTTGGAAGCTTCCGCGGCGTGCAGGGATGTGCACCGAGGGCGCTTGGCGCAGTCCGCGTCGTTCAGCGGAAGCGCACGAAGGGGGTTCGGTGCGCGTCCTCGCATGCAGCGATCCGCGCGGCGGGCGGTTCGTGTCGTTCCCCGCATGCCGAGGAAACGTCCGAATGCCCGAAGTGCACGGCGTGGCATGAAGAGGACGGCGGGCAGGGGCCTTGGAAGCGCGCGTGGTCCGCGAGGGGATGACGTCCCCTCACGGCTGCGCGGCGCCGTGGCGGCGCAAGAGCTCGACCCCGTCGGCGCACCTTGCCTTCGAGGCGATGTGCAGCAAAGAATCGTAACCGGCGGGCGGCTGCATGTCGGCGCCGAATGCAGCGAGCAGCAGGTCGAGCACGGCGAGGGACTTTTTTTCCGATCGCGTGACGAATTCGGCCGTCACAAAGAAGCAGGTCTCATGCACGGGCGGCCGGGCGAGCAGCGCCTTCACCGCCTGGGTGCGGCCGAGCTCGCAGGCGATTTGGAGCGGCGTGAAACGCGTGGGGGGACGGTCGCAGATGGCATTCGGATCGGCCCCGGCGTCGAGCAGCGCCTTGAGGACGGGCGGCCCCGCATTCGCCGCGGCGAGGTGGAGCGGCGTGCCGCCCGGCGACGCGAGGTTCACGTCGCCGCCCGCGGCCACGAGCATCCGAACCATCTTCGCGTCCCGCACGAGGTGGAGCCCGGCCAAACCATCGACGCGGGTCTCGTTGGCCGAAAAGCCTCGCGAGAGGAGCAGATCGAGCGACCGGTGGGCTTTCATCAATGCCGCCATCGGCACGAGCGCCGGGCTCTTCGCGGGGAGGTTGTCGAGGAGCGCGGCGAGCGCGCTCGGATCATCATGACGAAGGACGGCGACGAGGGCCTGGGCGGAGCCGGCGGGCGTGATCGTCATACGTCATCGAACCACCCGTAGCTCCGGGGGTCAACGATGCATCCGCGCGAACGGTGATCGCAGAACTGCGACGGTCAGAGCAGATTCGCGGCCGCGAGCGAGAACATCGGGCCGTCCGCGCCGGTCGCGCCGCTCTGGCTCTCCAGGCCTTTGACGAAAAGCGTCCCGGTACCGACCGCCACGGGGTACTTGTAGACGACGCTGTTGTCACGCGCGTCGAGCAAGAGCGGCGTCGTGGTCTCGTTTTCGAGGTCGTAGGCGAAGAGCCCGAAGTTGCCCTCGTAGACGATCTTGTTCTTGAATTTGCACCACGTCATGTCGTGGCCCGGGTGATGCGCCTCGATGAACGTCTTGTTCATCGAATAACTGGCCTTGATCTTCTCCGTGATGTTCTCGCGCGTGTCGGTGGCCTTGTCATAGCGGAAGAACTCGCGGTCCTGCGAGTAGACGGCCCCGCCGGGATAAAAATCCGCGCCGCCGACGCGCTTGTCGTTCTGCACCCATTTCGCCTTCATGTCGGTGAGCTCCGCGAGCCAGAGGCGGCCCCCTTCGCTGAACATGAGCGTCGTGCCGTTGACGGCGAAGTTCGTGAATTCACCCATCACGTTGGGCGCGATGAGGTCGTCGAGCGCGAGCACGTCCGTCGGGTTCGCCTGACCGGGCGTCCACTTTTGAAGGACGTACTTGCCGGTGTCGCCGTGGATCACCGTGACGTAGAGATCGTCGCCCGTCACCGAATAGGCCCACCATTTCTGGCCGAAGGGCGGCGCGGGCAGGACGAGCTTGCCGCGTGGCATTTCGGGCGAACCGGCGGCGTAGGTGTTCGCGCCGTCGAGCTGGTTCATCGAGGCGACCATGGTGCTCGACGCCGCGAAATTGATGTTGTCCACCGGGTTCGGGCTCGAGACGCCCGTGAGGTAGGGCTTGAAGGTGTAATCGGTGCGCTGCTTCTTGCTGTCGTCGAAGCTGCGGAGGAGCGGGTTTCCGCTCCCGACCTCGACCCAGTAGAGGGTATTGCCGGTGGCGAAGAAGTCCTGCGCCGGCGTCTCGATGAAGACGTCGCGTCTCCCTTCGAGCTCCTCGCGCAGGGCCTCGAACTCGGCGAGGTCCTCCTCCTGCGTCTGCTCCTCGCCGCCATTGGCTCCGCAGCCGGCGAGGAAGAAGGCCGTGAGGCAAGCGGCGACCGTTCGAAGACCGTTCATGAGAGGCTCCTTTTTCGGGAGCAGAGGATAGGAAATTCGCCCGAGGCATCAAGGCATTGTTCACCCCGGAGGGGATGAACAATGTCCGAGCACGAGCAAGGGGAGGAAGGGCTCTCGTGGAAGGGGGCGCGACGCCGGTTACCCGAGCACGTCGGCCATCGAATACCGGCCCGCCGGTTTTCCGAATAGATACCGCGCCGCGCGCAAGGCCCCGCGGGCAAACAGGTCCCGGTTCGTCGCCCGGTGCGTCAATTCGAGCCGCTCGCCCGGGCCGAGGAGGTGCACCGTGTGATCGCCGATCACGTCGCCGCCCCGCACCGCAAAGACGCCGATTTCATCCGCCGCGCGAGGCCCCACGTTGCCCTCGCGCCCCGTGACCGTGCGCAATCCTTTTCGGGCGTCGCGCGCCGCGTCCGCGAGCCGCGTCGCCGTGCCGCTCGGCGAATCCACCTTCGCCTTGTGGTGCGTCTCGACGATCTCCACGTCGAACCCGAGGCCGAGCCGTCGCACCGCTTCGGCCACGATCTCGGCGAGCACCTGCACGCCGAGGCTCGTGTTCGGCGCCCAGAGCACGGGGATCGTCGCGGACGCCTCGTCGAGCTTCTTTTCGGTGTCCGCGTCGAGCCGCGTCGTTCCGCTCACGACCGCGACGTTCTTCCGCCGCGCCACCGTGAGCACACGCGAGAGCGCCTCGGGGCGCGAGAAGTCGATCACCACGTCCGCCCCGAGGAGCGCCGAGGCCACGTCGTCGCCGATCGCCACGCCGAGGATGCCCGCGCCGGCCACCTCGCCCACGTCACGCCCGAGGTGGGGGGATTGTGGGGAGGCAAGGGCCCCGACGATCGAAAACCCCTCCTGCGCGGCGAGGCGCACGATGCTTTGCCCCATGCGCCCCGTGGCGCCCGCGATCGCGAGCTTCACGAGGCGGCCTTCGGGAAGCTCGCGTCGAGCTGCGCGAGCGCCTCGGCCACCTTGCGTTGCGTGGCGTCGCTCGCCGGCAAAAGCGGCTGCCGCACCGCGGGCGTCATGCGGCCCATCGCCGCGAGCGCCGCCTTCGCTGGCGCCGGATTGGGTTCGAGGAACATCGTGTTGTGCAGCTCGACGAGCGCGAAATGGCAGGCCCGCGCCCGCGCGAAATCGTTCGCCTGGAGCGCGCGCGTCACCTCGCTGACCTCACGCGGGCGCACGTTCGACGTGACGCTGATGACCCCGCTCGCGCCCACGGCGCCGAACGCCAGCGTGAGCGCGTCGTCGCCCGAGAGCACCGTGAGCCTGTCGCCGAGCTTGCGCTTGAGCTCCTGGCAGCGGAGCACGTTGCCCGTCGCGTCCTTCAGCGCGACCACGTTCGGCGCGCGCTCGCAGATCTGCGCCGTCGTCTCCGCCGAGAGGTCCACCACGCAGCGGCCCGGGATGTTGTAGAGGACGATCGGGGCGGGGACCGCGCGCGCGATCGAGAGGACGTGCTCGCGCATGCCGTCCTGCGAGGGCTTGTTGTAGTACGGCATCACGACCATGACGGCGTCGGCGCCCGCCGCGAGCGCCGCCTTCGACGCGCTGATCGTCTTCTTCGTGGAGAACGATCCCGTCCCGGCCACGACGGGCACGCGTCCCTTCGCGACCTCGACGACACGCTTGATCACGAGGACCTGCTCTTCGTCCGAGAGCGTCGGCGATTCGCCCGTGGTGCCACAAGGCACGAGGCCCGAGACGCCCCCCGCGATCTGCGCCTCGACGAGCGCGTCGAGCGCGGCGAGATCAACAGCGTCGCCATCCGTGGTGAACGGCGTGACGAGCGCGGTAAACGTGCCTGAGAACGTGAGGGTTTGCATCTGCGCGCGACCTTGGATGCCTTCGCGAGGCACGTCAAGTTTCCGCGGCCCCGGCCGCACGTCGTGATGAGGACGGACGGAGGAACGCGGAAAAATACGGGCAGGGAAGCGGATGCGGCGCCGGATCGCGCGCCGGATCGAGCACGCAAGGGGCGCGGACGCGACCTTGCCAAGCGCAACGCAAGGACCCACGTTCCGACCATGCAGTCGCTGATGGACAAAGCTCTGATGGGATATGTCGAGCTCCAGGTGGGCTCGCTGAAGGTCGAGATCCCGATCCGCGCGGCTGGGGAGGCTTCCTCGGCAGAGCCGGCTGCGAGGTTCGAGATGGAAGGCGACGCGTGCGCGATCGTCGTGCGAGGGGACGCGACGTCGAAGCAGGTCGAGCGCGCGATGCAGCGGGCCGCCCGCGAGGCCGTGCGCCAGTTGTCGCGGAAGCTGCTGAACTAACGAGGCAGCACGAGCATTTCGAATACCATGCTAGGCTCGCGCACCGGATGAGCTAGCTGCCCGGCCTCCGGCGGACGGGCGCGGGAGAGCATGGCTTTGGGTCGAACGGCACGAACGGGAGTGGGGTCTTTGCCCCACGGTCGGACCAGGATCGGCACGTGGGTGACGGCGGCGGCGCTCGGCGTCGCGACGCTCACGGGAGAGCCGAGCAAAGCCGCGGCCGAGCCGGTCGTCGGCACGGCAAAGGGGATCGTGGGTGGCGCCCTGCTCGGCGGCGAGATCGTCGCGATCGGGATGGGCGCGTTCGGCGTGAGCAAGGGCTGGCCGTACCTCGTGTTCCCCCCGCTCGCCGCGGTCGGCGGCGGGATCGGTGGGTACTTCATCGAGCAGTCGGCGCCGCCGGCCGAGGTGCCGCTCTACATGCTGGCGGGCGGCATGGCGCTCGTGATCCCGACGATCATCGTCACGTTGAACGCCACGCTCTACAAGGCGCCGGAGAGCTACCCGAACGAGCCGGTGCAGAACCAGCCGGCGGGGGAGCCGGCCTTGCCGCGGACGAGCAAGCGTCCGGTGCACGTGCCGATGTCGTTCGTGGACGTGCACGAAGGGCGGCTCGCGCTCGGCGTGCCCGCGGTGGAGATTCGCCCGGTGTACACGCAGGAAGAGATGGCGAAGTTCGGGGTCGCGCAAGCGCGCGAGGTGAAAATCCCGGTCTTTCAGGCGAGCTTCTGAGAACGACAGAGCGCCCGGGGCGTGCCGCGGAGGCACGTTGCGCGGGCGCTCCCGGGCGGGGACACTGAGGCAGGCGGGCACGCGCGGCGCGGGCCCGAAACCGCCATGTCCCGCATCTATCCGGTCGAAGCCTACTCGTACGCGTCGCGCTTCAACCTGCGTGAGGTCGAGGCCTGGTTGCCGCCCGACCGCGGCATGCGCTCGACGAAGACGCAGCTCATCGTGTCGCTCGACGGCGACCGGCTCGCCTACCTCTTCGACTTCGGGGCGATCGTGTTCGTGAACGTCCCCGACGCCGAGCGCGAGGGCATCGTCGAGACGTTCAACAACAAGCTCCAGCAAGAGCCGCATCCGCCGCTGCGCGAGAGCTTCCTCATCGAGGTGCGTCCCGGCTCCGCCGTCGAGGTCCGCTTCGATCGTGTCGTCGTGCCGGACGTCGATTCGGCCACGCTCGACGTCATCGCCACCGTGCTCGCGCAGTCGGTGGCGATCGACTACTACGACGAGGACGTGCAGGCGATCCTGGATCGCGTGGGCGCGGTGGCCGGCGAGGTGGGGCGGCAGGGGCGGCCGCTCGGCAGGACGCGTGATTTCGTGCGGTTCGTGGGCACGGCGATGGCCTCGCAGGTCGAGATCATCACGGCGATCTCGCTGCTCGACAAACCCGACCTCACCTGGGAGAGCGAGGCCGCCGATCGTCTGCACGACAAGCTGCGGAACAACCTCGAGATCCAGGAGCGGCACAAGGCGCTGGAGATCAAGCTGTCGACGATCCGCGAGACGCTCGGGACGCTGATCGAGTTCAGCCAGACGCGCCGCATGCTCTTCCTCGAAGGCTCGATCGTGGTGCTCATCGTGTTCGAGATCCTGCTCAGCTTGATGAAGCTGAACTGATCAGAACCGAGCGCGCATGGCGACGAGGGTGCCGATCACGCACGCGGCGAGCGCGAAGATCGCAGCGGCCACGTAGCCAAGGCGCGCGGCGCGGCAGAGGGCGCGCGAAAGAGCGTCGTGGCGCGCGGGGTCGGCCGCGAGGAGGGCCAGGAGCGCGACGCAGGCAAAGACGAGCGCGCCGAAGGAGAGGTGCAGCTTGCGCTCGAAGAGCCAGCCGAGCGCGCGCGAGGCGAGGAAGAGGCGCTGGCGGAGGTGGACGCGGTACGGGAGATCGAGGAAGGCGCCCGTCGCGAAGGAGGCCACGACGAGGGAGGTCGTCGCCGCGGATGCGAGGCGGATCCAGCGCGCGGGCGGCGCGTCCTTGCGGAGCCGTACGAGGGCGACGGTGAGCGCGACGAGGGCGAGGGCCGAGATCCAGGCGACGACGGCGTGGACGAGCGCGACGCGGCGGAGGAGCTCGGACGTCATGGGACGAGCGCTCCCTGGAGGGCCAGCGCGATCGCGGCGGCGAAGGTGATGCGCCCGAGCCAGACGGCGGCGGCCTCGATCGATCGGGAAGCGAGCGCGTGGCCGCCGAAGACCGCCGCGCCGCCGGCATACGCCGCGAGGAGCGCGCGCCACACGAAGCGGCTGCGATCCGACCAGACGACGATCGCCGGATCGGGCTCGGGGAACCACCGGGACTCGATCAGCCGAAGCACGACGTAGGCGAGCGCCGCTCCCGCGAAGCCGAACGCGAGCGCCACGAAGAGCCGTCTACGCGCCGCCGGCACGCGTGCGCTCCTCTGCACTCTGCGTCCGCGCGCGATGGGCGCGGACACGCGGGCACTCCGGATCCGGGCCGAGCGCGCCGCCGAGGTGCGTCGCGACCACGCGGCATCCGCCCCGGCACACCGAGCGGATCTCGCAGGACCGGCAAGGCTCGGCGTCGTGCGGCGCGCGCCAGGCTTCGAGCGTCGTGTCCGTCGCCCACGCCGCGCTCGCGCCGCCTTGCCACGCGTCCTCGGCCCGCGCGTCCGCGGCCGGCGCGAAGCTGCACGGCGCGAGCGCTCCGTCGATCCGCACGGCCGCGAGGTAACGCCCCGCCTCGCAGCCGAGCACGCCGAACCGCGCGAGCGCCGCCGCGTCCCGCACGTGGCCCGAGAGGAGCGGCACGAGCGAGCAGTCGACGCGGATCGCGAGGTTCGTCGCGGCGAAGAGCGCTTCGAGCGTGGGCCCGAGCGCGTCGACCTGCGCCGGCGAGAGCCGCGTCGCCAGGTACGAGACGTCCGCCGCGCGCCCTGCGGGTTTGTACCGGAGGAGCTGAAGCTCGCGCGCGCCGAGCGACGCCGCCCGCCGCGCCGTCTCGGGGAGCGCGTCGAACGTCTTCTGCGTGAGCACCACGTTGATCCCGAACGGCACGCCGGCCTCCGCGAGCAGCCGCATCGCCCGCTCCGCGACGCGCGCGCCTTCCCAGCCGCGCACCTCGCCGTACGCCGCGCCCTCGCCGTCGTAGCTCACGTTCACCTGCGCGAAGCTCGCAAGCTCCTGCGCCCGCTCGTTCGTCATGCCGATGCCACTCGTGGTGAGCACGGGGACAAGCCCGAGGCGCCGGGCGGCGCGGCCGAGCTCGCCGAGGTCGGGCCTCGTGAGCGGCTCGCCGCCCCCGAACGCCACCGTGAACACGCCCGCCGCCGCGAGCGCCGCGAGCCGCGCCGTGATCACCTCGAACGGCGGGCTCTCGCCGTCGGGCCGCGCGTCGAGGTAACACCCCTTGCACCCGGCCCCGCATCGCGACGTGACCGCCACGTGCGCTTCGAGGGGCCTCGTTCGGCGCGTCGTCTCCGCGTCTCGCCAGACCGCGCCGCCCGCGAGCCCGAGCCGCTCGGCCGCGCTGCGATCGATCGCCACGAGCGTGCCGTCGTCGAGCCGCACCCACGCGCCGAACGGTTCAACGCGCGCCCGCATCGCCTCCCTCGTCACGCTTCCCGTTGCGCTCGCCGCGCGCCTTGTCCTTGCGCTCCTCCGCGTCGCCCCCGAATGCCGCCGCGATCCCCGCCATCACCACGCCCGCGGCGACGGCCGAGAGAAACAAGAGATCGAGCGCGCTCCCCACCGACGAGCAGTTCGCCCCGGGGCCCCTGCGCACCACGAGGATCTCGTCCGCCGCGATCGGCCCCGGCCCGATCTCCACGGCGCCCTCCGGATCACGGCGCGCCTCGTCCCCGTCGTCCCGCTCGTCTCTCACAACCCGAAGCTCTCCAGGTAGCCCGCGTTCGCGCCTTCGAGCGACAGGAACGCCGCGGCGAGCACGCCGATCATGCACACGATCGCTCGACCGATCCGCGCGGCCGTGCGCCCATCTCGCGACCCGAGCCGCCACGCCCGCGCCACGATGTCCACGCCGAGCACGCCAAACCCGAGCCACAAAAACGGCCGCACGTCGCCCTCGCCGTGATGCCGGACCAGGATCGCCGCCGCGCCCCCGAGGTAAAGCGCGAAGGCCACCGACGAGGGGCGGATCACGGCGCGCACGATCGCCTCGGGATCACGCCCCGGCTTCCGGAAGAGACGCACGATCGACAGCGCGCCGATGAGCCCGAGCGCGCCGAGCACGCCCGACGCGACCCGCGCGATCTTGGCGCGACGCACGAGCCGCCCGATCTCGGCGTACAAGCTCGGAACGAGGTCCGGAGCCTGCGACACCGCGCGGTAGGCCGCCGCGAGATCCCCCCGCTCACGCTCGAGCGCCGCGAGCTCGTTCAGCGCGAGCGCGCGTGTGAGCTTGTCGGCGGCGGGATCCGCGATCGCTTCGCCGAGCGCGGTTGCGGCGCGGCTCGGATCGTCGAAGCGATGCCAGAATGCTTCGGCCACGATGAGCCGCGCCTCGGCGCGCACGCGGCCGGGCGGGAACGTCGCGGCGTCGCGTGCGAGGGCTTCGATCGTGGCGCGGTCCGGGCTCGGCGTCCTGCGCACGGCTTCGAGGCGCGCGAGGGGCGCGAAGTCCCCTTCGGCGTGGGCGCGAAGATCGGCGGCGCGCGTGCGGGCCATCCGGGCGAACGGCGCGGAGGGATCGATCGACAGGACCGTCTCGTACCCCGCGAGCGCCTCGCCGAACCTGAGCTCGGCGGCGGCTCGTTCGGCTTGCTCGTACGTCGCCTTGGCCCTCGCGCGCTCGTCCGGCGCGGCCGGCTCGGCGGACGCCACGGAGGCGAGACCGAGCACGACGGCGAGCACCCCCGCGCGGAGCGTCATCACGACGGCAGCCTAGCGCGGTTCGTCTTGTTGGAAAAACGCATCGGCCTCCGAACGCGCGAGGCGCCCGGAGGCCGACGATCCGATCAGAGCGAGTTATCCCGACGAATCAGGGCATGCCGCCCATGCCGCCCATGCCGCCCGTGGCCGCGCCGCCGGCACCACCGGCGCCGCCGGCACCACCGCGGCCGCCCATGCCGCCCATGCCGCCCGCGCCACCGGCACCACCGGCGCCGCCCATGCCGCCTGCGCCGCCCGAGCCGCCCATGCCGCCCTGGCCGCCTGCGCCACCGGCGCCGCCCATGCCGCCCATGCCACCCTGGCCGCTGCTACCGACCTGGCCGATGCAGAGGCCAGCGCCGCCGGGGTACTCCCCCGACGTGTCGCACGTCGCGCCGTTGCCGCCGCAGTCCTCGTCGGTGCAGCAGTAACGCGCGCACTTGCTGCCGCTGCACGTCTTGCCGCCCTCGCAGTAGGGCCCGGCCGAGCCGTCGCAGTCACCGCAGAGCGTGGCCGTGTTGGGCGCCGGCCAGCACTGGTAGCCGCCGCCGCTGTTGATGTCGCAGGCCTCGCCCGCGGCCGTGTTGCAGGGCTCGTTCGTGACCGGGTTGCACTTGAACGTCGCGTCGATCTTGATGCAGGACCCGCCCGAGGGGGCCGCGGCCGGCGGGTTGCACGTCCAGTCCGGCGGAGGCGGGAAGCACTCCGTCGGGCAGGACGTCTGCAGACACATGAACAGGTTGTCGTAGTACTTCGGGTCCATGTCGTTGCAGGCGACGTCGTCGCCCGTCAGACAGTCGAAGCACCCCGCCGCGCACTCGCTCCCGGCGCACTCGGCGAGCTGATCACAGCATTTCGCCTCGATGCACGTGCCGCACTCGTTCGGGTTGAGCAGGCCGGTGCAGGTCGGGTCGAAGGTCGGGTCGCACATCCCGCCCGACGACGAGCTCTGCGCGACCGAGCTCGACGAGCTCGACGACACCGAAGAGCCCGCGCCGCCCATGCCCCCGCTCCCGCCGGTGTTGCCCCCGGGGTTCGTCTCGACAGTGCAGGCCCACATGGACAGGGCACCGAAGCCCGCCATCACGAGGAATCCGATCGATCGCATCCGAAAAGCTCCTACTTCACCGACAACGGACGTCGCCGGGTCACGAGAGACCTGGGGGTTGGCCGCGAGTGCGGGCCGGGCAAACGCGTGGTCGGCAGACGACCCGAGCGTGCGCCACTCGTTCGCCTATAGCCGAACTCGTGGTGGGAGCGAAGCAGATGTCGCCGGAATTCGCTGTTTTTCGGGGGGCGAAGCGTTGCAACAGAGCCAAACCGCCGCGCGTCGCGTCGCGTCCGGGACGGGAAACCCGAAAAACGCGGACCTAAGGTTTGGTTTCTCCCTTGTCGGCGGCGCCCTCGGGCGTGCACGCGAGGCACTCGAGGCCCTGGATCTCCACCGAGACCTTCTGCGCCACGCCGAGCCCGTAAGGGCAGTGCCGGCACTTCGAGTGGCAGCAGTAGCCGCGCTTCAGGTGGTAGACGGACGTGAAGACGACCTTCTGGGCTTCCTTGTAGAAGTCCACGCCTTCGAGGAGCTGGCTGAACTTGGGGAGTGCTTTCGACAAAGCCGCCGCCTCACGGATCCACGTCGCTCGTTCGATCAAAGCACGAACGACGACGCTGCGGTAGCTCTGTCGAAAGCTCGGTCTCTTCCGCGGGGAAGGACCTTTTCAGCGGTTCACGCGCTCGAGGTACTTGCCGCCCTCGGTGTCGACCTTGACCCACTCGCCTTCCTTGACGAAGAGCGGGACGTTGATGGTCGCGCCGGTCGAGAGCGTGGCGGGCTTGGTGGCGCCGCTCGCGGTGTCGCCCTTCACGCCCGGCTCGCAGCTCGTGATCTGGAGGACGACGCTCGGCGGAATCTCGATGCCAATCGGCTGCTCGTTGAAGAGCGTGACGTCGACGTTCATGCCGTCGGAGAGCCACTGGGCATCGTCGCCGATCTTGTCGCCGGGGACGTTGATCTGCTCGCCCGTGTTCTGGTCCATGAACACGAAGTCGGAGCCTTCCGGGTAGATGTACTGGTACGTGCGCGTCTCGACGTTCGCCGGCTCGAGCTTCTCGCCCGACTTGAACGTCCGCTCGAGCACGTTGCCGTTTGCCATGTTCTTCAGCTTCACCCGGGTGAAGGCCTGACCTTTGCCAGGCTTAACGAACTGGAACTCGATGACGGAGAAGGGGTCCTTGCTCCCATCGAGCATCATCTTGAGGCCTTTACGGATGTCGCTCGTGTCCATGCGGGGCGCTTCCTGGTAGCTTGACTTGGGCGCCCCCCTTAGCACAGGCAAGGGGGTGGCGCACAAGGGGCGAGGCGACTACCCCACCCTGCCGACGCAAGATCATGGATCAATTCGACGACGAGTTACGGGAGATCAAGCGTGAGATCGTCGAGTCCCGCGGGCTCATCATCAAGACGAACAACCTCACGAACGCCCTGGCGGCCGACCTCAAGACGATCTCCAAGCGCCAGCTCGGCTTCGAGCGGCGGGCGTTCTGGAACAGCGCCAGCGCCAACTTGCTCTTCGTCCTGGTCGTGATCGGCGTGGTGAAGCTCGCCTGGGATGCGCGCATCGACTCGGTGCAAGCCGAGACCAAGCAGGCGCAGGACAAGATCCTGAAGCTCGACACCGACGTGAAGGAGATGCAGCGGCGCGCGGACGACCGGACGCGGGCGGAGTCGGCGGCGGCGGCTTTCTACGAGCTCGTACGAGCGGGCCGGCGGCAGGAGATCATCGACGGCTTCGAGGCGCTGCGGAAGGAGCCGCTCTCGCGGGCCGAGATCGCCTTCTTCACGGACGCGGTGGACACGGCGCGGGCCGAACTCGGCATCAAGAGCTACCAGCTCGGGCTCGACCACCTGCGCACGGGCCGCTGGCACGAGGCGGCCGTCGCGTTCGAGGACGCGATCCGGATGAAGGAGAACGCGGCGCACACGCCCTCGGCGCGGCTGAACCTCGCGCGCGCCTACCGCAAGCTGAACCGGCAGCGCGACGCGATCCCGATGTTGATGCAGCTCTCCGAGGCCTCGGCGGACAAGGAGATCACCGACGACGCGATGTTCCTGCTCTGCGAGTGCCTCGTCGACATCCAGGCCTGGAACGATGCGAAGACCACGCTGCGCGCCTTCATCCGCCGCTTCCCGGACAGCCCGTTCCTGAACGACGCGCGGATGGAGCTGGCGGACATTTCGCTGAAGCATTGAGGGGAGGACGCCCAGGGGCGCCCAAAGACCCTGCCGGCCGATCGGACCTGGCGTTGGGGCCTCCCCGAAGACCATGCCGGCCACCCGGACCTGCTTATGGGGCCTCCCCCAAGACCATGCCGGCCACCCGGACCTGCCTTTGGGGCTTGCCCATGACCGCTCCCAACCGCCCGGAGCTGTCTATGGGGCGTCCCCAAAGACCACGCCGGCCACCCGGACCCGTCTTTGGGGCGTCCCCAAAGGCTACGCCGGCCACCCGGACCCGTCTTTGGGGCGTCCCCAAAGGCTACGCCGGCCACCCGGACCTGTCTTTGGGGCCTCCCCATGACCGATCCCGACCGACCGGACCTGTCTTTAAGGCCTCCCCATGACCGATTCCGGCCGACCGGATCTGTCTTGGGGGCGTTTCCGCTCCATTTTGGAGCACCTCGCCGGTCCCGGGAGTGACGTTGCTCCCAGGCTGGGGACAGCGTACGTGGGGAGCATAGGCCGACGTGCAAAACCTGCTCGATCCGAACCCGAGGCTTCGTTCAGAGGCCGAGTGGCGTGCGCTGCTCGGCGGGTTGGTCGAGTCGCTATCGGCGTTCACCGGCCTCCGGTTCGAGCCAACCTCGTGGTTCGTCAGCGACGACCAGCCGGGTCACGCCTGCGCATCCAATTGCGTGAATGTCTGCGGGGTGGTCAGCCCGGCCTTGCGGCTCGAGGTCTGCGGAGTCGTTTGCGTCACCGTCAACTTCGGGGAGTCTGCCAGGGCATCCTGCGACCTACTCCTGTTCGTCGATGGCCAGCGAATCCGAGGGCCGGGTGCTCTGGACTTCGTGTTCCTGCCCTATGGCGAGGCCGGATGGTCGAGTCGGGGGTGGGTGCAGGATGAGACCGGGGAGTGGGAGGCAACGACCACCGACGCCAGGTGGCGCTCGACCTGACCGCGCGTTCGTGTTCGCGATGCGGCCCTTCATGACGTCGACGCCGCCGAGGTGTCCGTGATGAGGACGTGGCTTCCCTCAAAGCCCCTTGAACAGATCCATCGGCCGGAACACCCGCGCCCGCCACGCCGCCTCGTTGTGCGGCGCCCCCGCCTCCCACCAGTGGTACACGTCCGATTGCAGCGTGTAGCCCACCGAGACCAGGACGTCCCGCATCTGCGCATTCTCGCAGGCGTTGTCGCCGAGCCCAACGTCGTCCTCGATCCCGTCGCCGTCCGTGTCCTTGCACTTGGCCTCATTTTCGGACTGGCCCAGCGCCGGGTCCCCGCCGCCCGAATCGAGGTAAAGCACCGTCGCGCGATGGCCGTGCGCCTCGTATCGCTCGATCATCGTCTCGTTCGTCGACGTCTCGCCCATCTTGCCCCAGCCCATCGTGCCCGACAGGCTCGCCGCATACTCGTATTCGCCCGGGAACCGGTCCGCGATGTGGAATGAAATGAGCCCGCCGAGCGACGAGCCCATCGTGCCCACCTTCGGCGGCTCGCCGTAGCGGTCCGCGACGAGCTTGCGGACCGTGCCGTTCACGAAGTCCGCATACGCGTCGCCCTTGCCGCCCCAGGGCTCGACCGTGCCATCTTGGTCGAGATCGATGACGTCGGGCACATGCGTGTACTCGTCCATGCGACCGATGCCCGTGTTGTCGATCCCCACGAGCATCATCCCCGCCGGCGCGCTGTCCTGGAGCCTCCAGCCGCCCCAGGCCGCCTCCGGATCGAACAGGTTTTGCCCGTCGTGCACATAAAGCACGTGCGTCGCCGCGCCCTCCGGCAGCCACACGTTCACCGTGCGCTCCGGCATTTGCGCGTCGCCGATCCGGAAGAAACGATCGAGGTGCGCCGTCTTCGGCGCGACGAGGCTGATCTCCCCGTTGTCGTCGTACGTGTACGAGCGCGCCCACGGGTCGGCCTCCCATATCGTCTTGTTCGTGAACTTGTAGCGGCTCCCCGCCGCCACGTCTTTCACATGCAGCCAGCGAAAGCCCGCATTGTCGATCTGCATCGGGCTGCCCACCCAGCCGTCATGATCCCCCGCGACGAGGTCCAGGCTCGGGTCCGTCGACACGAAGAGATGCCCGCCCTCCACCCCCACGGGCCATCCGTCGCTCCCGGCGTATTTGTCCATCGTGCCTTCGAGGTCCGCGCGAAGCTCGGCGAGCAGGCCGTCGAGGCTCGTCGCGCTCGAACCGCCTTGCCCCGCGCCGCCCGTCCCGCCGGCCCCGCCGCCGCCCGCGCCTCCGAGGCCGCCGCCGCCTTGCCCGGAGCCTCCCGTGCCTCCGCCATTCCCACCGTCCCCACAGCCGACGATCAGCGCCGCGAGCGCGACGAGCGTGGAGAACAGGCGCCCCGACCCGCGAACACGATCACCCAAGGAACGAGCGTTCGTCATGACCTACCGCCTCCCGAATCCGCAAACGAAGCGCGGGAGTGTGGACGTGTGGCTCCGCAAAGGCAACGGCCCGCCGCGTCAGCGTCGTTTCCTTTGGCGCCCCTCGCGCTCCGCCTCCGCGGCCTCTTCCTCGGCGAGGCGCTCGTCGTCGGGCGCGTCCGTCGTGTCGCGCACGTCCACGCGGACGCGCTTCGACGCGTTCGGATCCTTTCCGTCCTGCACTTCGATCCGGGCGTCTTCGTTCCCCAGCGCCTCGGCGCGCCTGCGGATCACGCCCTTCGCGCGCTCGAGCGCGTCGTGCGCCTTCCTGCCCGCCTCGCTCACGTTGGCCGCCGCCTCGCGCAACGCCTTGCCGAAGAAGAGCGACAAGATTTGCAGCACGAAAGGCGCGACCACGCGCACGCCCACGAAGACCGCGAGCTGCGCGAACATGAGCCCGAACTGGATGAGCCCCGCGATCGGACCGGGAATCATGTCCGAGGCCGGGTGCGACTCGTATTCACGCGCCCAGCGCTCTTGCCGCTCTTCCCAGCGCTCTTGTCGCCTCTCCCAGCGCTCTGCGCGCCGCTCCGCTCTGCGCTCTTGCTTGTCGGCTTTGCGCTCGGCCTTCGCCTCGCTCTTCGTCGCGTGCGGGGCCGCTTTCTTCGAGGGCGCCTCGCCGAGCTTCTGGAGGAGCGGCGCGAGCCGGCCCGCGCGCTTGTCCGGGTCGGGTTCGAGCATGGCCACGAGCGTGGCCACGAGCGCGGGGCGCGCCGATCGACCGAGCGCGGCCTCGACGTCGATGGCGAGGCCTTTGTGCGGCAAATCCTCGGGCTGCCGGCCCGTGAGCATCGAGACGGCCGTCGCGCCGATCGCGTACACGTCGGAGGCGGGCATCGCGCGGCCCTGGAACTGCTCGGGCGCCATGAACCCGAACGTGCCGACGACCGTGCTCCCGCCCTCGGGCTTCATCTTGTCGCGCACGGCGCCGAAATCGATCAGGGCAAACGATCCGTCGGGCCTCCGGAGCACGTTGCTCGGCTTGATGTCGCGGTGCACGACGGGCGGCGCGCGGCCGTGCAGGTAGTCGAGGATCGCCGACGCGTCGTGCAGGAAGCGGAGCACGTCGGCTTCACTGAGCGTCGCGCCGCGCTTCTGCATCGCGGCGAGGCTCTCGCCCTCGATTTTCTGCGTGACGAGGAAGAGCTCGCCGCCCTCCTCGAAGTGCTCGACGTAGCGGGGCAGGCCCGGATGCGAGAGGCTCGCGAGCACGCGCGCCTCGCGCTCGGCGAGCTCCACCTCTTTCCAGCTCTTCGCGCCGCGCACGCGGAATCGTTTGACCGCGACCGGCTGGCCTTCCTTCTTGTCGACGGCCTCGAACGTCGCCCCTTGCCCGCCCTCGCCGAGGAGGCGCACGACCGCGTATCGACCGTCTCGCAAGTTGTCCGGTGCGTCGCTCATGGAGTTCGCAGGCACCGACGATAGCGCGGAACCGCGGCCCGGGTGGAAGAGATTCTGTGTCGTCCGCACGATTCGCGCGCATTGTTCACCGTCGCTCCGACTCGTGATAGGAAGGATCCATGCGAGTACGGAAAAAGCATTGGCTTGGGATGGTGGTAGGTGGTTTGTCGCTCGGGCTCGCGCTCGTGGGGGCGTGCTCGGCGTCGGGCGGCAGCGGGAGCGGGAGCGGCGCGAGTGATGGCGCGGGCGCGTCCGGCGCTTCGGGGCAAGGCGGCGCGGGCGCATCGGGTGGCAATGGTCCCGGCGCGAGCGGGAGCGGCGGCGACATCTTCGTCGGGTCGGGCAGCGGCGCGGGCGGCGCGCTCCCGGACGCGGATACGTGTGCGAGCGTCTCGTCCGAGGCGACGGCGGGCAAGCAACCGGCGGATATCATCATCGCCGTCGACACCTCGGGCAGCATGGACGAGGAGATCGCCCAGGTGCAGGCGAACCTGAACACGTTCGCGCAGCTCATCACCGCGAGCGGGATCGACGTGCACGTCGTGATGATCGCGGACGCCACGATGTGCATCCCCGCGCCGCTCGGCAGCGGGAGCTGCAATGGGATGGACGAGAAGCTGCCGAACTACCGGCACGTCGTGCAGACCGTCGCCAGCACGGACGCGTTCCAGCAGATCCTGAGCACGTACCCGCAATGGAAGGACGTGCTCCGCCCGAACGCGGTGAAGACGATCGCCGTCGTGTCGGACGACGACTCGGACATGGCCGCGAACACGTTCACGAACCAGCTCCTCGCGCTCGACCCGACGTTCCAGGGCTTCAAGTTCGACGCGATCGTCTCGTTCGAAGGCGGCGACCAATGCATTTTCCAGTGTGCGTTCAACTGCGGGGCTTGTCCGTTCACCTGCTGCAACAAGCAGTCGTTCGCGTGTGAGCCCATCTCGGCGGCGGAGGGCAAGGTCTACAAGCAGCTCGTGCAGCAGACGGGCGGCGTGCTCGGCAACCTCTGCATCCAGGCGTTCGGCCCGGTCTTCAACGACATGGCGACCGCCGTCGTCTCGGAGGCGAAGATCTCCTGCGATTACCCGATCCCCGTGCCGCCCGACGGCACGACGATCGACCCGACGAAGGTCAACGTCGTGTACACGAACAGCAATGGCACGAAGACGACCATTTACAACGTCCCGGCGGGCCAGGGCGGTTGCGGCAATACGGGCGGCTGGTACTACGACGTCCCCAACGCCCCGACGAAGATCTCGATTTGCCAGAACACCTGCGCGGCCTTGCAGGGCGACGCGGGCGGGAAGCTCGAGGTGCTCTTCGGCTGCGAGACGCAGATCAAGCCGCCGGAATGAGCGGCCTCAATCCTCCAGAGGCGCCCACGCGTGGCGCCGGACCCACGTGCCGAAGAGCGATGCTTGCACGACCGCCGCGGTCGTGATCACGAGCCCCACGAAATACGCCCCGAAGAACGGGATGAATCCCACCGTATAGGCTGCGAGCAGGGCGGCCATCACGCCTGCCGCGGTCGACGCGACGAACTGCCCGAGGAGCCTGCCGTAGGCCCGCGGATCGTGCGCGACGATCTTGTACCAGACGATGGGCCAGAGGCCATTGAGCGTGTGCCCCGTCAACGAGATCGCAAGAATGACCGCGGGCGTCATCGCGACCCCGATGAGCACGAGCGCCAGCGTGAGCCACACGTTCCCCGGCAGGAAGATCTCCGAGACGATCGCCGGCCAGAAGCCGCCGAGCACGCAGACGAACCCCCGCAAGAACGAGAGAAAGAGATCCCAGCGCGAGGTATAACGCGCCGAGAAGGGCAGCCCGGGGGCGTCGCGGCCCACGTGCTCGACGATCTGGAAATACACGGTGGAGAGCGTGCCCAGGTAGATCACGTTGAAAAACGTGGAGATCTGGGGCACGGGGAGCGCGGTGAGCCAATAAGGCGCGGCGAGCGCCGCGAGGAGGAGCATACCCTCCTCGTCGAAGGGACGGCGCAAGGCGAGCATGAGGTCCTCGCGCTCCGGGCGCTCGGGCGCGGGCAGGGGCCGCGCGAAGGCGCCGCAGCGCGGGCACTTCGTCATGGGCCGCGCGTCATGGTCCGTGACGAGGAGCTCGAGGCAAGGCGTGCAATGGAGCGCGCCGCATAACGTGCATTCGTGCGTCGCGTTCGTCCCGGGGTGTGCTTGGCAGGGGCCCGCCATCGAAGGAGGAATCCTTACCCGACCCAGGCGACGATGGCAATCGCGAGGCGTCAGGCGCCACGCACGAAACGCAATGTTTTTCCCGGTCGAAGCCGCGCGAGCGCGCCGAGTGACGCGCGGCGAACGACGGCGAGGACCGGATAACCACCCGTCGTCGGATGATCCGGCCCGAGCACGATGGGCGTGCCGTCCGTCGTGACCTGCACGGCGCCCCGGAGCATGGGAATGGGCAGCGCGAGATCGGGTCGATCCCGCGGGATGCTCGCGCCTTCGAGCCTTTGCCCGACGCGATCGCCGAGCCGCGAGACGGTGAACGTGGACGAGAGGAGCACGTCGAGCGCGTCCGCGGGAAAACGGCTCCGGTGCGGGCCTTCGTCGATTGCAATCGCGGCCATTGCGTCGTCCGCGGGCGGCGCGGGAGGGCGCGAAGGCTGCGCGGCGGCTCGATCGGGATCCCCCACGGGCACGATGTCCCGCCGCCGGAGCGCGCGTCCATTCGCGCCGCCGAGCCGCGCCACGAGCAAGGTCGCCCGCGCGCCGAGCGCCGGCGGCACGTCCATTCCGCCGCGCGCCGCGAGATACCGCACGGCGCGCGGGCCTTCCTCGACACGGAACGAATCTCCATCTGCGAGATGAACGGGCGCCGCGCCGTCCACCGAAATCCACACGTCGCCCCGGGCCCGCACGAGCAGCGCGCCGAGCGGCACCTCGATCGCCGCTGCATCGGGCTTATTGCCGACGGCCTCGTTCGCGGCCGCGTGTGTCTCCGGATCGAGCGGCCCCGACGGCGGGAGGCCCCGCGCGAGTTGCCCCGCGCGTCCCCCGTCCTGCACCGTCGCGCACGCCGGCGCAGCTTCGACGACGAGGGCGCGCGTCGATGGTTCCTTGGGGACAACCTCTTTCCGCGCTGGCTCCGTTTCCCCTGCATTCACCGGCTCGAACCGCAGCCGATCCCCCGGCGCGAGCAACATCGGCGGGTCGCGGCTGGGATCAAAGAGCGCCACCCCATGCGCGCGGCCGAGCAGGTTCCAGCCTCCGGGCGAATCAAAAGGATAGATCCCGGTGAAACTCCCCGCGATGCCGACGCTGCCCGCCGGCACGCGAGGGCGAGGGGAGGCGCGGCGCGGCAACACAAGCCGCGGATCGATGGGCCCGCAATACCCGAATCCCGGCAAGAACCCGACGAGCTCGACCGTCACTTCGCGCGCAGCATGGAGCCGCACGACCGCTTCTTTCGAGACACCGAGCGCGCCCGCGACCGATTCCAGATCCGGCCCGTCGTACACCACGGGGACCACGTGCATTCGTCCGGGCGCATGCGCGCGTGCCGCGCCGGACGTCGCGGCCGTGATCGCCTGGACAACCTCGTCCGACCACGCGACGTTTGCCACGACGACCACGCCGCCGCCCACCACCACGTCGCTCCCCGGAAACACCTCGCGCAGGGCCGCTGCCGCCGCGTGCGTTCGCGCGGCGCGATCCGGGGCATTCTCCACGCCGAGGTCGACGTACACCGCCGATTCCCCGTACGGCAGGACCGCTGCTTCGCCGCTCACGCGCGCCCCTGCGATTCGAGATGCCCCGCCGACACGAGCGCGTCGCGCACCGCACGCGCAATCGTGAGCGCGCCGGGCGTATCGCCGTGCACGCAAAGCGTCTCGAACGTGCCCGCGCCCGCGAGGCGGCAGGCCTGCGCCCGCGCCGCCGCCGGATCCGTGATCAACGCGCCCTTTTGCGTGCGTGGCACGAGCTTCCCATCCGGCCCGTACGCCCGATCGGCAAACCCCTCCCGCACATAAGCCCGCCCCTGCGCCGCCGCGAGGCGGGCGAGCGCGCCCTCGGGCGGACCCACGAGCGCGACCGGAATACCGAGCGCCGCGTCGATTCCCTCGACCACGGCCGCCGCGATCGCCGGATCACGCGCCGCGTCGTGATAAAGCGCGCCGTGTGGCTTCACGGCCTCGATCGGAATGCCCACCCGCCGCGCCACCCGGGCGAGCGCCTCGACCTGCGTCCGCACCGACGCCGCGAGCTCCGCGCTCGGCATCCCCACGCTCGTCCGGCCAAACCCGGCGCGGTCCGGGTACGAGGGATGCGCGGCGAGCCGGGCGCCTGCCTGGCGCGCGAGCGCGCACGCCCGCTCCATCGAGGCCTCGTCGCCCGCGTGCCCGCCACACGCGACGTTGACCATCGTCGCGATCGAATAAAGCTCCTCGGGCTCGCCCGGTAGCTCCCCGAGGTCCACGTTCAGCGATACGGCCATGACGCCCTCACCCTGCCATTCTAGGGATCCGACCGTACCACGGTCCACGTGAGCGCGTGCCAGAACGCGCCCGCCGCAATGCCCGGCTGCGCGCCCACCGCGACGAACGTGAACGCCCGCCCGTCCTCGAAATCGGCCTGCGTGAGGCCGCCCCGCGCGAGGGCCGCGTCGAGCGGCGACGCCGAGGTCTTCACGAACTGCCCCGGCACGAACGTGAGGATCTCCGTCTGCGCGATCGATCCCAATTCGAACCGCGCGACCTGCCGGAACGGCGGAAACGGCCCGACGGCGCCCGCCGTGAGCGAGGGCGCGACCTGCTGCGGCATTCCGCCCTCGGTCCCGGGCACGAGCCGCACGTCGACGGAAGGCATCGGCTGCGCTGCATGCGCAGCCTGGAGCGAAAGATGGCCCTCCGCCGTCACGCGCGACATGGCCGCCGCGAGGAGGCCCGGATTCGGTGCGTCCGCCGAATACGTCGGGCCACAGGCTTCTCGTTCGAGCGGATCGGTATGGCCCGGCCCGCCGACGCAGCCCGTCGGCACGAGCAAGAGGCTCCGCTTGGCGACGAACGCCGACGCCGGGATCACGGCAACCGGCGCGACCACGACGCCCGCCGGCGTATTGCCCTCGGTGAGCGTCGCGCACCCGAGATCCTTGGTTTTCGTGAGATCCCCGGCGATGACGTACAGATACACGTCCTCGTCCGCGGGCAAGAGCATCGCCGGATCCACCCGCGCGGCCGCCGCAAACGCGAGCCCTGCCGGGTCGGCCGGATAAGGCGCGGGATCCCCGCCGTCGGGGTAGGGGACGAAGCAGAGCCGGATCGCCTCGTGATCGTTCACGCCATTGACGATCGTGAGCACGGGCGGCGCATCGGGCTCGGGCACGACCTCGCCGCCGCCCGCGCCGCCCGCGCCGCCGCCGCCCACGCCGCTCGACGACGACGCGCTCGAAGAGGCGCTCGTCGTGGGCGGGAGCGGGGCGTCCGTGCCCTCGGCGCAGCCTGCTTCGAGGCCAAACGCGAGGGGCACGAGGGCGGCGAGGAGGATCTTTGTCTGGCGAGGAAGGGCGGTCATGCGCCGAGTTTAGCGCGCGCCGGGGGATTCAGCGTCGGATCGAGTAGACGAAGCTCGCCTTGGGCTGCCGGAGCCACCGCTCGGTGATCGTCTTCTTGAGATCCGCGTACGCGCCGGGCGCATCCACGTATTTCGCGACGAGCGCCTCGGCGCCGGGTTTGTCACCGCTGCCCTTGATCTTCGCCACGATCCCCATGAGCTTCTTGCTCGCGGCCGGGAACGCGTCGAGCTTGACCGCGAAGCAGCCCGTGTCCGTGCCATTTTGCGCTTTTTCGCCCGCGTTCCAGGTGAGGACGCCCTCGTCGAGCAAAAAGCCCACCTGGATCGCCGCGAGCTGGCTGTAGTTCAGCGGGTGCTTGGTCTCGTCGTACATCCCGCGCGAGATGTGGCCGAAGGCCCAGGCGATGTCCCGCACGTGCGCGAAGTTCGCCTTGTTCTTGTCGATCGTGCCCCGCTCGACGAGCCAATCCGTGAAATAAAGCGCCGCCGATTGCGCCTTCAGCTCCTCCAGCGTGCTCGCGAGCGGCCCGCCGAAGATCTCGCTGTCGATCTTGCCGTTCACCGCATACTGGTGCGAAGGCCCGAGGTTGTGCGCAGCCTCGTGCAGGACCGTGCTCATGAGCTGCGGCCCCGGGTCGTCCGTGTACGACGCCATCGTCGCGCCGCAGAACAACGAAGCCGCGAGCCCCCGCTGCGAGGCGATGCTGTCCGGATCGGTATAAAAATTCGTCATCGCGACCGTACGGCCGCGCCCCTCGTTGCCCACGGGGCCGAAGTTCGGCAGGCTCTGGCCGATCGTCGCGCCAAACGCGTCCCGCGAATCGCCCGCGTTCAAGATGACCGTGATGAAATCGGGCAGCTTGAAGGAGACCTTCTGCGCCGTATACGGCGGCCCGGCGAGCGCCGCGAGCGCCTGCTCCATGTCCTGCTTCAGCGGATCGAGCTTCTCCTTCCATTCGATCGAGCCCTGGTCGATCCGCGCGAAGCTCACGTGGAAGCCCGCCTTCTCGCTGCACGGCTCGAAATACGTCTCGTCCGGGCCGATGCGCAGGTACCACTTCGAGTTGAACGTGCTCATCCGCGCCCAGGCCTCGTCCGCCTCGAACCAGCTCCCGTCCCGGAACGCCTTCGCGGCAGCACGCAGATACGCCTGGAATGAGGCCTCGTCTGGATTCGTGATCGCCTCGGCCGCCGCGTCGAGCTCACGCGCCACGGCCTGCATGTCGTTCTCGTAGGCCCGCTGGTACGGCACGGGCTTGAGCGCGTCGCCCTCGCCCGTCACGACGACGAACGGATTCATGAGCGCGCGGGCGTCCGGGCGCGCGGCGAGCGTCTTGCAGAAATCGGGCTTCGATTGCAATTCGGCGGGATAAAGCCCCGAGGGGACGCGCTTCTCTTCGCCCGGCGCCCGCGGGATCGCGTAACAATTGACGTCGCCCTTCGTGGGCGGCGCCTCGCATTGCGGGCCCTGGTTCCGGTAGAAGAGCCGCCGGCTCGCCGGATCGTCCGCGGGGACCTTCGACGCGAGCGAGAGCGTGCCTGTCTGCTTCTGGTAGAGCTTCTCGACGAGCCGCGCCGCCGCGAGCACGTGGTTCACGATCGCCCGATCCTCGTCGGTCGCAGCGCCGCCGCGGAAATCCGAGGCGACGAGCGTGGGCCGGCCCGCGTCGAGCTCGCGCAGGACGGCCTTGCGGCGCTCGACCTCGCCGGGCGCGAGGCCCGCGAACTTCGGACCGTTCTTCACGAAGTCCACGATCGAGGCGTACGCGCTGCCGAACGTCGGGTTGAAGGCGCCGGACGAGACCCAGGAGGACTCCTCCGTGGGCGCGGCGGCCCAGAGCACCGCGAGCTCGCTCGGATCGAGCGTGCCGTCGCGATCGGCGTCCTCGGTCCAGAAGAGCGGCAGATCGAGGGCGACCGCAGCACGATTGAAGTCCGCGCGAGGCACCGCATCGAACGTCGCCAGCCAGACCCCGTCCGGCGAGACGGCCGGCGGCGCGCCGCCGCACGAGGCAGAGAGCGCGAGGACCCACGGAAACGCGAGGCGAGGCCAGGAAAAACGCATGCGCCCTTCTATCACGAGGGGCCCGGAAGTAGGCTTCCCAAAGCCCCGTGACCGCACGTGATTCGAAGACACTCCGCCTCACCCGTTCCGCCGCCGCCTCCGTTCGTCGAGGTCATCCCTGGGTATTTCGAGAAGGCCTCGCCCGGCCGCCGAAGCTCGACTCGGGCACGGCCGTCTCGCTCGCGAGCGAGGAGGGCGAGCCGCTCGGCGTGGGCCTCTGGGACGAGTCCTCCCCCATCGCCGTGCGCGTCTTCGGCAAGAGCGGGCGCCTCGACGAGCGCGCGTTGCTCGAGCGGATCAACCGCGCCTTCGCCCGCCGCGAGGCGTTCGTCGGGCCTGACACCGACGCCTACCGCCTCTGCAACGGCGAAGGCGACCACGTGCCCGGCCTCGTGATCGACAGGTACGCGCACGTCGCGATCGTCCGCCTCGACGGCGATCACCTCGACCCCTGGATCGAAAAGCTCGCGCCGAAGATCGCGCGCGTCCTCGCCGGGCGCGGCGTGCGCAGCGTCGCGCTCCGCCGCGCCCGCGACGAGGCCGGCGATCGTCGCATCCGCCCGCTCGCAGGCGACGAGCCCGAGGACCGCGTGATCGTGCGCGAGAACGGGATGGCGATGGAGGTCGACCTCGCGCACGGGCAGAAGACGGGCGCGTTCCTCGATCAACGCGACAACCGCGCCCGCGTCCGCGCGTTCGGCGCCCGCCGCGCCCGCGCGCTGAACCTCTACAGCTACGCGGGCGGCTTCTCGGTCGCGGCCGCGCTCGGCGGCGCCGCGCACGTGACCTCGGTCGACGTCGCCGCCGCCGCGCACGCGACCGCGCAACGCTCGTTCCGCGCGAACGGGCTCGACCCGGCGAACCACGCGTTCGTCACGGCGGACGCCTTCGCCTTCCTCGAAGCGGCAGCGCGACGCGGCGACAAGTTCGACCTCATCGTGTCGGATCCGCCGAGCTTCGCGCCGAACGAGCGGACGAAGCCGCGCGCGCTCACCGCGTACCGCAAGCTCCACGGCGCGCTCGCGAAGGTGCTCGCCCCGGGCGGGCTGCTCTGCGCGGCTTCGTGTTCGAGCCACGTGTCGGCCGAGGACTTCCTCGACACGCTCGACGACGCCGCGCTTGGTCGCGACGACCTTTCGCTCGTGGCCATGCACGGACAGCCGCCCGATCACCCGACGCTGCCTGCGTGGTTCGAAGGCCGGTACTTGAAGTTCGCCGTCCTCGCCTGAGGGTTCGTCCGCGCGAACCCGTTGGGCGTGAAACGATCAGGCGCGCCGATCAGAAGCCGGGGTCACGCACGCTGGGCAGGTTGTCATGGCCGCCCGGCTTCGGGGTGCCGGTGCTCTTCGTGTTCGGCGATTTCGTGGTGCCGGCCCCGGTGGGCGTGGTCGTGGCCTTCGTCGTCGCGCCGCCCTGGTTGTGCGTCGCGGGGGGCACGGCGGCGCTCGTCGAGGGCGCGGCGCTCGTGACGGGCGAGGGGAGGGGGGTCGGCGTGGGCGCAGGCGTGGTCGCCGCGGGCGCCATCGTGGTGACGGCAGGCTGCGTCGCCGGCTCGGGCGTCGTCGAGCCTTGCGAGAAGGCGAGGACCGCGCCGCCGATCGCGAGCACGCCGATCGCGCCGAACACCACGGCGAGCTTCTTCTTTCCGCCTCCCGTAAAGGCCGCGATGTCGTCGTCGACGTCGGCGACGATCGCGGCCGCCGTCGGCGACGAGGGCGCGCCTTGCGCGTGGAGCGTGCCGGGCACGAGGCTCGCGCGGCCGTGCGCGATCGTGGCGATGTCGGGCATCGATCCGGGCGGCGGCGGGATCGACTGCAGGCCCGGCGGGATCGTGGGCATGCGATTGCCGAGCAGGCCCGGCGGGATCGTCCCGCCGTTCGCCCGCGCCTGCGCGAGGAGCGCGGCGCGTTGCGCCTTGAGCTGCTCGCGTTGCTCGGCGCGCTCGTCGGCGACCTTGAGGCCATCCCGAATCGCCGCGCGGCGCTTGTCGGCGCGCTCGCCGAGCATGGACCTGACGAACGCGACCACGTCCTCGTCGGGCTGCCCCGCGAGCTTGAGCTCCGCGATCCCACGATCGAGCGCGCGCGCGAACTCGGCCATCGACGGGTAGCGTTTGTCGGCTTCCTTCTCGAGCGCCTTCATGACGATCTCGTTCAGGAGCGTCGGGCAGTTCGGCATCGCCGAGAGCAACGACGGCGCCGGCTCTTTGTCGCAGATCCGTCGCAGCGTGATCATGTCGTTGTCCCCGCGGAACGGGTGCTTCGAGGCGAGGAGCTGGTAGAGCACGATGCCGAGCGCGAAGACGTCCGTGCGGCGATCCACGGCCTTTCCGAGCGCTTGCTCGGGCGACATGAACGGCACCTTGCCCTTGAGCTGGCCGTCCTTCGTCGCGCCCGTATCCGAGACCGCCGTGGCCTTGGCCACGCCGAAGTCCACGATCTTCACGACGCCGTCGTACGTGACGAGGATGTTCTGCGGCGAGACGTCGCGATGCACGAGCCCCACGAGTTCGCCGGCTTCGTTCTGCAGCTCGTGCGCGGCGTGCAGGCCGAGCGCGGCGTTGAGGCAGACGCGGAGCGCGATGAGCATCGGGACGCCGCCCTTCTGCCGGGCCGCGCGCGCGAGCTGGCTGAGCGGCTCGCCGTCGATCCACTCCATCACGATGTAGATCAGCCCGTCCTGCTCGCCGAGATCGAGGATCTCGCAGACGTGCGGGTGGCGGATGCGCGAGGCGAGGCCCGCCTCCGCGAGGAACATGTCCTCGAACTGCGGATCCTGCGACAGCTCGGGCAGCATCGTCTTGACCGCGACGATCTTCTGAAAGCCGCGCGTGCCCTTCATGCGCGCGGCCCACACGACGGCCATGCCGCCCTGCGCAATCGGCACGAGCAGCTCGTAGCGCCCCAGCGTATGCCCCGCCCCCACGTCCCCGAGCGAGCTCATGCGTCCCCCCTCAAAGCCCCGCACGCGCACAAAACGCGGCCGTCCAAGCTCCTCGCCCGGTCTCGCAGCTCGTACCTCGCCGGACCCTGCACGATGTCGTCCGTCAGGATCGCAGAAGGACGGCCAAGCCTCAAGAAGATCGCATCAAGCCGTCCGGGTCGAAACTCTCCATGCAGCCCAGCAAAAACCGCACGATCGCCTCTGCCTTCGGCACGAGTGTCGCCACCTCGATGTGCTCGTCGTGCGTGTGAAAGCCCGCGCCGCGCGGCCCAAGGCCGTCGATCGACGGGATGCCGAGCGCCGCTGTTGTTGCCGCGTCCGAGCCGCCCCCCACGAGCGGCGCCTCGCCGTCGCCGAGTCCTGCTGCGCGCGCGCACGCGGCATACGCTTCGTAGAGCGCTGCAGAAGCCGATGTACGTTCGAGCGACGATCGCGCGATGCCGCCCATCACCGTCAACGTCGTCCCCGCGATCGCCGTTTCCTTCGCCACGTTCGTGAACTTTGCGAGGAGCGCCTCTCCGTCGGCGCGCCGCTCGTAGCGGAAATCGAGCTCGGCCTCGGCGTGATCGGGCACGGTGTTTTTCGACTGTCCGCCACGGATCGTTCCGACGTTCACGGTCACGCCGCGCGTGGCGTCGGTGAGCTGTTGCGCGTGATCGATGAAGCGCGCGAGCGCCCAGATCGCATTCGCGCCGTCCGCGTGCGCATTGCCCGCATGCGCGGCTTTCCCTGCGGCGACGACACGCGCGCTGCCCGTGCCCTTGCGCGACGTGATCACGAGGTCCTTCGCGCGCCCCGCCTCGAACACGAGCGCCGCGCGCGCGCCGGCGAGCTCCTCGGCGATCACACGTTGTCCCTCGGGAGAACCGACCTCCTCGTCCGACACGATCACCACGCGCATCGGCACACGCGCGAGCACGCCCACGTGCGCGAGCGCGCGCATCGCTTCGAGCACCACGACGAGCCCGCCCTTCATGTCGAGCACGCCGGGCCCACGCGCGATCGGCCCCTCGCGCCGGAACCCCTCGAAGGTCCCCGGCGGAAACACCGTATCGAGGTGCCCCACGATCGCCACGCACCCCGCGGCCGAGCGCTCCGCCGCCTCCGTCCGCGCGACCCAGTGCGGCGCATACCGATCGCTCGCGTGCGCGCGCACCGAGCTCACGCCCTCGATCCCGCGAAGCTCCGCCGCGAGCATCTCGCCCACGCGCGACCCGCCCGGCACGTTGTCCGTGAACGAGTTCACGCCGACGAGCGCTTCGAGCAGCAAGAGCGCCGCTTCTTCCCGCGCCCGGAGGTGCGTCTTCGCCGCCTCGATCATGCGCGGAGCTTCGTCCAAAACGCACGGATTGACGAGCCCTCCGCGCGCCTTGCCCGCGTGATGGCGTGCGCTACATGACAGGGAATCTGGACGAGGCGCGGTTGTTGGTTGGGGCAGGGTGCGCGGCCGGATGAATTTGCTCCACACGCTGGAAATCCATGCGTCCGAGATCTTCGTGGGCATGGGTGTCTTCGGGTTGAGCCTTGCGCTCAGCCTGGCCGCGGTGGCGCTCGTGGTCGTGCGGCTCGACGCCGCGCACTTCGAAGAGGCGCGGGGCCCAGGGCGCTTCCTCGCCGGCCGTCCGGCATGGCAGCGCGCCCTCGGGATCGCCGGCAAGAACCTGCTCGGGTTTTTCCTGGTCATTCTCGGGATCCTGATGTCCCTGCCCGGCGTGCCGGGACAAGGGCTGCTCACGATCTTCATCGGCCTCGTCCTCCTGGACGTCCCCGGCAAACGCGCGATCGAGCGGCGGATCGTGGCGATTCCAGCGGTGCTCCGTGCGTGCAACCGCCTGCGCGCTCGTTTCGGCAAGCCGCCGTTCACCTTAACGGCGGGGCAGCGCGCGGAGGAAGGCGACGAGCTCGCGGACAAACGGATCCGAGACGGATTCGAGCCGCGCGAGGGCCTCGGCGCGCGGAAGCTCCCCCACGAAGAGCGCCCGAAACGCCCGCTTCAGCGCGACGCGTGATTCGAGCGGCACGCCCGTCCGTTCGAGCCCCACACGGTTCAACGCACGCACGCGCGCCCGGTTTCCCTCGGCGATCACGAACGGCGGCACGTCACGCTCCACCATCGACCCGCCCGCGAGGAACGCGCGCGCGCCCACGCGGACGAAGGGCGCCACCGCGACGTGACCACCCGTCACCACGTGATCCCCGAGCACGACGTGTCCCGCGAGCAACGTGCCGTTCGCGAGCGTGACCCGATCCCCGACGACCACGTCGTGCGCGACGTGCACGCCGACCATGAAGAGCCCCGCGCTCCCGATGCGGGTCACGCCGCCGCCGTGCCCGGTGCCGCGATGCGCCGTCACGTGCTCGCGAAACACGTTGTCGTCGCCCACGACGAGCGTGGTCGGCTCGCCCGCATACCGCCGATCCTGCGGCGCGCCCCCGATCACCGCGAACGAGTGGACCACGTTGCGGCGCCCGATCCGGCTGCCCGCCGCGATCACCGCGTGCGCCTCGACGCGGCAGCCGTCGCCGATCTCGCAGTCGCCCTCGATCACGGCGAAGGGGCCCACGACGACGTCCACGCCGAGCTTCGCCCCGGGATCGACATGCGCGAGCGGATGGATCGAGACGGCCACGGGCGGCGCATTGTCGTGACGGGCGCCGCGCTTGGCAAGGCGAACCCCCTCGAAAGAAGCGCCGCGCGAGGCCGGCCGGCCGAAGCCTGCGCCAAAACCTCGCGCGGCCGCGGGATCCGTCAGTGGTTCGAGAAGTGGTACCGGGCGGTCACGCTCGCCGTGATCGTGAGCTCGCCGGGCTCGATCGTCGTCTCGATCTTGAGCGAGGCCGCTGCGATGCCCGCGTCGAGGAAGAGCGGCGACAGGCGGCCCTGGGATCCATCCAGGCTGTGCAGCCCGAGCAGACGCACGCCCGACGTGGCCGCGAGGATCTTCGCGTTCCGCTCCGCGTCCACGGCCGCGAGGTGCAGCGCCTTGGCCTGCGCTTCCTCCGGGCGCGCGAGGAAAAATGAGATCCCCTGCACCACGTTCGCGCCCGCGCCGACGCCCGCGTCCACGAGCTTCGCCGCCTGCGTCCCGAGCTCCGTCACCTCCGCGGGGCGCAGCGTGATCGACAGCGTGTTCTGCGCGCGATAGCCGACGATCTTCGCCGCGCGGCCGGCCTTGGGCTCGTCGTGGAGCGGCTGGATCTGCAGCGCCGCCGTTTGCAGCGTGAGGCCGTCGAGGCCGAGCTTCTCGATCGCGCTCGTCACGTGCGCCATCTTGCGGGCGAGCTCGGCCTGCGCCTGCTCCAGCGTCTTCGCCCGGACCTCGACCCCGAGCTCGGCGCGCATCGCGTCGGGCTTCGCGACGATCTGGCCCTGGCCGCTCGTCGTGATGAGCTCCGTGAGCTGCTCTTGCAGGACGATGCTCGCCTGCCCCTTCGCGCCCTCCTGCGCCCCGGCGCCGCCGCTCTTCGCCTCGGCCTTCGCATGCGCGGAAGCGCTCGGGGAAACGAACGACAGGACTCCGAGCACCGCGCCCGCGAGACGCGAGCTGGTCTGGAGAAGTTTCGCCATGGCCATGATGTCCCCCCTTTTCCCGCGCGGGGAACGTGTCTCCGCGCGCGATTCGCGACATGGCGGACGAACCGCCACGTGCTCCGAGGCGAGCATGGGGCCCGCGCCGTGCTTTGGCCAGATGGGGACGGACGGACGGTTCGGACGCGAAAACGGCCCGCTACGAAGGGAAAACGCTGCGGGCCGTGGGAGGGGAAAACGCGCGCGGAACGATTACTTGCACTTCTTGAAGAGACCGACGCCCGTGCATTTCTGGCCGGTCTTCGCCGTGCTGGTCGGCTTCGTCGTCGCCGTGGGGGTCGTCTTCGCCGTGCTGCCGCCGCCGCTGCCGCTCGACTTCGCGGTGCTCGCGGTCTGCGCCGTCTCTTTCGGGGCCTCGGCGAGCTTGAATTCCTTCTCGAACTTCTTGCCGGCCTCGATCGTGATCTCTTCGCTCTGCGTGACGTACCCGGCCTTCGAGAGCTCGATCTTGTGCGCGCCCGGCGCGAGCTTGAGCTTCGACGGATCCTCGATCGCCTTGTCGTCGACCTTGATCGTGTCGCAGCCCGGGCTGCACTTGATCGCGACCTCGACCTCCTCGGCCGCGGGAGGCGGCGTCGGCGGCGGCGCCTCGCCCGTGCCCGTGGGCGCGCCGCTCTCGCTGCTCGTGGTGGGCGCGCCCGTCGGCGTGATGGCGATCGGCGCGTTCGGGTCGTCGCCCTCTGTCTTGTCCTTGCCGCCCATCACGATGAACGCGCCCACCGCGCCGCCGATGAGCAGCACCGCCGCGACGCCGATGATGATCGGCAGCTTCTTCGAGCCGCCGCCGCCATCCATCGGCAGGCGCGGCGCCGCTGTCGTCGGCGCCATCGGGCCGGGGCCCATGCCCATGCCCATGCCCATGCCCATGTCCGCGTTCGCCGGCACGCCAGCGCCCTGACCACCCATGCCAGCCCCGCCCATGCCCATGCCTGCGGGCGGAGGCGGCGGCGGGTAGCCTGAGCCATCATTCTGGCCCACCGGCTGGTAAACCGGCACGGCGGCCGTCGGGCCCATCGGATCGGCGCCGCCGATCGCGGGGAACGCGATGGTCGCGCTCGTGGCCATCTCGGGCATGTTCGCCGCGGCCGAGAAGGCCACCGCGAGTTCGCTGGCCTGGCGGAAGCGCTCGTTCGGATCGATCGCGAGCGCGCGGTTGAACACGGCGTCGAGCACCGGCGAGACCATCGCGCCGAGCTCCTGGGCGCGCTGGGACGCGGGCTGACGCGGGCCGACGAGCTCGTGTTGCCACGACGCAAGGTCGGGCTGCGCGCCCTGGCACGAGCGCCAGTATGGCCGGCCCGTGAGCGCGTAGAAGAGCACGAGCCCCATCGCGAACACGTCGGCCGCGGGGCCCGCGGGCGCGCCGCCTTGCATCTGCTCGGGCGCGACCCAGGGCGCCGCGATCCCGTAGCCCTCGTTCGTCTGCACGTAGCTCCGCGCGAGGCCCGCGCCGAAGTCCATGATGCGCACGGCGAAGCCTTGCGGCGCGACGAACACGTTCGTCGGCTTGAGCGCGTGGTGCATGAGCTGCCGCACGTGGGCGTTGTCCAGCGTGCGCGCCATGTTCTGCGCGATCTGCGAGACCTCTTGCGGCGAGAGCGGGCGCTGCGAGACGAGCTGCGCGAGCGACGGCGTCGGCGAGAGCTCCGTCACCGTGAAGGGCGCGGCGGTCTGCGGATCGTAGCCCGCGTCGAGGACCGGCAGCACGGCGTCGGGCGGCAGCCCGTTCGTCGCCGTGTAGATCTGCTCGATCATCGTCATCACTTCGGGGCGCTGCGCGATGGTCGGCGCGTAGATACGCACCGCCATCGCGCGCCCCGTCGCATCGACGACGCGGTAGGTGGCCGAGGAGCCACCGTTGCCCAGGAGAGCCTGGACCGAGTATTTCTGCGCGATGACGTAGCCGGTGGAGAGCTGGGGCGCGGTCACGACGTTCCTTATTCGGCCTTGATGGACTCGATCGCCTTGCTCACCGCGCCCATGCCGGCCTCGTCGTCATCGGCCGCGAAGCCCAGGCCGAGCAGCGCCGGTTCGCCGTCCTTGAGCGGCGCTTGCAGCACGAGCAGCGTGCCCTTCTTCTTGCCGCGCTCCGAGCCCGCCGCCGTCCAGACGTTGAGCTTGACGCCGTTGACCTCTTGCACGTTGTCGGGCTTCTTCCAGTTGACCTTGTAGCCCTTCGGCAACGTGACGGTGGTCGTCTTGACGAGCTCCGCCAGCGCCGCTTCGCGCGCCGCCGTGTCCTTCTTCGCGTCCTTGTCCGGCGTGTACGAGCCGAACACGACGACCGCGCCCTCTTCCGAGGCCTGCGCGATCGTCTGCGACTCACCCTGCGCGTACACCCACTTTTCTGCGGGCTGGAACAGGACCTTGGCGCTCTTGACCTTCGCCGTCGTGTCCTTCTTGGCGGCGCACTTCTCGTCGAGCGCCTCGCACTTCGGCGGAGGCGGCGGGGGCTTCACCTCGGCCGTCTCGCCGCCCGTGTCCGACGGGTCCTTGACTTCGGTTTGGTTCCCTCCGCAGGCCGCGGCGACGAGGAGAAGAGCGAGGGGGGCGATTGCTTTGAAGGTGCGGTTGACCATGCGCAAATCCGAGCGTGTCAGATGCCAGCCGGCGTCCGCAAGTATTTCGGGTCTCGCCCCCCCCACCTTCGCCGCCGGATCCTGGGGCGCGGGGAGCGCACGGCAGAAAAAAAGCGTCAGGGCTTCTTCTTCATCCCGGGCAGGTAGGCTTTTTCGGGTGCCTGCTCGAGGAACTCGATCTTCTCGGCCGTCATGATCCCGTACTTCGGGTTCGCGGCGGCGCCCGAGCTCGCCTTCGTGAACGTCACCGAATAGGTGCCCGTCACCTTGACCTTCGCCCCGATGTTGGGGATCGGGTTCGGCAGGTCCGCGCCCCAGAACTCGTCGGCGAGCTTCGCCTCGCCTTCCTTGCCCTTCGGCTGCTTGTCGATCGCCTCGATCAACGTGAAGACCTGCGCGAAGTTCGACGCCCAGCCCATGACGTCGATCATGTCCTTCGTCTCGCCCTTCTCGTCCGCGATCGCGAAGGTCGGGATCGGCGCCTTGCAGTCCGGCGCATCCCCCTTGCCCGTCTTGTGGATCGAGCACGCCGGCGCGTCGGCGTAGTTCGTCTTGACGATGTAGCCGACGATCGACACCTGCTTCGCGTTGACGTCCTCGAAGTGCACGCGGCTGCGGAGATCGTGCGTGATGCCCCAGATCGTGAACGCGCCGTCCGGCGTCTTCTTCTGCTTCTGCGGGAGCGTCGGCACGGCGGGCAGCGCGGCCTTCTTGCCGCTCACGGCGGGCTTGGCCTTGTACGGCTCCTCCGACGGTCCGCAGCCGAGCACGGCCGAGCCTGTCAGGGAGGCGAGGGCGAAAACGAGTGCATGTCGGACGTTCATGGGTCTCTCCGGGCCGCTCGAGGGCACGCCCTCGGGCACAGGCAGCCGCCCTGGGTAGGGGGATTGGGCTGGAAAGGGCTAACACGATGGCGCACGGCGCGTAAAGAGATTCGCCGAAGGAGAGGGGCGCGGGAGCCTCGACCCCTCATAACGAGGCGCTCGAGCGGCCCAACAGGCCCGTCCAAACCCGTCGGCGTCGTGAGCGTCGCGTAGGCCACGAAGGTAGGGTAGTCTCCACGAACCATGCGCGAGACGAAGCTGCGCGCCCCGTTCGAGACCTCACGTGTCCTCGTCATGATCCTGGCGGGTGGGGAGGGCCGAAGACTCGGCCCTCTCACCTCGGATCGCGCCAAGCCGGCGGTTCCGTTCGGCGGGCGCTACCGGATCATCGACATCGTGCTCTCGAACTTCGTCAACTCGGGGCTGCACAAGATCAAAATCCTCACGCAGTACAAGAGCGCGTCGCTCGACGAGCACATCGCACGGGCCTGGCGCCTGTCGCCGATGCTCGACAACTTCATCGAGACGATCCCGGCGCAGCAGCGCACGGGCAAGAGCTGGTTCAAGGGCTCGGCCGACGCCGTCTACCAGACCCAGCACGTCATCACGGACGAGTCGCCCACGCACGTCGGCATCTTCGGCGGCGACCACGTCTACAAGATGGACATGCGCCAGATGCTCGACGAGCACCTCGAGCGCAACGCCGAGGTGACCGTCGCGGCCATCCCCGTGCCGCGCAAGGAGGCCCGGGAGTTCGGCGTGATCGAGGCCGACGCGAACGGCCGGATCATCGCCTTCCACGAGAAGGTCGCCGATCCGCCGCCCATGCCCGGTCACCCCGACCTCGCCCTCGCGTCGATGGGCAACTACATCTTCAACACGGGCAACCTCCTCGACGCGCTCGAGCAGGACGCGAAGAACGAGCAGAGCGCGCACGACTTCGGGCGCGACATCATCCCGTACCTGGTCAAGAACGGAAAGCGCGCGTTCGTCTATGATTTCCAGACGAACCGCGTGCCCGGCGAGGACGAAGGCTCGAACGCGTACTGGCGCGACATCGGTACGATCGACGCGTACTGGGCCGCGCAGATGGATCTCATCAGCGTCCAGCCCGCCTTCAACCTCTACAACCAGCGCTGGCCGATCCGCACCGCGATGAGCCATGATCCGCCGGCGAAGTTCGTCTTCCGCGACGAGTGGAACGCGCGCGTCGGTATCGCGACCGAGAGCCTCGTCTCGCTCGGCTGCATCATCTCTGGCGGTCGCATCCATCGGAGCGTCCTTTCGAACCGCTGTCGCGTGAACTCGTTCAGCCACGTGGAGGAGAGCGTGCTCTTCGAGAACGTGGTGATCGGTCGGCACGCCAAGATCCGCCGCGCGATCATCGACAAGGACGTCGAGGTCCCGTCGGGGGCCGAGATCGGCTACAACCTCGAGGAAGACAGGAAGCGCTGGTACGTGAGCGAGGGCGGAATCGTCGTCATCCCCAAGCGCGCCAAGATCGGCTGAACGGGAGAGATGGGTCGAACGGTCGTGGTCGGCGACCTGCACGGATGCAGGGGTGAACTCGAAGATTTGCTCGGCCACGTCGGGTTCTGCGCGGACGATCGTCTGATCTCCGTCGGCGACCTCGTCGTGCGCGGCCCCGATCCAGCAGGCACGATCGAGCTGCTCCGCAAGCTCCAGGCGCGCGCCGTGCGCGGCAACCACGAGGATCGGCTCCTGCGTTACCGGCAAGCGCCGCCGGGCATCGGCCCGCAGCTCGGGAGCCTGCAACGCGAGGTCGTGCGCGCGCTGCGCCGCCGGCACTGGGAGTACCTCGCGTCGTTGCCGCTCTGGCTCGACCTGCCGGAGCACGGCCTGCGCGTCGTGCATGCCGGCGTCGATCCGACGCTGCCGATCGAACAACAGAGCCCGCGTACGTTGATGTACGTGCGTTCGCTCAACGTCGGCGGCACGCCCGAGGAGCGGCGCGGCGCCATCTTGTGGGGCGAGCGGTACGTGGGACCGCCGCACCTCGTCTTCGGGCACAACGCCCTCGAGCAGCCGCAGATCCACCGTCACGCGACAGGCATCGACACGGGGTGCGTGTACGGCGGCCGCCTCACGGCGATGGTGCTGCGCGCGGGTGAACACCCGCCGCCGCCCGAGGATCGCCGGAGCGTGCTCGTGAGCGTGCCGGCGCGAAGGACCTACTACCCGCGCTGAAAGAGCGATCAAACCGGCTCTCGCCAACGGCGCGCGTTTCCGGCTACCCTCTCGCCCATGCGCTCCGTCTGGCCTCGCCTCGCCGCGATGCTCGCCCTCACGGCTGCTTGCCATTCTGCGTTCGTCGTCGCGACGCCCTCCCTCGCGTTCGCACAAGCCGCTGCCAAAGGCGACAAGGCCAGCGTCACCTCGCTCATCCAGCGCGGCAGCGCGCTCTTCGACGACGCCGAGTACGAAGAGTCGATCCAGACCCTCTCGGCCGCGCTCCTGCGCCCCGGCACGAGCAAGCAGGAGAAGATCGAGATCTACCGCCTGCTCGCCTACAACTACATCGTGCTCAAGCGCGCGGACGAGGCGGACGCCGCCGTGCGCGGGCTGCTCGTGCTCGACGAGACGTACAGCTTGCCGCCGACCGAGTCGCCGCGCTTCAAGGACTTCTTCAAGGCGACGCGCGAGAAGTGGGAGGCCGAGGGCAAGCCGGGCCGCGAGAAGGTCGACTCGCCTGCGGCCGAAAAGCCGATCCGCATCATGCACACCTCGCCCGCGCAGGTCCCGCCGGGCACGTTGATCAAGCTCACGGGCCGCGTCGAAGATCCGGACGGCCGCGTGCGCGCGATGCAGCTCGCGTATCGCGCGGGCGCGGAGGGCAAGTTCATCCTCGTGCCGGCGAGCTACACGCTCGGCGAGTTTCGCGCGCAGATCCCGAGCGACGCGGTCAAACCTCCGCTCGTCGAGTACTACCTGCAGGCGATCGACAAGGGCGGCTTGCCGCTCACCTCGCGCGGCGACGCGGCCACGCCGCTGCGCATCGCCGTGCCTGCGGCGCAGAAGGGCGGCGTGCTGACGAGCCCGTGGTTCTGGGTGCCCGTCGGCCTTGCGGTCGTGGGCGGCGGCGTGGCCGCGACGTACATCCTCCTCAACCAGAGGACCTCGACCGTGACGATTCGCGTGACGGAGTAGCCGATCCCGAGTGGCCAAGAGGCCCGATCCGCGCCAAACCTGCCTCACCCATGACCGAGCCCGTTTATCCGTTCGTCGCCGTCGACGTCCCTCGCGATCGAGCCGAAGAGCTCGGCGCAACCCTCTTCGATCTCGGCGCCATGGGCGTCGAGGAGCGCGACGAGCAGACGCTCGCGAAAGGCGCGGGCTCCGGGAAGGTGACCCTCGTCGCGAGCTTCTCCACGCGCGAGGAAGCCGACCAGGCGATCGCGGCGCTCGTCGAGGAGGATGCCTCGCTCGCGCCGCGCATCGAAGAGATCGTGGGCGACGCCTGGCGCGACGCCTGGAAGCAGCACTTCGAGCCGTTTCAGTTCACGCCCGACGTGATCGTGGTGCCGCCGTGGGTCGCGTACGAGAAGAAGCACGAGGACGAGCACGTGCTCGAGCTCGAACCGGGCCGCGCCTTCGGCACGGGCTTGCATGCGACGACCGCGCTCGTCGCCGAGATGCTTCACGAGCGTAAGAGTTCGCTCTCCGGCGCGCGTGTGCTCGACGTCGGCACGGGCAGCGGGATCCTCGCGCTCGTCGCGCTGATCTATGGCGCCGCGAGCGCGCTCGCGATCGACAACGACGCCGAGGTGATCGACGTCGTGCGCGAGAACGCCGATCGCAACCACCTCGCCGATCGCATCGTCGTGCGCGAGCAGACGATCGAGAGCGTGACCGAGCCGTTCCCCGTGGTGCTCGCGAACATCGAGACGCGCGTGCTCCGGCCGATCGCGGAGGATCTTGCGCGCGCGGTTTCGCCTTCGGGCCTCTTGATCCTCTCGGGCATCCTCGCGGCCGAGCACGACGAGATCGTCGCGCGGTACACCTCGCTCGCGCGCCCGCTCCGCCACCTCGAGACGCGCCGCCGCGGTGACGGTACGGGTGACGACTGGGTCGCGATCGCGTTTGCTGCGTCATGAGAGGCCCGCTGCGTGTCCCCGTCGCCCGCGTCGAAGCGGGCCCTTCGATCCTCGACGAGGACGCCTCCCGCTACGTCGCGCGTGTGCATCGAAAGCGCCTCGGGGATCGCGTGGTGCTCTTCGATCCCGACCGCGCGATCGAGGCCGACGCCGAGATCACCGCGATCGATCGCGCGAGTGTCGCCGTCGTCGTCGAAGCGCCGCGCGCGGCCACGTTCCTCCCGGCGCGCCGCGTGACGCTCCTCCAGGCCACGTGCAAGAGCGACAAGTTCGACGCCATCGTGCGCGACGCGACCGAGCTCGGCGCGAGCCGCGTGGTCCCGATCAACGCCGAGCGATCCGTGGGCCGCCCTGCGGACGGCCGTGCTGCGCGGTGGCGCCGCATCGCGGTCGAGGCCGCGCGGCAATGCGGACGCGGCGATGCGCCTGCGATCTCGTCGCCGATGGAGCTCGTCGAGGCCGTGCAGCTCTTCGCGTCGGGCGAGGGCGTGAACGGCTTCTGCCTGGATCCCGCGGCCGACACGCCGCTCGGCCCGGCGCTCCGGCGCCTCGGCCCGGAGGTCGAGCTCGCGTTCGTCGTGGGCCCCGAGGGAGGTTTGTCGCCGGCCGAGATCGAGGCCTGCACCTCGGCTGGCCTCGCGCGTGTCTCGTTCGGCCCGCTCACGCTCCGCGCCGAGACGGTATGCGCGGCGGTGCTCGGGGCGGTCGTGCTGCTCTCCCGATAACGTCCCCGCCGGGGACAAACGCCCGCCGGGGACAAACCTTGCAACGGACTTGACAAACCCGGGCGCCCGGCATCACCTTCCGGCGTGTCTTTCCTCGACGACGTGCGCCGCACTCTCGACCGCCCGGAGGGTTCTTCGTGGGCGCTCTCGGGGCTCGGCGCGCATCGAAAGACGCTGCTCGACGCCCTCGAAGCGCTCGAAGCGCGCGGCGAGCCCGAGGAGAAAATCGAGCGCCTGCACGACGTCTGGTCCGACAAGCTCGGGGCGTTCGTCCAGGAAATGCAGCGATGGCTCGAAGGCGGCCTCGCGTTTGGCGCGAGCGCCGCGGAGCTCCACGCGCTCATCGACGTCGCGCTCCGCCGCCGGCTCGGTTTGTCCGACTCGGCCGGCTCGCGCACCCGCGATCGCGAGCTCGATCGCCTCTCCAGCGAGGTCCTCTTTTCCATCCAGCGGCCCGAGCGCACCCCGAGCCTCTGGCCCGAGCGATATGCGCTCGAAGTCCGGGCATTACGTCGCGCCGAGGGCGAGACGCTCCTCACGCCCATTGGCCGGCTCGTCCTCAGCCTGCCCGAGCGGGACGCCGTCCGCTGGCTGCTCGCGGTCGAGGTCGCGCAATCCCGCGGGCCCTCGGATCCGTGGCGCCTCTCGCGCGCGGCGGCGGCGCGCCTCGTCGCGGCCCGCAGGCTCCGCGTCTTCTGGTATGGCAGCGAGGTAGCCGCGCATCCGCAATCGCTCGATCGCCTCGCCGCGCTGGGCCTCCTTTCTTTCGAGGACGAGGCCGAGGAGGCGCTCACCACGTACGAGCTCACCGAGAATGGCGCCGAGCTGCTCGCCGAGGTCGCGTCCGGCGATACGCCGATGGTCCTGCTCGCCGGCGCGCTCATTCAGGACGAGACGGCCGCCGTCCTCGACCGCATTCGCGCGGCCACCGCATTGATCCAGCGCGAGAGCGCCGCCTTCGCCATGACCCGCCATGCGCGCATGGTCGCGCACGAGATCCGCAATGCCCTGGTCCCCGTGCGCGAGGCCATCGACGACCTCTTCGCCGCGCTCCAGCGGGATGGCCGCGGGCCGCTCGTCGATCGGCACGGCGCCACCATCACGGGCGGCGTCGACCGCATTTTCCGGTTCATGACCGAAATGGCGCAGGTCGTCGAGCGCGCCGGCCCGCCGCCCGAGCCTTTCGACGTCGCGGCGGCCATCGAGGACGCGCTCGCCGCCCTCGCCGAGGAGCTCGGCCGCGTGGCCTTTTTCGATCGGCCCCGCTTCCTCCCGCCCGTCCGTGGACGCCGCGACCGGTTCGTCCTGGCCATCGTCGATTTGCTCCGCAATGCGGCGCGCGCCCGCGACGACCGACCGGCTGAAATTCGCGTCGCCGCCACGCTCGACGCGGATGGCGCCATCGTCGTCACCGTCGACGATGACGGGCCGGGCGTCCCGCCCGAGTATCGAAAAGCGATTTTTGCGCCCGGATTTTCCTTGCGGCCGGGCGGGACGGGGCAGGGGCTCGCGCTCGTGCGTGAGGTCGCGCGGGCGGAGCTCGGCGGCGAGGCGTATTGCGAGGAGAGCCCGCTCGGCGGGGCTCGATTCGTCCTTCGCCTGCCGGTGGACGCCGGAAGGAGCGCCGCGTGAGACCGATGGGCCGCATCTTGATCATCGACGACGACCCGAGCTTTTTGCAGCTCTATCGCGCTCGGCTCGGCGCCGAGGGGTATCTCGTCGAGACTGCGGACGAGATCGAAAAGGCGCTCGCGCGGCTCGACCAGGGCGGCTGGGACGTCGTGCTCGTCGATCAGAAGCTCGACGGCAAGACGGGCCCGGACACCGGCCTCGACCTCGTCTCCGAGGTTTCCCGTCGCGCGCCGCTCGCGAAGACCATCCTCGTCACGGGGTATGCCACGGAGGCCGCGGTCACGCGGGCTTTCCAGGACGGCGCCTATGATTACCTCGAAAAAGGCCCGATCTTCCGGGTCCTCTTGCTGGCAAAACTGCGCAATGCGCTCGAAGCCGTGCGGGCGCACCATTTCGGCGAGCTCTCCTTGGACGAGGCCGAGGCGGCAATTCGCGACACCTGGGTCGCGGCCGAGAGCGAGACGGATCCGAACCGCAAGGGCAAGCTGCTCGAAGACCTCATGGTCCTCGTCTTCAAGACGATCCCCGGCTTTCGCCACGCCTCGGCCCGTCGCCGCAACGAGGAGGAGGAGATCGACCTCGTCATCCGCAACGAATCCACCGATCCCTTCTGGGTGAACGAACGCACCTCGTACATCCTCGCCGAATGCAAGAACTGGACGAGGCCCGCGGGCGCCACGGAGATTCGTAGCTTTTTGTGGAAGCTCTCGCGTAAGTTCAATCGCTCGCGCCTCGGCCTTTTCATCGCGCCGGGCGGGTTTTCCGCGCCCCTCCGCAGCGATCTGCACGGCGAGCGCCGGGATGATTACCTCGTCCTTCTCATCAACAAGGCGGATTTGCGGGAGCTCGTCCACGCGCCGGATCGAAATGCCTTCCTGAAGAAGCTGCACGAGCGGGCCGTGCTCGAATTGCACGGCGAGAACCGCTGAAGCGCCTTCACCTCTTGCGCGCGCCGATCAGCCGCCGCAGCGCCTCGGCGAGCGTCGGGTAGGTGCGGCGCGATTGCATGTCGACACCGAGGTCCACCATCGTCTTCGCCACGCTCGGCCGGATTCCTGAGAAGAGCCCCGTCGCGCCGACGAGCTCCACGCTCCGCATCACGTTCGAGACGTGCTGCGCCGCCTCCGCGTCGACCGTGTCCACGCCCGTCAGGTCGAGGATCACCGCGCTCGATTGCCTACCCACGACCTCGGTGAGCAGCCGTTCGAGCAGGATGCTCGCGCGGGCCTGGTCGATCGATCCGATCAGCGGCACGACGAGCACACCCTGCCAAACCTCGATCACCGGGCTCGACAGTCCGACGATGGCTTGCTGCTGCGATTGGATCAGCGCGAGCTGTTCTTCGAGCCGACGGTGGTTCTCCACGTGATCGGTCACGTTTTCCGCCACGGAGTAGATACGCACCACGCGTTCGCCAAACGTATCGCGCACAGGAATGATCGTGTTGCGCCAGTGCGTCGTGGCAAAGGACGTCCCGGAGACGAACTGCTCCCCGGCGAACGCCCGCTTCATGTCCGCCTTGAAATCCTCGCGGTTGCTGTAAAGCTCGTAGAGGTTTGTCCCAACGAGTTCGCCTGGCATGATGCCGAGATCCTTGAGGCCATTGCCCAGGGACATCTTGCACGTCCCGTCCACGTCCATGGCCCAGATCGCGAGGGGCAGCTCCGCGAGCGCCCGGATCAAGGCCTTGGCCTGGAGGGTCTCTTCCGAGTTCTCATTGGCGCGGAGAGAGAATCCGACGATCGCGCTGACATTGCCGGCTGCGTCTCGCACGGGCGTGAGGCGGCGTATCCAGTAGGACATGCCCTCGATGCTGTCCCCGTAAAGCTCCTCCCCCGCGAGGGCGCGTTCGGTCTCCTCCCGGGCGACCGATCCGGGGGGATAGATCTGGAGCGCATTCATGCCGACGATCGCGCCCGGCGCGAGTCCGAAATGGGCGAGCCCTTTCCCTTCGGAGACCAGGATCGTCCCATCCTTGGCGATCGCCCAGAGGATGCCCTCGAATCGATCGAAGATTTTGCCGAGGAGCACGGTCCGAAGCGGGACGGGCTCGTCTTTTTCGACGAGGGGAGAAAGCGGCGCTGGAATGTCCGCGCGAGGCTCCGCGGGGCCGTCCATCCGGACGCATACCCCACCATGACCGGTGGGCCATGTGGTCCAGCGGTTCGCCGTGCCTGTCGCGAGACGCGCGAAAAACGTCGATTTCTGCGATTGCCCGCTCGCCACGGCCGCGCAGGCCGACGACACGACGCTCCGATCCGCCGCGTCGAAGAGCGTGAGCAGCGACGAGGCCTCGCCGAGCGCCAGGCGCGCGGCTTCATTGTGCGCCACGACCACGTCGCCTTCGACGAGCAACAGCGGATCCGGGCACCCGTCGAACATTCCGCCGAGATGGCGGTATATGTCGCCGATCATGAGAGCGGCTCTAACAGAGAAGGGAGAAAGGCACAACCCGAGGCGTCATCCAGGTGCCTCTTCCATGAACATTGGTAATGTCTGCACGTATTCGGCCTCTCAGAGCGGGTGCACGGGCTCGTGCGCCGCCTTTTTTCCGGCGAGGAAGCCAAAGACGAGGGCCGGGCCGATCGTCCCGCCCGCGCCCCAGTATCCGCGGCCGGCCGGGGATGCAATGCAATTGCCGGCGCCGAAGAGGCCCGGGATCCCCGTGCCATCGGGCCGGAGCACACGCCCGTCCGTCCCGGTGATCGGGCCGCCGCAGGTATCGAGCGTCCCGGCGCCGAGGATCACCGCATAATAAGGCCCGCTCGCCGACATCGGATGCATCGTGCGGTTCGCCGTCACGCTGCGCGACGGCCCTTGCCAGGCATTCTCGAACGACGTGGCGCCGCGCTGGAAATCGAGGTCCACGCCCGTCGCCGCGAAGCCATTGAAGCGTGTGATCGTGGCATCCAGATTCGTCACGAAATTCGGATCGAGCTTCACGGAGGGCACGACGCCGCTCGCCGCGAACCGCTGGCCGCGCAGCGCGTCGAGGCGCGCGTCGATCGCCGCGGCGAGCGCCGCGCGGGTATTCGCCTTGATCACGAACGGAGGCAACGTCCCCGGGGCGGGCACGACGCCGCGCCAGGGCCAGGACGTCGGCTCCTGGGCCACGGCCTCGTCCCAGATCATGAACTGAACGAGGTTCGGCTCGTCGGTCCCGAGCGCCAGGAAATGGCTCTGCGCCCGGACGTGATAAGGCATTTTCTCGTTGACGCACCGGCGCCCGTACTTGTTGACGAGGATCGTGCTGTCGCCATAGACTCCAAAGGCGATCGCGCCGACGTTCGTGACATGGCCGTTCTGCGCCGCGGCTTCCTCGATCGCGAGCTGAAAATAAAATCCATTCGACAGGTTCCCGATCGCGGCGCCGAGGCTCGCGGCGATATCCAAAAAGTCGCCCTTGCCCGTGGGCACGCTGCCCGTGCCGAAGAGCGGTCCTCGTTGCAACCCGAGCACCTTCCCGCGCGCGTGCGAAAAGCCGCCCGTCGCGAACACGACCGCGCGCCGCGCCCGCGCCCGCTTGCGCGCGCCGTGGTGCTCGATCTCCACGCCGACCACCTCGCCGTCCTTCTTCTGGATCGCGCCGACGACCCGATGGTTCGTGCGAATGGGGACGTGCCTCGCTTGGAGCCAATCGATCATCGACTGCGTCAGGAGGTAGCCCGGCCATCCGACCAGGCCCGGGGGCGCATTGCCGAGCACGCGCCCATACGGTGATACGTTCTCGGGCAGGCCGGCGTGGTAGTCCGGGTCCGAGATCGGGCTCGGGGAGAAGCCAAACCCCGGGTAGATGATGGGGAACAGGGCGCCGAGCTGGGTGAGCTCGTCGATCACGTCGGAGCCGTGATCATAAAACGCCGCGAGCAGATCGTACTCGCGCTTCGGCAGGCCGAGATGCGACGCCGCCGGGTCGTAGAGCGACGGATAAGAGAGGCGGGCCATGAGCTTCAGCGCGTCGGGGCGCGGATCCATGAGGCCCTGCGAGCGCATCAGCGAGTTGTTGGGGATCCAGAATGCGCCACCCGATATCGAGGCGGTGCCTCCGGGCTGCGGGCCCGCCTCCAGCAAGAGCACCGATACGCCCTCGTGCACGCCCGCCACCGCCGCCGCGAGCGCCGCGCCCCCAGCTCCGACGATCACCACGTCCGCATCATAATGCCAAATCATACAGGTGCTCCTTGTTTGAGGAGCGAATCGATGATCCGCCCACGATTACCCAATCTAACCGATCCCGCCCCCATGCCGCGCAGAATTTCCGTTCGAGGAGCACGTTTTTGTCCCCTTGGCCATTCTGTGCCAGGGGGCGCGGCCCGGCGTGGCAGGGGAGTTGCCGTGCTCGCGCTTTCCGCATGAAGCGCGGACGGTGGGCTCGCGGGTCCGGCTCGCCGGCTTAGATTTCCTGGGCGAGCGCGCTATCGTGGCGCGTTGGCCCAGGAGGTCCATCATGCCCCGGATTGCCAGGATGTTGTGCATCACCGCCGTCGCGGGCGGGTGCGTCGGGACCCCGGCGATCGCGCAGTACGATATCGGTGGACGGATGGATTTCCTGCCGCCCGCGCGGGAGATCAATCGCGTCGCCGAAGCTCCCGCCGGCCGAACCCTGGCCATCACGGGCGCGACGCTCTTCGACGGGCGCGGCGCGCCGCCCGTGCCCGACGCGGTCGTCGTCGTCCGGGAGGGGCGTATCCTCGCCGTCGGCCCGCGCGATTCCGTGGACATCCCCGCGGGCGCGGAGATCGTCGATGCCACGGGACAATCCGTCATGCCCGGCCTCATCGACGCCCATTTTCACCTCGACGGCGACATTCCCCTGCCGTCCCTGTTTCTCCAGCGCGGCGTGACCTCCCTGCGCGACCCGGGCGCATGGATCGAGGCGTATGACCCGGTGCGCTCTTCCGCCGCCCCGATTCCACGCCTCTTTTTGACCGGTCCGCACCTCGACGCGCCCCCGCCCGCGCACCCGAAGGACGCGCTCCTCGTCCTCGATCCAGCCGAGGCGCGCGCCGCCGTCCATCGCCTCGCGGACCAGGGCGCGTCGGCCATCAAGATTTATTATCGATTGCCCCTCGGCACCATCCGCGCCGTCAACGAGGCTGCCCACGAGCGGGGCCTCATCACCACGGCGCACCTCGAAATCGCGGACGCGGGCGACGCCGTGCGCGCCGGGCTCGATGGCGTGGAGCACGTCACCTCGTTCGGCACCGCGATCGTACCGCTCCGTGAGGCAGAAGATTTTCGACAGGCCGTCCTCGCGGACAACGCCGCCCGTGGCCCGACTCGTTATGCGCTCTGGAGCAACGTCGACCTGGATTCCCCGCGCGTCCGGGCGATCCTCGACCTGCTCGTCTCCGAGGGCACCTTCTTCACGCCCACGCTCGCTATTTTCGAACGCCGCCCGGGCGACCCCGGGAGCAACGACGTCGAGGCCCGCGCTTTCAGCAACATGCTCGGCTTCGTCCGCCGCGCGCACGGCGCCGGCGTGCGTATCGTGGTCGGCTCCCATTCTGCGGTACCCCACGCCGAGCGCGGAGATGCTTACGTCCGCGAAATGGAGCTCCTCTACGAGGCCGGCCTCTCCCGGGGCGAGATTCTCTCGGCCGCCACGCTGGAGAACGCGAGATTCTTTCGTATCCAGGACCGGCTGGGGACCCTCGAACCCGGCAAAATCGCCGATTTGATCCTCGTCCGTGGCAACCCTGGCGAGGACCTCTCCGCCCTGCGCGACGTCCGTCGGGTCATGCTGAACGGGGTGTGGGTCGGGCCTCCCCGCTGAACCGGGTCGCTCTTCGCGCGCACGGGCCTTCGCCTCGCCGCCGCTTTCGTGTACAATCCGCCCCGCATGCGCGGCGCCATCCTCTTCAACGGCAATGCCGAGTCCGATGAATGGCTCGTTCGGGCCGCGGCCCCATTCCTCGCGACGTCTCGCCACAAGGATCCGGCCGTCGCCGCCACGCGCCGCACCCTGCTCGTGACAGCCGGCTGGGCCGAGCACGAGTACGACGAGGCGCACGTCAAGCGCGCGCTCAACACCGCGGGCTTCCCCTCGGTCTTCGAGGAGGGCTTCGACCGCGCGCACGAGAACCTTTCCTTGCTGTACGAGCTCGACGGCGTCCTCGCCGAGGCGCCCGAGCTCGCCGAGGCGTTCCGCGAGCTGCGCCGCGCCGAGGCCACCGCGCGAAGGTTTTACCTCGAGCACAACGCACATACGATCGACCTCTTCCGCCGCACGCTGCGCGAGGCGAAATCCGAGGCACCCGACACTGATCTCCAGAGCTTGCTCGCCGACATGATCCACCCCACGGGCCCGCGCGCGCTCGCTCGCCACGCCCTCGCGCGCGAGCTCCGGCGCGCGTTCCGCACGCTCGAATCGAACGACGACCACCTCTTCGAGCTCTTCGGCGATATCGAGCGCCGCGCCTTCGACGCCGCCGGCGCCCTCTACCACCCGGCGTTTCGCGCCGCCAAGGAGCGGCTCGAAGCGCGCATCCTCTCCGCGAGCAACATCTTCCTCTTCGGCGGCCGCCTCGACCTCCTGCTCGGCGCGCTCCGGTTTTTCCGCCTGCGCGACGTCTTCGTCGAGGCCTTGCGGCGCGGCGCGCAGATCGTCGCCGTCTCTGCGGGGGCGATGGTCCTCTGCGAGCGTGTCATCGTGTATGACGATTTCGCCGAGACCCCGCGTGATTTCCAGCTCTACGACCGCGGCCTCGGCATCGTGCAGGACATCCAGATCTTCCCGCATTGCATGGAGCGCATTCAAACGGACGACCCCGACAACCTCGCGTACCTCGCGCGGAGGTTCCGCCATCATGCGTGCGTCGGCCTGAACCAGCGCTCGCTCCTCCTGCTCGACCTCGCGCCGCGCCGGGCCGTGAGCGTCGGCGCGGGCGATGGTGTGTACGCCTTCGGCCCCGACGGGAGGAAACGCTGCCATCGCGCCGGTGAGGAGGTCGCGCTCTCGTGAATGGCATGGGCGACGGGAAAAACCGGGTGTTTTCGTTCCTCGGTCATTGGTTCACCATCGCGCCGGTCGCGCGGCACACGCTCGCGCCGCGCCGCGTCTCCGCGTCGGTGCCGTTCCGGCTGACGGTCCCGGACGCGAAATACGGCGACGTTCGCCTCTCGGGCCGCTTGCACCACGCGCCCTCCGAGACGCTGCTCGTCGTCGTCCACGGCCTCGGGGGCGACGTCCGCAGCCATTACGTGCTCTCGGCCGCGCGCGCCGCCGAGGCGGCCGGGATCGCGAGCCTACGCGTGAATCTGCGGGGCTCCGACCGCACGGGCGAGGACATTTACCACGCGGCCATCACCCAGGACCTCCACGCGACCCTCGCGAGCGTGGACCTCGCCCGGTATTCGCGCATTCTCCTCCTCGGATATTCGCTCGGCGGGCACATCGTCCTCCGCGCCGCGACCGAATCGACCCTCGACGCCCGCGTCCGCGCTGTCGCCGCGGTTTGCCCGCCGCTCGACCTCTTCGTCGGCGCGCGCGCCATCGACGAGCCTGGGCGGCTCTTGTATCGACGCCACGTCCTGTCGGCCATCAAAGAGATTTATACTGAGGTCGCCGGCCGTCGCCCCGTCCCCTTGCCGCTCGCCGAGGCGCGCCGCATCGCCACGATCCGCGACTGGGACGAGCATATCGTGGCACCGCGCTTCGGCTTCCGCGGCGCCGACCATTATTATGGGGAGTCGAGCGTCGCGCCGCGCCTCGCGACGCTCGCCGTCCCCTCGCTCGTCGTGGCCGCCGAGCATGACCCCATGGTCCCTGCCCACACGCTGCTGCCCGTTCTCTCCGGCGCGCGTCCGCCGCTCGATGTGCGCTGGATCGATCGCGGCGGACACGTCGGTTTTCCGGCGCGCGTCGACCTCGGTTTTCCCGGGCCGGGCGGGCTCGAAGATCAGGTCGTCGCGTGGCTCCGGGACCACGCGGGCGGTTGAGCGGTCAGAGCTTGCACTGCCCCAGCGTGTCCGGGGTGAAGCACATCTGGCCGCACGGGCAGATGCTCGCGCCTTCGCACGTGCCCCCGACGCAATTCGCGTCGGACCAGCACTGCCCCACCTGCGGCGGCGCCCCCTTGCAGCGGCCCCCGGCGCACGTATGCAGGAGCGGGCAATCCAAATCGATGTCGCAGCAGCCGTCCACACCCGGGCACTCCGAGACATCCTTCGTGCCCGGAGGACACTCCCACTTACCACTCACGCAGAGGGGAGCCGTGGTCTCCGAGGATTGGCAGTGCGGCGCGCACTTCGGCTTGTCTACGCCACACGGGATGGAGCCTCCGCCCGCGCCACCGCTGCCCGCATTGCTGCCCCCTTGACCACCCCCGATGCCGCCCGTGCCGCCATTGCCGCCGCCTACGCCGCCCGTGCCGCCGCTGCTGGAACTGCTGCCGCCCTGGCCGGCGCTGCCGCCTTCCCCTGTGTCTTCACCCCCTTCGCCGCCGTTCCCCGAGGGCGGCTCGTAACTTCCGAGCCCGCACGCGGCGAACCCCAACGAAACGATCGCGATCGAAACAAAGCCAAGTCGATGGTCCATACCCCCGATTGTATCACGGAACCGAGGGCAGGCCCATCCCGTGCATCGACCGCGATACGGGTCACTGTGGCATGCATGTACCCGGCGTGTCCGACAGGATGCACTCCGCCATGCAAGCGCATACCTGGGCTCCGATGCAATACGGCATCGAGGTCGGGCAGTCATTGTCGATGAAGCAGGACGGGAATGACAGCCGCTCCTTGCAGCGGCCATTGATGCATCTGGTCTCCTCCGGGCATTGCGGATCCACGTTCGCACAGCATCCGCCCGCGGATTTGCAGATGTCACGAGAGATCGTGCCCATGGGACAAACCCACGTCGAGCCCTTACAGAACGGCTCGACGACCACATCGGAGTCGCAGTGCTGCACGCAGCCCGGCTTGCCGTCATTGCAAGTCGGCATGCTGCCTCCGCTGCCCCCGCTGCCCCCGTTGCCGCCATTTCCGCTGCCGCCGACGCCGCTCGAGGTGACCGTCCCGCTGCCCCCGTTGCCGTTGCCGCCTGTACCCCCACCGCCCGCGCCCTCACCCCCTTCGCCGCCGTTCCCCGTCGGCGGCTGATAACTCCCGAGACCACACGCGGCGAACAGCACGGAGAGAATCGCGATCGAGCCGAAGTGAAGTCGATGGTTCATGCCATCGCTTGTATCACGGAATGGCGAACGACCATATCACCGTGAACGGCTTGCCTTCGAACGGCTGCACATTCACCTGCCGGAACGCCCGATCCACGCACGCCCCGACCTTCGTCCCCACGAAACGCTCGTCGAGCGAGACGGCCGAGACCGTGCCGTTCGGGTCGAGGACGAGCGCGACCTTGCCATTGCCCTTCGGCTCGGACGCGTCCTCGCGCTTGCAGGACGACGCGACCACCTTGGCCTGTGACAGCTTCGAGTACGCCTCGCCGGGCACCACCGACCGCGCCACGGGGCCGCCGCGCGGCTGCGGCGGCAGCACCGTCACCGGCCCCGTGAGTCCGGGCTCCACCACGGGCGGCGGGATGTTTTCGGTTTCTCGCAAAAGATCTTCGAGCGGCTCGGGAAGCTTTGCGTTGTCGCGCTCCTGCTTGACGATGTACTCGTCGAGCTGGCGGACGACGCTCGAATCGAGCGCCGTGGGCTCTTTCGGCTCGGAGGCCGATGCCTTCGCCTGAAGCGCGAGCGAGCCCTGCACGAGCTTCAGCGCCGTGAGCGCTGCCTTCACCTCGGCCTCGCGTTTCTCGGCCTCTTTTTGCCCCGAGACGGCCCGCTCCCGGTCGGCTTGCGCCTTCGACTCCCGCGCGAGCGCGAGCGCCGCCTCGGCCTTCGCCATCGCCGTGTCCGCCTCGGCCTGCGCGCGCTTGGCCTCCAGGTCGACGTACACCGTCCCCGCCCCGAGCGCGATCGCGCCGGCGAGGATACCGACCACGCCCACGATGATGCGGCTCCGCTGCGCGGCCGCGACGCTGGCCGTGTAAAACCGTTTCGCCGCGCCTTCGAGGCGAAGCTGCCGCACGCGCAGGATCTCTTCGAGCAGCAGCAGGCGGCGCCTGCGCCAGAGCAGCTCGGGGTCTGGTTTGTCGTCCCAGACCTTGGCCGCGTCCTCGAAATCCTCGATGACGAGCCGCTCCTCCCGCTCGCTCGCGACCCAGTCCCGGAGCCTGCCCCAGTGCACGAGCAGCGCCTCGTGGGCGAGCGTCACGAGCTCGACCTCGCCGTCCTTGCGCCGCTCGGTCTCGCGCAGGACGAGCCGCGCCTCCGCGAAGACCTGCACGACCGCGCGCGCGGCGGGGCCGATCTCGCGCACGAGGTCACCGATCGGCCGCGTCATGCGCGCCCCCGCGGGTGTCGTCAGCGAGAGCAGGACGCGTTGCACCACGCGCTCGGTGCCCGCCTCCTTCACTGCGCGATCCAGCGTCTCGTTCGCGTGCCGCGAGAGCGCGCCGGAGAACTCGATCGCGCGGAGCGACGATCGCGTGACGAGCTTGTTCGCGCGATCGCGGCTGCGCCAAAGCTCGCGCAGCGCGAACTCGACGAGCGGCATCGATCCGGCCGTCGTCTCCAGCGCTTCGATGAGCTCCTTGCGCAGCCGCGGATCCTCGAACGAGTAGCCGTAGCTCTCGAACGCCGCGTCGACGACCTCGCCCCACGCGGCCGATCCGAGCGGCGAGACAAGCACCGCGCCGCGCGTGATCACGCGGCCCACCTGCTCGTGCGCGAGGATCGGATCGAGCAGGTCGCGCCGCGCCGTCACCACGACGCGCAGGCCCGGCCAGGGGCGCTCACCGAGACGCGAGAGCAGGTCGAGCGTCCACGTCTGGCTCTTGCCGGCGGGGCCCTGCGCGAGCGTGGCGATCTCTTCGAGCTGATCGACGAGCAGCACGAGCCCGCGCTTGCTCTGCGCGAGCCACGCCTCGACCTGCGCGGCCGCCTCCTCGGGCGAGCGCCGCGGATCGATGCCCATGTGAAAGAGCGCCGTCGTGAGGACCTGCCGCGGGTCGGTGCCCGGCGAGATCAGGACGGTCTCCCATTGCCGCGGACCGCCGAGCGCGCCGTCGGCGATCGCGGGCAGGATGCCGGCGCGCGCGAGGCTCGATTTGCCGCTCCCGCTTGGGCCGAGCAGCGCCGCGAGCCCGCGCGTGCGCAAGACTTCGAGCGCCGCCGCGACCTCGACCCTGCGGCCGAAGAACACGTCGCGGTGCTCCTTCTCGAAACGTTCGAGCCCGCGAAACGGCCCGTCTTCCTCCGGCGGGAGCGCGCGCCTCCGACCGACGAGCGCGCTGCGAATACGTTCGAGCTCGATCGCCACGATCTCGGCCGAGCGGGGCCGCTCCTCCGGCGCGGGGGCGAGCAGCGCTTCCACGAGATCCCCGAGCGAGGCCGGGAGTTCCGACACGAGTTCGGCGAGACGCGGCGGCCGCTTTCGCCCGTGGAGGACCTCCTCGTCGAGCGAGCCTCGGCCCGCCGCGGGCGTCCGACCGACGAGGCACACGAAGAGCACCGCGCCGAGCGCATAGAGGTCACTCGCGCTCGTCGCGGGCGAGAGATCCCGCCAGCAGACAGGATCGACGAACCCGCGTTTGCCTCCGATCGCCTCGAGCGGCGAACGAAACCCCCGATCACTCGGGCGATCACCCGGCGTACCGGGCGCGCTCGGGATCTTCGATCGCATCGAGGGAATGGTTTGTCCGGGCGTCGACGTCGGCGACGCGGCCGAGATGCCGAAATCGATCAACTTGTACGCCGCGGGCGTCCCGAGCAGCGCGACGTCGACGACGACGTTCGCGGGCGAGATGTCGCGGTGCACGAGCCCGGCGCCGTGAACCGCGACGAGGGCGGAGGCGATCGCGATGCCGGCGTCGATCGTCTCGCGCACCGAGAGCGTTTGCTTGTCGCGCAGCCGTTCGCCGAGCGACTCGCCCGCGACGTACTCCATCGCGAGCCCGATGACGCCACGCGCCTCGTCGACGGGGAGCTGGTAGAAGCGAACGACGTTCGGGTGCTCGACGCGGCAGAGCCGCGCGGCCTCGTCGATGATCGCTTGCCTTCCGGCCTCGCCGCCCGCGTCGAGCGCGAAGAGCTTCACCGCCGAGAGCCGGAGCTTCGTCGTGCCCGCGGTCTCCTCGGCCAGCCAAACCGGCGCGAAGCCACCTCGACCGAGCTGTCGCACGAGCCAGAACGCCCCGATGCGCCGCTCGGCATCGGGGAGATCGGTCAGCCGACGGACAGCTTCGGGCAGGGCGCTCGACATGCCAGGGAGGACATTCTCGCGAGGCCAGGGGGGCGTGTCAAATGGAGCCGACGCGAGCTCGAAACGACGTACGAGAGCGACGGAAGAGCCAGCGCGCGGGGCCCATCGGGTGCTGCGCGGCCGCCTGGAAATACCGGGGCATGATCACAGCTTCGTGAGCACACCCTCGATACGCACGGTGACGGGGAACTCGAACACGCCGGAGAGGCCGCCGCTGGTGTAGGCGTAATGGCGCATCACGAACGCGCCCTCGTCGTCGGTGCGCGTGACGAAGCGGGTCGTGACCTTGCCATTCTGGTTGAGCTCCGCGGTCATCCAATCGGGCCCTTCGAGGCCGCCGCCGAGGGCGCCCGGGAACGTGTCTGCGCCGGCTCCGACCATGACGTGAAACCACCGATATCCCTGGGGCGGGTCGAACGGCGGCAGGTCGAAGACGAGCGTGCCGACGACCCCCACGGCCTCCGGCAGGCCGGTGGTGAATCGCAGATCCTCGTCGTTGTGGGTGATCACGGGGGCGGGGGTCTCGAGCGGCGTTTCGAGGGGGCGATACACGAGGCCGTCCGCCGGGGAGGGCGAGAGGAAGCCGACCGCGTCGATCCATGGCTCGATGCCGCTCTCGGTGCCCAGCTCGGTTTCCGAGCTGCTGCGGAGCTCGACCTCGCCGCCCGCTGCGCCGACCATGAAGAGGCTCGTGTACCGCCAGGGAAAATGCGCATCGGCGGGGGCGCTCGCCCAGCGCGGGAGGGCATTGCCGGACCCCGACGGCTGCGCGGGCCCCATGTGGAACGTGACGGGTGCGTCGCGCCAGACCCCCGGGCCGAGGTGAACCGCGCCAAACATGCCCGTGGCCCCCTGATCGGCGCCGAGGACCGGATAACGATGGACGGTGTCGAGCGTCGGCCACGGGTCTTTCCAGCCGTCGTCGTTCGGGTTCGCCGCGTAAAACCGCAGAGGTTGATCGAGCAGATGCACGTAATGCCCGCCGGCCGCCTCCGGGACGAGGAATGCGCCGAGCTCGATGAGGACGTGCGCGCTCGCGCTTCCGGGCACCTCGACCGCAAACGCGCCGTCCGCGCCGCGCATCACGACGAAGCCGTGCGTCGCCGAGACGAGCGGACCGACGGTATGCGGTGCGCCGGGGGTCGCCGCGTCGCTCGGCTCGACGCGCACGTCGATGGACTCCGTGGACGTCGTGTGCACCATGACCGAACCGATCACGCCCACGACGTCCGCTGCCGCGCTGCCGAGACCACAATCGTCGATGTTCACCACAATCCGCCTGGAATTGCCCTGAATGGGCGAAACCACGCCGCATTGGGCGCCTGCGGGGTTCGTCGTATCGACCAGGACCACGGGCGCTGCTTCGCGGAACACGAGCGGCGCGCCGAGCGCGGGGGGCGTCGGGGGGCCACCGCCTGCGCCGCCGCCGCCATTGCCACCGCCTGCGCCGCCGATTCCCCCGCTGCCGGCGCCGCTGCTGGAAGGCGCGCCCGCAGCGCACGCCGCGAGGAAGATGCCGAGCGCGATGGAAGGGAACGAAGATACAAGGTGAGACAGACGATCGTTTCGCATGACGAATCGCCATTGCAACGGCAATGCCACGTTCTCCGGAGCCTCCCTGTCCCTGCGCCGCGCGCGGCGCGCATGGGCCACGTGAGCAACCTTTGGCCCGGCGATGGGCAACACGTTGCACACCCGTTCCCGCGGTTGACCGCGGCGCAGAGGGACGGCTACCTTTCCGGAGAGCCGAAACCCGAAGCGAGACGCTTGTTTGGAGGTTGTCTGGGCCACGAGTTTCTCCCCGGCGACCGTTTGGGGCGATACGAGCTCCTGAAGGTCATCGGCCGCGGCGGCTTCGCGGTCGTGTGGCGCGCTCGCACCGTGGGTCCGGGCGGATTCGAGCGCCTCGCGGCCGTCAAGGTGATGCAGCCGGCGCGCGCCAGCCTGAAGCGCTTCCAGGACATGCTGCTCGACGAGGCGCGCCTCGTCGCCCGGATCCAGCACCCGAACGTCGCCCAGATCTGGGAGGTCAGCGAGGACCCGCGTTCCCTCTATTTCGTGATGGAGCTCGTCGACGGCGCCTCGCTCGACGAGCTGCGCTACCGAGCCGAGGCCGAGGGCAAAGCGCTGCCGATCCGCGCGGTGTTCCGCGTGCTCGCTTTTCCTCGACGAGATCGGCGAGCTCCCCCTCGCGCTCCAGGCGAAGCTCCTGCGCGTGCTCGAAGAGCAATCGGTCCGCCGCGTCGGCGCCAACGTCGAGCGCAAGGTCGACCTTCGTATCGTCGCCGCGACCCACCAGGACCTCGACGGCCTCGTCCGGGAGCGCCGCTTTCGCCAGGACCTTCTTTTCCGCCTGAATGGCGCGCTCGTCCTCTTGCCGCCGCTCCGCGAGCGCCGGGACGAGATCCCGGGGCTCGCGCGGCAGATCTTGGAGGAGCTCTCGAACGGCGCTCCGCCGCTCCTCTCGGCGTCCGCACAAAGCGCTCTCTCCGGGTATGGGTTTCCTGGCAACGTCCGTGAGCTCAAGCAAATGCTCTCGCGCGCGCTCGCGTTCGCCGATCACGGCGTCATCGAGGTCGAGCACCTCCCGCAGGCCGTCCATGCCTCGTCGCGTCCGGCGGCGGCGGGGCCGCCCGTCGCTCTTGCCGACGTACGCGCTTCCGTGCGTGATTTCGAGCGTGACCGCATCGTCGAGGCGCTGGCGCAGGCGGGCGGCAACCGCACGCGTGCCGCGGAGATCCTGGGGCTCCCGCGGCGAACGTTGCTCTACAAGCTCTCCAAGATGCGCCTCTCGCAGGAGTGAAGGCGCTTTGGGTCCGCAGGTCGGTGTGCAAGGTCTGGCGCACCGACCTGTGCAAGCCATTGCATACCGCGGCCGATTTCCCCGGCAAACCAGCCTGCGGCGTCCTGGTACGGATCGTGTTCATGGGAGGGCCAGCGCCTCGAACGGCGCTCGCACCAAAAGGGAAACCCATGAGCCTGTATTCGAAGACGCTTGCACTGGTATTCGCCTCCATGATCCTCGCGACGGTCACGCCGGCACTCGCGGATCAAGCAGACAAGGACGCGTGCATTGGCTTCGCAGAGGGGGACGATTGCACGGACGGTAATGGCCGTGCCGGCTATTGCATTCCCGATGAGAGCGATCCGGGCGTGCTCACCTGCGAGGACCTGCGTTCGGGCGGCGCGGGTGGTTCGGGCGGCGACGACAGCTCGAAGCAGCCCGTCATTGCGTGCTCGACGACCCCGGGGGTTCCGGCGCCGTTGCCCCTTTCGCTCCTCGCCGCGGCGACGCTCGCGTGGGGACGTCGGCGGGCCCGCCCGCGCTGAATTCGCGGGTCGTCAGCGCTCGTCGTCGACCACGAGCCAGGCGCCGAGCGCCTCCGCCGACAGGTCGAGGATGAGGTCGCTGACGCGGTCTGCCCCCTCCTCGCGGACCCGCGTGGCCAGCCGCGTGTGTTCCTCGGGGCTCAGGCGACGGCGCAGACGGCGTTCGAACAGATGCACGAGCGGGACGAGTTTGCCTTCCTCGCGTCCCTCCTCGCGTCCCTCCTCGCGTCCCTCCTCGCGTCCCTCCTCGCGTCCCTCCTCGCGACCTTGCTGGACATACCTGCGGACGAACTCGCTCTGATACTCATAGTTCGGAATCGTCATGAGTTCCTCCAGGGCCGTCCGGGCTGCCTCGCTCAGGGAGGTTAGCACGAGATCCTCGTACAGCGTGGCGCGTTCCGGATCGAGCCCGACGCTCGCGGCCAGCGCCGCTATGGCCACGGCGAGTCCTCCCTCGCTCCGCCCGTGCGCCATCACCGAGAGCACGGACAGCTCCGGCCTTGCCCGCGCTTCGGGGATGTCTTTCACCACCGGAACGCCGTCCGGCCCGAGCACGAGGGGTGTCACGGAGGCTTCGCCAGGGCCGAGCACGATCGGCTGCGAGAGACGCGCCGCCAGCGCCGCGTCCGGCGTGATGACCAGCAAGCACGCAGGACAGCGGTAACGCGCCCTCGCTCCCGCCACGTAGGCCGGCCACGCAAAGCGTTTGTCCGGGTCCCATTGGAGCTGCGCCTCGACGATGATGACCAGGACCGGCCGATCGTCGAGCAAGAGCACGAGGAGATCGGCCCGAAGCTCCCGCGGGATGATGTCCGAAAGCTCCGCGGGCGCGATGCGCGCTTCGGTGAAGCGTGGCAATGGCACCCCGAGCGCCTCGTGGAGCAGCTCCGCGGCCATCACGGGCCGGTTCCTGAAGAGCTCGACGATCGCCTCGTGCAGCAGGGAAGGCACCGGCGCGTGCGTACGCCGGGGCGACGGTTCGGTCAAGAAAAACGTTTTCCCGGGAGCACACGCGCTCCCCGCATCACTTCCCCGGCGGCTGCACGTCGAAGAAGAGCGCCATGAAAAACACCCTATCGTGCGTCCATCCCGAAGCATCCTCCCGGCTTCGGAGCATGAAGCCCGCGTCGAGGCGCGTCTGGGGCGAGAGCATGCGCGCAAGGCCGATCAGCGCGCGGTTCTGGTTCAGGCCGAGCCCCGAGAGGTCCACGAGCACCTCGTCCCAGACGAACGGGATCCATTTGGCGCCCTTCGGCGCGTAGTTGATCCGGAGCTGATTGCGGTACCGATACCTCGTCTCCGTATCGCGAAACCTCGCCTCGAAGCGGTTGCGGTCGTTCCACGTGAAATCGCCGATCCGCCCGAAGAAATTCGGCTCGAACTCGAAGCGCGCCTCCTGCGCGAATGCCCCCGTCGGCAAGCGATCGGCGTAAATCGTCCCGTGGACCCCCACGAACAGGAAGTCCGTCAGGAAAAACAGCGGCCCCGTCCGGAGGAACGACTGGTGCAGCCCCCCGCTTCGACCGTTCATGCGCGACTCGGCGTACACGCGCAGGTCGATGCGGGGGAACGTCGGCTTGTCCGTCCGGACGATCGGCACGCGGTTCTCCGACCAGAGCCAGACTTCGTAATCAGCATGCGCCTCGGACGCGAGGCCGAGCGTGAGGAGGGCGGCGGGGACGGCGAGGGCGCGCTTCATACCCCGAGTCGAGCCACAGGTTTCGTTGGTGGTCAAGCGATCGGGCCTACGCGCCCTGATCGAGCACCGCGGACGTGCTCTGCCAGCTCCCGATGTCGCGCGGCACGAGGTTCGCCCCGCCGCCGCGCGCGTCCATGACACGCGCCCCCTCGTGCGTGAACGTGATGCCGACGAGCGGCGGCGCGCCCGCATCCTTCTCGTACATCGTCCGCCAGACCGGCGACGTCGAGCCCGCTTGTCGCCGCATCACCGAGGACATCGTCACGAGCCACGGCAGGCCCACCGGATCGAGCGCCATCGCCACCGGCCGATCCTTGGCCTCGACCTCCTCGGGCATCACCGCGCCGCGATCCAGGCCGAGCACGAAGCCTTCGCCCGCCGCCCACGCGAGGCGCTCGCCGCTGCAAAGCGCCGCAAACAGCGCGGGTTTGTCCTGCACGCCCGTCGCGTACACCGTCGTCTGCCCGTCGTAGCTCGCGAACAACGCGCGCCCACGCGTGCCCTTCGCGTTCGCGCCCACGACGAGCATGCCATAAGGGCCCGAGGAGAGCGCGATCACGTGGCCCGAGAGGGGCAGCGCGACGGGCTTGGACCACGCCTCGTCGTTCCACAACCAGAGCTCGGGCAAGCTGTCCTCGTCGCCCTCGACGGCTGCCGTGACGACGGCGAACGTCTGCCCATCCCCGAGCGCGGCTTCGATCGGGCTCTCGCGTGGAGGCAACACGAGCGGCACGATCTGACCGGGTCGCACGAGCCGTACGTGCGAGGGCCCGACGAGCGCGAAGCCCGCGTGAGGACCACGCACGACGAACGTCGTCGCGGCGACGATCGGCGCGTCCGTGGGCCCGACGGGGATGGGCAAGGCGCGTGGACCCCAGAGGTACATCAGCCGCCCGCCGAAGCGCGCGAGCGCGCGGCCGTCGGGCTGGAACGCGATGTTGCCGGGCCGGAGCGGCGGCAGCAGCACGCCCTTGATCTCGACGGGCTGGAGCTCGACGATCTCCGCGGTCGGCTCCAGCGTCACCGCGGGGGCCGCGAGCGCCTGCGTCGTGCGGAACGCGGTCGTCGCGCGATCCTCGCGGGCGGCGCGGGCCTTCCAGCGCGAGGCCGCCGATTCGAGCAGCGGCAAGAGCGCATCGGCGAAAGCGCGGGCCGAGTCGAAGCGGGAAGGCGCCTCGCGCGGGGCGAGCGCATGCGCGGCCTCCTCGTTGCGTAGCGGCTCGGGCAGGGCCGGTGAAGCGCCCTTGCCGAGCACGCGATCGAGCTCGGTGAGCGTCGCGCGATCGGTGGCGAAGCCGGGATGCAGGCGCGGCGCTGTCACGAGCGATCGGCGCTCGCCGGTGACGAGAAAGCCGTTGTCCCAGGGCCCGCGGCACCAGTGCTCGCCTCCGAGGACGAACCACACGACGGCGGCGAGCGCGTGCACGTCGGTCCACGGGCCGATGAGCGGGTTCTTCTCGCCGGGGCGCGAGAGCCACTGCTCGGTGCCCGCGTACTCGCGCGTGAGCGCGGCGATCGTGTAGGTCGCGTCGGCGACGCGGGCGATGCCGCAGTCGGCGATCTTCGGCGTCTCGTCGCCGATGGGCCCGACGATGAGCACGTTGTCGGGCTTGAGATCGCGATGGATGATGCCCTCGTCGTGGAGCGCGAGCACGCCCTCCACGATGCCGCGGCAGAGGCGCAGGGCGCGGATCGGATCACAGCCGTCGGGCGCGCGCGTGACGCGATCGGCGAGCGACGATCCATCGGGCCCGCCGTCGACGTATTCGAGCGCGAGCCATGGCAGCTTCACGGTCCGACCGCGCACGTCGACGGGCGCCTCGCCCATGCCGTAGAAGCCCACGACGAACTCGGTGGGCGGCGTGCGGTCCATGATGCGGCTCAGCGCCGTGGCTTCGCGCTCCGCGAGCTGACCCGCGAAGATGCCCTCTTGCATGAGGTCCGACACCATGGCCGGCTTCATGACCTTCACGGCGATGCGGGGCGGACAGAGCGGCGAGAGCGCGCTCGATCGCCTTCCGGGATCGACCTCGGCGAGGAAGACGCTCGACATGCCACCCACGCCGAGCAGCCTGGCGAGGCGTGCGCCGGTGGGGCTGCCCCACGCGTCTGAAAGTGTGGGCGCGCCGCGCGCGAGGTCGCGGAGATCGACGTCTTGGGAGCGCAGGAGCGGCATGCTCGGGGAGCGATGGTAGGCGCGGATGGTGCCTGCCGTCAAAGTGCGCGACGAACGAGCGGAGGCAGAGGCGGAGGGCGCGCACGTCGCAGGGCTTGAAGGGGAAGGCGCGCCCGGGTTCCAGAGTGCCTGCGCGCGTTCGGCGCGCTTGGGTTCGTCGGAGAGATCAACGACGCAATCGACGCCGTGATCAAGGAGCTACCCCCGGCTCGCCGGATTCGGAGGAGGCTCGCCACGGCTATCCTTGAGCGGTGCGCGAACGGGCGCGGAGCATCGGCAGGGCCCAGAGGGTATGATGTGTGGTGCCGAAGGGTTCTACATTTGTCTTGCGGATTGGGGCCGTGTCGTGAGAACGATACTTTTGTGGGCCTGGGTGATGCTGGGAGCTTCTGGTCAACGAGCCACGTTCACGCCGCGGGGTGGTGAGCCGTAGCGCCGATCCGGGGCGCGAAGAGTTGCGTGTCTGAGACTTGAAACGTGCATGGTCACAACGTACCGCGGCCTCCTCCGAGCGCGTGGTTGCTGGCACGGATCTCATGCCGCCGATCGTGATGCGCGGGCGCTGCCGAATCCCCGAAACAGGCGCGCTATGCAGTCGCTGTGTATTCCCTTGGATTGCGAGATTAGGCCGCAGGGGGCTAACCAGCGCGGAGAGGTGGTTATGCGGCGACGGTCTAATTACATGGTTGGGCGGGCGAAGACCCCAAGGCCGCACCCAGGTACCACGCCGTGAGCGGAATGCGCCTGCAGGCGAGGGCGTTCGAGCGCGATGAAGAGCTTCCATTTGCCCGTGGGCACAGCGAACGCCGTATCGTCGTGGATCCTCATCCTTTTGGCGTTTGGTCCGTCAGGATGCAGGAAGGCCGCCAAACCGGTTTTCGAGGAGGCTACCATGGAAGTATCGGCGCCTCGTGACGTGAAGAGCATCGCTTGTGGCGCTGCCTTCGCCTGCGCACTCACCGCCGATGGCAACGTGTGGTGCTGGGGCCGGAACGACAATGGACAGCTTGGGACGGGTGCACGTGCGAACAAGGTCGTTCCACCGCGGTGGCCCGTCGTAGCGCTCGCATCGGTGTCGGCGATCACTGCAGGAACCTCCCACGCGTGTGCGCTCGTCCAAGGCGGGAGGATCGCCTGCTGGGGATCCAACCCCTACGGTCAGGTCGGAGACGGCGCGGAGCTCGCCGGCGCGGATCCGTCCGGGATTATCCGCAACGACAGCGATCGACTCCGGGCCGTTTCTGTGGTGGGGCTTCCCGAACCGGCCACGGCCGTCAGCGCAGGGGGCGTGCACACGTGCGCTATCCTGGCGAGCAAGCGCGTGGTCTGCTGGGGCATGAATGACTATCAGCCGCACCTGCGGGAAGGGAGCTCCGTGCCTCGCGTGATCGAGGGACTGGCTGGGGTCGAGGAGCTCGCGCTCGGCGCCGAGCACACGTGCGCGCGGCTCACCACCGGTGAGGTGAGGTGCTGGGGCGAGGCCGTCAAGCCGTTCGGACCCAGGCCTATAGCCGGGCTCTGCGCGAAGCAACTCACCGCAGGCGACGAGTTCACCTGCGCGTTGAGCTGCAATGACGAAGTCCTCTGCTGGGGCTGGCGCGATGTCGCGCACAGGAGCCATTGGCTCGAGCACCCCACGCTGGTTCCGTCCTTGCCCGCGGATATCGTCGAGGTCCGCGCAGGTGGCAGTGGCGGACACGTGTGCATTCGCGATGGGAAAGGCCGTCTCTCGTGCTGGGGAAGTAACGAGTCCGGCCAACTGGGGGAAGATGGCCCCAAGCGCCGCCCTGAGCCGTCGGCGCCGTCGGTACGGGGAGCGGAGGCACGTCGCGTATGCGCTGGTGGGGCCGTGACACTCGGCGACGTGAAAGAGGATGGAGAGCGAGCGGACGGCCATTCCGGCACGACCTGCACACTCTCCACGTCCGGCGAGGTGCGCTGCTGGGGAGAAGCCATGGAGACGTACCGCCCCACGCTCGTCGACTTGCCACGTGGAACGAAATAAGGGCGCAGCACCGCCCAACGGAGGGTCTGCCCGCGGCCTCTTGGGCAAGCGTGCGGTGTGGCGGCCGCAACTGCGACCTATCCCTGACAGAGCACGTCTTGGCCGAGATTGTCGGCGAGACGTCGGTACCAAAGAGGGTGACCTGGAGGGCCGTTCCGTGCAGTGGATAGCATACGTCTCCGTGAGCACCGATAACTTGCACACGGAAAGCTGCCCAACCCGGCGCTGGTGCCGACGGCGCTGCGTGCCCGCGGCACACCGCAACGTTGGACCGGGAGAGCAGAGGCCACAGGGATGACCGAGCTTGCGTGCCAATTTTTGGCAGCGGCGGTCGAGCTGGTGGCTCGTCAGCGAGAACGGATCCCACTCGTTGCTCAGGCCATCGGCATCGATCCGTTCGAGTACTGGATCCTCGGCCGGCGCCGGGACGATCCGGGGCTCGTTGCCATCGACAGGACGGCGGATGGCGAATGGGGGTTCCACTTCCACGGGCTCGAGTTCGACATCAAGAATCTCCGAGATGGTCGCCGTGTTCGGGTCGATTTTGGTCCGAGAGGCAGGCGCGCGTTCACCTCGTTTGGGGTTGGAGAGTTCATCGTCAGCAGCCGACATCCGTGGCAGGTCTTCCCGGAGCTCAAGGAATACCTCTGTGGCCCGCACGAATGGGCGGATCCCCGGCGCTGCGTCCAACTTGCGGATGCATTGAGCGAGCAGGGTTATTTCGCGTTCGCAGAACCGCGCCTGATGAAGCTGATCACAACACACATACGTGAGGTTCCAGGCCGTGGACGAGTCGTCGACATCCCTGCGAACGAGATGCCGGAGGATCCGAGCGACCTTCTCGTGTGCGAGAACCTCGTGCTGACGGAGAAACCGTATGCCGAATGCAAGCCGAAGCCGGTCTAACAAGCCGGTGCTGCTGACCGTACGGGCAGCAGACCGTGTCGTTAAGCTCATTCTATGAACACGATCATCTTTTGCAGTCAGCCGTTCAATCCCCGCGAGGTCGATGCCGACTTTGCCGAGGAGCACACCGCGGCGAAGGGCGCGGGCTTCTCCACGGCCTTCATCGACCATACCAGGGCGTCGGAAGGCGACGCTTCGGGGGCGGTATGTCATGTGCCCACACAGCCGGCGACGGCGGTCTATCGAGGCTGGATGATGCGTGCCCAGCATTATGCAGCGTTCCATGCGGCGCTCACCGCACGGGGAGTATCCCTGGTGAACGACCCGGACGCGTATCGGTTCTGCCACCACTTGCCAGAAAGTTACTCCGCGCTCGAGGGAGACACCCCGCGGACCACGTGGCTTCCGCTGCAAGGACCGGTCGACTTCAGCCAAGTGTTCGAGCGGCTGCGGCTTTTCGGCTCGGGTCCGGTCATCGTCAAGGACTTTGTGAAGTCCCAGAAGCACTATTGGAACGAGGCCTGCTTCATCCCGAACGCCGAGGACCGACCCGCCGTCGAGAGAGTCGTCCGGCGATTCATGGAGCTCCAGGGCGAGGAGCTGAACGAGGGGCTTGTCTTCAGGGAGTACGTACCGCTCCGGATCGTCGGTCGTCATCCGCGGAGCGCGATGCCTCTGGCCGCCGAGGTGCGTACGTTCTGGTGCGATGGTGAACTGCTCCTGGTTCACCCCTACTGGGGCGACCTGGCTACGCCACCGGCGCCGCCGCCGAGCGACTGGATGCACCACGTGGCGAGCCGCGTCCGGAGTCGCTTCTTCACCATGGATGTCGCTCTCCGCGAGGAGGGTCGCTGGACCGTCATCGAGCTCGGCGACGGGCAGGTCGCCGGCCTACCCGCTCTCGGTTTAGCAAAGCACCTCTACGAAAGACTTCGCGGGGCGCTGGGCGGCAGCGTCTCAGCGCCAGGAGCCTAACAATACAATGCAGGTGACGAAGCTGCCAACCGCGCTTCGTGCGGCGGCAGAAGCTGGCGCTGGGCGTCTCTCGCCCAGAAACGTGCTGCCATGAACCCTGTTCCGGTGCCCTCAGATCTCGTCTACTTCACCGAGCGCGGATCGGGACCGCCCCTCCTGCTCATACATGGGCTGATGATCACGGGGGAGATGTTCGAGCCGGTCATCGAACATCTCGCAGCTCGGCATCGCGTGATTGTTCCAGACCTGCGTGGCCACGGGCGGAGCCGGGGACTTGCGCCGCCGTATACGGCGGCACAGCTTGCCTCTGACCTGTCGCGCCTGCTCGACCATCTGGGCATCGATTCTACCGCGGTGCTCGGCTATTCGCAGGGCGGTGCAATTGCGCAACAACTGGTCCTCGACCACCCCCGTCGATGCGACCACCTCGTGCTCGCATGCACCTACGCCTTCAACATGGCGACCTTTCGCGAGAGGATCGAAGGCCACCTCGTGCCATTTCTCGTCCTCGCCCTTGGCATGAGGCGGTTTGCGAAGCTCGTCGCCTCACAAGGGTTGAAGCAGCTTGCCAAGGAGCGTGCCGACTGGGTTGTCGGCCTCATGGCGAACCAGGACGACAAGTTGATGGTATCCGCGTGGAGGGAGGCGATGGCGTTCGACAGCAGGCGCCGCCTGGCCCAGATCAGATGTCCGACGCTCGTCGTCGCCGCCTCGAACGATGACGCGGTCCCATTCCACCACGCGAAGATGCTCCACGACGGAATCACCGGGTCTCGGCTCGTCATGATCGATGGCGCTGGTCACGCGCTCATCTGGACGCATCCCGACGAGTTTGTGCGGGTGACGAGCGAATTCCTCGGGGGTTGATCGCGCATGAAAGCCTTCTGCCGGTTGCATCCGCATGAACCGCCCAACGCACGGCTGCGCCCGACGGCGGTCAACTCCGTGGCGCCTGATGGCACCCTCCGTTGCACGCGGGTGAGCCGAGCGTTCGGCGGCGTGATCAAGGTTCGCAGATGACTACATCACACGTGTTGCCGGAAGCGCTCGCGGCGGTCGTGGTCGCACGCGCTCTCGAGCTCTTCGGAGCGGGCGCCGATGACGCGAACTCGACTGTCCATAAGGATGACGCTCTTCTCGCGAGCCCGTTGGTAAAAGCTATGCTGGCGCAGGCGCCCGGCCCGCACGATGCCGACCTGTGGAAACGCGTCATGACTCGGCTGGCCATTTCGTTGGCCCGAGAGGTTGTGACGTTATGGACCGACGCCTACCCTGACCGCGCGGAGCCGCTCCGCGCGGTCGAGGCGGCCGAGGCATGGGCCGCGTGTCCATGCAAGCAGCACGCGGATGCTGCAGCGGAGACCATGTCGGCTGCGGCCCACCAGGCAATGGCAGCGTGGAGGGTGCCCCCAAAGGAGGCCGCGTGGGCGGCACGCACCGCCGCGTGGGTAGCCGATGCGCCCAAGTATGGCTGGCAAACGGTTGCTGCTATTGGCGGAGCATGCCGTGCTAAAAGCACGAGCGAAATAACCGCGGCCGCAGCGAGCTTTTTCGCTGCCGAATTTCGGACCCGATGAACTGGGCACACGCGCCGAACAAGCCGATAGATTCGACGAAGGGCTTCGGAACTGACAGCAGATGATCGTTCGACCGACGGAAACTGAGACGGGAGGGAGAGACGTCATGCCATTCACCATCATCCGTAGCACTGCCCTGACAGCCGTATTCGCACTCCTTCTCGGATGTGCGCCCACCGTGGCCCCCGCTCCCGACGCGCCGGCGGCGACCCCAGCCGCCGGGGCGAACGCGAAGGCAGACTGTGCCCCTGCTCCTCGACGTACGTTGACCGTCGCCCTCTACCCCTTCCTGCCTGATTCCCAGAGCCTCTTTTCCGATATCGAACACAGCTTCGAGCGCGCCCACCCCGACGTCGACCTACAGATCATCGACCTCTCTGCCAATTACTACAACGAGGACGAGCCCCAGGCGATCACAAATACCAACGCACAGGTCTACGAACTCGACGGCGTCTTCTTGGCTGACTTCATCGACCAGAAGCGCATCCAGGCGCTTCCAAAGGAACTGGTCCCCCCCGCGAACACCATGGTTCAGGTCGCGGAGAACTCTGCGAAAGCCAAGGATGAGTGGTGGGGCTTGCCCCATTGGGCCTGCACGAACTACATCTTTTATCGAGCGGGTGACCAGCTTGGAAGCGCAGCCACGCTCAAAGATGTCGAGTCGCTGATAGGAGCCAAGCATTCGCCGGATCAAGGACTTCTGGTCGACGCGAAGGGCAAGTTGACCCTGGGAGAACTGTACCTCGATGCCACGCTTGATGAGCTCGGGGACCTGACCGCTGCAGAGCCGTATCTGCTCGACGCAAACCTCCTCAGCAGCGCGACCGCAAATCTTCAGAGAGCCATCAATCTCTGCGATACAGGCATGTGCCGCGATTCCGATTATCACGAGGCAACCGGCTTCTACGCGCGACAATTTGCGAGAAAGCGTGGTCGAGCCCTCGTGGGATACTCCGAGCGTCTGTACTACATCGCGTTGGAGGAGCACGAATCCTGTCGCAAAGGTGAGTGCCTCGACCTCAAGAACATCGAGATGAAGCCGCTTCCGCTCTCCGACAAGGGGTCGCATCCCTTTGCGTGGGTAGACATGCTGACCATCTCGACGACCTGCGACGAGACGTGCTTGCCCGATGCCACCGCGTTCATCGCTCATGTCACGAGCGCAGCGGAAGTCAAACGCGCGCTGTTGCCGGCTCGCTACGGAGCGCCCCCGCGGTATCTGCTCCCTGCCCGAGCGGACCTGTATACGGACAAGGATGTCCTTGCCGCGGCGCCGCTCTACAGCAAGCTACAGCCGGCACTTTCAGACGCCATTCCCGTGCGAGGACGGAAGCTCAATGCACGCCTGCGCGCCATCGGAAAGAAACTCGACAAGGAAATCCTCAAGCCGTGAAAGCACTGACCAACGCACCCCTGAACCCGACAAGGATCGTTCGCCAGACGAGAGGGTTGCCTTGAACCGTGATGAAACGGCTGCCGAGTCCTTCGAGCGGGCCCTCGCGGCGTTCGTCGGAATTGCCGTCGGAGAGCCCCATGCAGCCGACCGGAAGATGTTCAGCATCGTCGCGACAGCTCGTGGGGCGCACACGCGCATCACGGCGGGCGGCTTCTCCGTGCTCTGGCCGCATCGCCGTACCCCGTTTACGTACGGGCCCTACCAGGTCGCCAAGGCCATGCGCTGCATCGGCACCGTCGATCCGCGGGGGCTCGATCGAATGGCCCACGTCATCGCCACCCTGAGCCGCCTCGTCTACCGCCGCGCATCGTAAGAAGAAACCTTCCTGGCCCCTCTCGGGACGGGAGAGGGGTCGGGGGCGAAGGCGTTTCAGCGCGCGCGCAGGATCACGGCTGGCTCTCCGAACTACGGCTCCTACGTCAGCAGCGACGTCGACTACTTCGTCGTGAACGGAGGGGGGAAGGCCGCGCGGAAACCCACGACCCGAGCGGAATGGTGCGAGGGCGTTGAAGGCTCGACCTTGACCTTGGCGCCGAACTCCCCAGCCGTCAGGCCGCTGTCCTGCCACCCCGCGACCAGCCGAGCCCATTGCTTCGCCGTCCTCCGTGCCATTCGCCCTCCAGGTGCGTCGAGGAGAGGGTGAGCCTGGGGGAGACCGGGGGGAAGGTGTGGTTGGCCGGGTGGTTATGAACGAGCGTCACGTCGACGAACGCATAGGCTGCGTCGACCTGACGAAGTCCACGAAGGCCCGCAGCGGCGTCGGAAGGTGCCGACGACCGGGGTAGTAAAGAAAAGGCCCGGGGAAGCTCAGCCACCACGGTTGGAGCACGGGGACCAACTCTCCTCGGTCGATGAAGGGACGTAGCCAATCCTCGAACAGATAGATGATCCCGCTACCTGCCACAGAGGCCTCCACAGCGAACTCCGTACCGCCACCAAAACCGACGATCAGCGGGCCCTTTGGGTCGACTTTCATCGTCTCTCCGTCCCGTTCGAACTCCCACGGATGAAGTGGGCCGTTCGTGAAGCGCCACCGTACGCAATCATGTTCGAGCAGCTCACGTGGGTGTGTGGGAGGACCACGGCGAGAAAGGTATGCGGGTGACGCGGCTGCGGCGTAACGCTGGACGCGCGGGCCGATGGGCACCGCCACCATGTCCTTCTCGAGCCAGTCTTCGTAGCGGATGCCGGCGTCGAAACCTTCGGCGACCACGTCGATGAGGCGCTCATCTGCGGTCACCTCGAGACAGATGTCGGGGTACTTCGCGAGGAAGGGCGGCACGATACGAGAAAGGACGAGCCGTGCAGCGGCGGTCGGCACGTTGAGCTTCAGACGACCTGCGGGACGATCGCGGAAGTCGTTGACCACGTCCAGCGCAGCGCGCACTTCGCCGAGCGCCGGGGTGATCCGCTCGAGCAGGCGCGCTCCTGCGTCGGTGGGTGTGACGCTGCGGGTGGTGCGATGGAGCAGCCGAACTCCGAGTCGGGCTTCCAGTCGACGAACCGCGTCGCCCATGCGGGACGCGCTCGTGCCCGCCGCACGTGCGGCGCTGCGAAAGCCACCCTCACGGGCAACCGTCAGGAAGGCGGTGAGGTCTGCGAGGTCATCCATCGACTGTGCAGATCATCGCACAGGCCGTACAGCTTGCGAAGGATTGTCGCGCAGTGAATTCATGCGTAAATCCCGCGGCGAATCACCCTTCCAAGGACCACAGCATGACCGACCTCCGCATCGCAGACACCTACAGCCTCGGATCTCACATCGTTCGTCGTCTCGGTTACGGCGCCATGCAGCTCGCCGGCCCCAACGTCTTCGGTCCCCCCAAGGATCGGAAGGCCGCCGTCGCCGTGCTGCGCGAGGCCGTCGCTCAGGGCGTCAACCACGTCGACACCAGCGATATCTACGGTCCCCACGTCACGAACGAAATCATCCGCGAGGCGCTGCATCCGTATCGCGACGGCCTCGTCATTGCCACGAAGGTCGGCGCCGTGCGCGGCCCGACGGGGTCGTGGGAACCCGCACTCTCCGCCACCGACATCGAGCGCGCGGTTCACGACAACCTCCGCAACCTCGGCTTGGACGTGCTCGACGTCGTAAACCTTCGCGCGATGTTCAGCGCCGAGGGCCCAGCGGAGGGCTCCATCGAAGCGCCGCTCACGGCCCTCGCCGAACTCCAGCGACGCGGGTTGATTCGGCACATCGGCTTGAGCAACGTCACGGCCGCGCAGATCACGGAGGGACGCAAGCTCACGGAGATCGTGTGCGTGCAGAACCACTACAATCTGGCGCACCGCGGCGACGATGCCGTCATTGACGAGCTCGCCGCGCTCCGCATAGCGTATGTGCCCTTCTTCCCGCTCGGCGGGTTTGCGCCGCTGCAATCGAGCGCGCTGAGCGCGGTGTCCGCACGTCTCGGGGCGACGCCGATGCAAGTGGCGCTTGCGTGGCTCTTGCGGCGGTCGCCCAACGTGCTGCTCATTCCCGGCACGTCTTCGATCGCGCATCTGAGGGAGAACCTCGCGAGCGCCTCCATCGTCTTGAGCGCCGAGGATCTGGCCGAGCTGAACGGGCTTTCCAAGCACTCCTGAAGGAACCGCCCGACCCACCGCCCCCCAAGGTCGGCGCCCCCGTTCATGTGGCACGACCCGGTCACCGGGCGTTGCCGGCAACCACGGCGAGCCCGTCGACGGAGCCCCCGACCGTTGCCGACAAGCGCGGCGAGCGTGTCGACAAGGACCCAGCCGTTGCCGACAACCACGGCGAGCCTGTCGACGGAGCTCCCGACTGTTGCCGACAAGCGCGGCGACCATGTCGACAAAGACCCAGCCGTTGCCGGCAACCGCAGCGAGCCCGTCGACGGAGCCCCCGACGGTGCCGACAACCGCAGCGAGCATGTCGACGGAGCCCCCGACGGTGCCGACAACCGCAGCGAGCATGTCGACGGAGCCCCCGACGGTGCCGACAACCGCAGCGAGCATGTCGACGAAGACCCAGCCGTTGCCGACGAGCCCGTCGAGCATGTCGACGGAGCCCCCGACGGTGTCGACAACCGCAGCGAGGCCGTCGACAAGGCCCTCCTTGTTGCCGACGAGCCCGGCGAGCATGCCTTGGACCTCTCGGCACCTCGCTCACGGTTTACCGACGCGCCAAAAATGTGCTCCGGGCAAAGGATGAATCCCCGCGCTTCATCGAACGCGCACACAGGGCCCACTCCCCTGCACAAGGAGGATGACCATGTCTGAGAATGCGATCGGAAAATATACGGGCAAGGGTGTCGTCGACGTGATGCCACTCAAGAACAAGCTCGTCGACGTCAAACAAGGCGAGCTTCCGAAGCTCAAGCGCTCGAAACCAGGGTGCACCGGCGTCCTCGTCGACCTCGCCGCCGCGATGCCCGAGCACGGCAATGCGGCGCGTATCCATCCGGAGTGTTATGCCGAGATCGTCGAGACGGCGCAGACCCTGGAGCAGATCCGCGCCCAGCGCCCCGAGGCGGACAAACTCGCCGAGGTCCTCCGGGAGAGCGAAGTATACTACGAAGACAAACTCGAGGGGTTGATCAGCAGGCTCGCCAAGACCGTCCTCGATACCGCGAAGGACGAGAACAAGCCCGCCCTGCTCGCGACCTTCGAGTCCGCGATCCAGTACCGGACGCAATACGCGGACAAGGGCGTCGCCACCCGCCGCAAGAACCAGCAGAACGCAGGCGAGCCGGACGCGGAGACCCCGCGCGAGGCATGACGCGCCCGCTTTGAAACGCCCCGCCTGACGAACCCCCCATCTTCACGCTGGAGCCGGAGCGTGGCGCGTCGATCACCGACGCCGCCCGCTCCGCTCCCGCGATTAAAGCGGCACGGAATCCGCGCTCTCCTTCAAGATCGTCGCGCTGCGTACGAGCGCAGATGCCTCCGCGACGTCGAGCTCGGGCATCAGATCCGAGAGCACGCCCGCCGCGCCGATCACCCGGGGGATCGAGAGCGCGACCTCCGTGATGCCTACGACCTCCGGCGTCACGATCGAGACCGAAAGGATGTCCCGCTGGTCGAGCGCGATGGCCCGGATGATACGCGCGAGCCCCGCGCCGATGCCGTAATACGTCGAGCCCTTGCCTTTGATGATCTTGTAGGCAGCGTTCCGCACGCCGTCGTCGATGGCGGCCCGGACCTCCTCGGTGAGCGGCTTGCCGACCTGATCCGCGAACGAGACCAGCGCGAGCGAGCCCGCGCGCGCATTCGACCACGCGAGCACCTCGCTGTCTCCGTGCTCCCCCAGCACATAAGCGTGCACCGATTGCGGCGCGATGCCGAGGTGCCGGCCGAGCAGGCTGCGGAACCGGGCCGTGTCGAGGATGGTCCCCGATCCAATCACCCGACGCGCCGGCAAACCCGAGAGACGCGTGGCCACGTGGGTCATGACGTCGACGGGGTTCGTGGCGATCAGCAAAATGGTGTCGGGCGAGACGGCGAGCACCTCGCCGACGACCTCACGGAAGACCGCCGCATTGCGACCCAAAAGCTCGAGCCGCGTCTCGCCAGGCTTCTGGTTGACGCCCGCGGCCAGGATCACCACGAAGGTCCCGTCCAGATCACGGTAGGAGCCGGCGCGAACCGTCGTCGCAGAGACGAAAGGCACGGCGTGCGAAATGTCCTCGGCCTGAGCGAGCGCGAGGTCCGCGTCCTTGTCGACCAGCACGACCTCGCTCGCGATCCCCTGCATCGCGAGCGCATACGCAGCCGCGCTCCCGACCATGCCCGCCCCGACGATGCCGACTTTCATGAAATCTCAGCCCCCCGTCTTCCCGCTCCCCGGCGGATACACATGCCGCCGCCCCCATGGATCCTCCACGGTCCGCCGCCCGTCCTCGCCCTCCGGCCCGAGATACTCCGGCCCGATCGGCACCTTCCCGTAGCCGCCCGGGATATCCAGCACGTACGTCGGCTGCGCGATCCCCGACAACCCCTGCCTGAGCTCGCGCAGGATCGATTGCCCCTCCGCGATGCTCGTCCGGAAATGCCCCGTCCCCACCGCCAGATCCCCGTGGTGCAGGTAATACGGTTTGACCCGTAAAACGACGAGCTCCCGGAAGAGCGCCTTCAGCGTCTCGGCGTCCGCGTTCACCCCGCGCAAGAGCACCGTCTGCGAGAGCATCGGGATCCCCGCGTCCACGATCCGCGTGCACGCCTCGCGCGCCTTCGGACCAAGCTCGCGGGGATGGTTGGTGTGCAAAACGAGGTAGGTCGTCAGGTCCGGCACGCGGAGCGCTGCGATCATCGCCGCGTCGATGCGCCCGGGATCCATCACCGGCACACGCGTGTGTACGCGCAAGATCCGCACGTGCGGGATCGCGGCGAGCGCCGCGGTGATCTCGGCGAGCTTGCGGGGCGGCAGGATCAGCGGATCACCCCCGCTCAGGATCACCTCCCACACCTCCTCGTGCGCGCGCACGTAGTCGATCGCCGCCGCAAGCTCCTCGCGCGACAGCACCTCGCTGCCCGGCCCGACCTTCTCGCGCCGGAAGCAGAAACGGCAGTACGCGGGGCAGACGTGGACCGGCTTCAGGAGCAGCCGATCGGGGTAGCGGTGCGTGATCCCTTTGACCGGCGTGTGCGGATCGTCGCCGATCGGATCCACGCGTTCTTCCGGCAGGATCCGAAGCTCGCGTTTGCTCGGCAGGAACTGCTTCGCGATCGGGTCGTTCGGATCACCCGGCGTGACGAGGTCCACGAGGTCGGGCGTGATGGCGACGCTGAAGCGCTCTGCGACCCGCTCGAGCGCCTCCATCTCCCCGCGCGCCACGAGGCCCTGGTCGACGAGCTCGCTGACGCGTCGCGACGTCCGGCGCGTGTCCTCGTGCGCGCCCTCGCGCTCTTGCGCGCGTTCCGTTTCGCATGCCCTCACACCCACGGCGCCGCTCCTCCTAGACTTCTTTCGGTCCAAAAGCCAGCGACGTCGAGCCCTCGCGCCCCCGCTCGTCTGCTGGCTCTCTGTCGCCCCTGGAAAGGGGCCGGCCCGCGTCGTAAGAAAGAACCTGCCTTTCCGGCCCGACGAACATGCGTACGAACCGTCCTTTCCTCGCTGCCCTCTTCGCCGCCACCCTGCTCGCGCCCGCCGGATCCTTCGCGGACGAAGCATCCGGCAAGGTCCTCGGACGCGCTGCGATCCTCGCGCAGAAGGGCGATTACGCCGCCGCGGAGAAGGAGCTCGACGGCGTCAAGTCCGGGCCCGAGCGCGCCCAGGCCCTCGTCGAGAAGGCGCGCCTCGCGCTCCTGCAGGGCCGCTACGCCGACGCGGTGAAGACCGCGAAGAGCGCCGCATCGCTCGGCAAGGACGCGAAGATAGAGGCCGCTCCCGTCATCGCCGAGGCGCTCGCGTCGCAAGGGAAGGTGAGCGAAGCGATCGACGCCGTGAAGGACGTCGCGGACGAGGACACGGCGCATAGGGCGCGGCTCGTGCTCGGCGAGCTCTTGATCCGCAGCGGAAAACGCGGCGCGGCGAGCGTGCCGCTGCGCAGGATCGTCGAGGCATACAACGACGACACGATCAACGATCGGGACGCCGAAGGCCTCTCGCTCGTCGGCCGCGCGGCGCACCTCCTGCGCTCGGCGCACGACGCGAACCAGGCGTACGGCGAGGCCGAGAAGGCGGGCGCGAAGACGCGGGTCGAGGCGTTGCTCTGGCGCGCCGAGCTCTTCCTCGACAAGTACAACCCCGGCGAAGCGGGCCAGTCCGTCAAGGCCGCGCAGAAGCTCGCGCCCAAGGATCCGCGCGTCCACGTCGCCATGGCGCGCGTCAAGCTCGAGAACGCCATGGACTTCGAGGCGGCCGAGAGCGAGATCAAGCAGGCGCTCGAGGTGAACCCGAACCTCACCTCCGCGTACGTGATCCGCGCCGGCCTCGCGCTGCGCACGATGGACATCGCGGCGGCCGACGCGGCCGTCAAGCGCGGGCTCGAGGTCGACCCGACGAACCTGGAGCTGCTCTCGATGAAGGCGGCGACGCGCTTCCTCGCCGACGATCTCGCGGGCTACGAGGCCACGAAGAAGCAGGTCCTCTCGCTCTGCCCCGAGTACTCCGCGTTCTTTCAGATCGTCGCCGAGTACGCCGAGTGGGAGCATCGGTACGAGGACATCGTCCGCATGATGGACGAGGCCACGCAGGTCGACGCGCAGGACATGAAGGCGTTCGCGACGCTCGGCCTGAACAAGATCCGCCTCGGCGACGACGACGGCGGCCTCGATGCCCTCCGCAAGTCGTGGAAGAAGGATCGGTTCAACGTCCGCGCCTACAACACGCTGAACCTCTTCGAGAAGACGATCCCCGGGGAGTACGTCGCGTCGAACGGCACGCGCTTTCGCATTCGTTACCACAAGGAGGAGAAGGCCGTCCTCGAGCGGTACGTGCCGCGTATGCTCGACGAGGCGTGGGATTCGATGGTGAAGCGGTATGGCTTCACCCCGAAGATGCCCGTCTCGATCGAGCTCTACGCCGACTCGGAGCATTTCAGCATCCGCACGAGCGGCCTGCCGAACGTCGGCATCCAGGGCGTCTGCTTCGGCCAATCCCTCGCGGCGCTCTCGCCCGGGGCGGGCCCGTTCAACTGGGGCAACGTGCTCTGGCACGAGCTCGGGCACGTCTTCGCGATCCAGTATTCGAAGAGCCACGTCCCGCGCTGGTTCACCGAGGGGCTCAGCGAGTACGAGACCATCATTCGTCGGCCCGAATGGCAACGCGAGGAGGACCCCGCGCTCTTCGCTGCGCTGAAGGGCGGGCGTATCCCGCCGCTCGACGGCTTCAACCGCGCCTTTACCCACGTCGACTCGGTGGAGGACGTGACCATGGCCTATTTCGCGGCGAGCCAGCTCGTCGTCTTCATGGCCGACAAATACGGATTCGACAAAGTCGCGGCCATGCTGCCGCGCTGGGGCAAAGGCGAGCGCACGCCGGACGTCATCAAGGGCGCGCTCGGCGTGCCGCACGACGAGGTCGATCGGCAGTTCCGCGAATGGCTGAAGAAGCGCCTCTCGCGTTACGAGAAGCAATACGTGCCGGACCTGCACGCGCCGCCGCTCGACGACGCGCGCAAGGCGCTTCGTACCGATCCGAAGAACCCGAAGAAGCTCGTGCAGCTCGCGCTCGCGCTCTTCGCGGACGGGCAGAAGCCGGAGGCGCTCGCGGTGCTCGACGAGGCGCTCTCGCTCGATCCGAAGCAGCCCGACGGGAACTACGTGCGCCTGCGCCTCGCCATGGGCGAAAAGAAGCTCGACGAGGCGGCGCGGATCCTCGACAAGATGGTGTCGAACGGCCACGACGGCTACGTCATGCGCATGAAGGCCGCCGACCTCGCGGAGCTGCGCAAGGACAAGGCGCGCGTGAAGGCCTCCTTCGAGGCCGCCTTCAAGTTCGACCCCTCGCAGGCCGAGCCGCTCCAGGGCCTCTACGACCTCGCGAAGGAGCAAAAGGACGTCGCCGGGCAGCTCGACGCATTGCGGCGGCTCGCGCTGCTCGATCAACACGACCGGCGTGTATGGGTGCGCCTGCTCGAGCTGCTCACCGAGCGCGGCCTCTGGGACGAGGCCGTCAAGGTGGGCGAGAGCGCGATTTACGTCGACGTCTCGAACACGAAGGTCCACCGCCTCTACGCCAAGGCCCTCGCGCGCACGGGCCGGCAAAACTCGGCCATCTTCGAGCTGAACAGCGCGATCCTCACGAAGCCCGAGCCCCCCGAAATGGTCGAGATCTACGAGGACCTCGCCAAGGGCTACGACAAGCTCGGAAAAACCGAATACGCCAAGCAGGCGCGGGACCTCGCGAAGCTCGTGGCGCCGAAGGGCTGAGCCCCTCGTCCCCTTGCGCCCCTCTCCTGCGCGGGAGAGGGGCCGGGGGGAGGGAATGGATAGGCTCGTCTCGTCCCGTTACTTGCGCGCGTTTTCCTTCGCCTCGGCGCGCTTCTGCGTGAGCTCGTCGAAGCCACCGAAGATCCGCTCGTCGAGATCACGCGGCAGGTCCGGGTGCTCGACCAGCTCGTCGCGCAGCGCCGCCCGGAACCGACCGAGCTGGCCGATCGTGGTCACGCGGAGCACCGTCTGCTGGCGGAAAGACTCGAAGCCCGTCGCCTGCCCGCGCGTCGAGAGGAGCTGCGCGAGTTTGTCGCCTTGCTCCACGAATGCGCTCGCCCAGTCGTAGAGCGTCTTTCCGTCGGGCGTCGGGGCGGCGCGCAGATCGGCCTCGAGCTCCGCGAGCTTCGGCCGGTTCTGCTTCGCCGCGGCCGCCTCCTCCGCGTAGCTGTCGCTGAGCACGCCGAGGTCCCGGATGAACGCCTCGCGAATGCGACGCGCGGCCGCGCGCCGCTCCTCGGGCACGAACGGATGGGAGAGCACGGCCTCGGTGTAATGCCAGATCGCCGCGCCGAGCCCGTCGTGGTGCGCGTCGGCCTCGGTCAGATCCCCGACCGGCCTGCCGCTCGCGTCTTCGAAGTGCTCGATCGCCTTGTGCTTGGCGGCCAGGATCGGGCCATACAGCTTGCCCGTCTGCGTGGCCTCGAGCGCCTCGTCGCGGTGATGGAACAGGTCCAAAAGCCCGGCGCGCAGGTCGGACAGGGTCAGGTTTCGCATGACAACTCCCTCCGTGCATCCATCGTTGCCGACGGAGGGTACCAAAGGGGCTCGTCGCGGGGGAAGGACGAGCGCCTCAGAATCGTCCGAGGAGCGAAGCACCACCACCGAGCGGGCCCACGGTCGGTACGATGGCCATCGCCGCGCCGCCTTCACGCCTCGCCTTCGCCGGAGGTGTGACGAGCCAAAGGACGCCCGCGGCCACGAGGCCCGCGCCGCCGATCCCGATGCCGACCGCCGACGTGCCGCGCGTCGGCTCGGACAAACCGCCCGTCGCCAGCGCCGCCGCGGCGATGCCCGCGCTCGCGAGGAGCGCGCCAGCGCCGCCGAGCCCGAGCACGAGCGCGACCGTGGCACGCACGCTCGGCGCCTCCGTCTCTGTGCTCCTGTTCGTCGAGGGAATCGTGACCTCCGCGCGCCTCGTTTTGGGCGCCTCGTTTTGGGCGCGTAGCGTGGGCACGCTGAGCTCGATGGGCACGGACGTGTCGTGCACGGGCACGACGCGACGGTAGGGCTTTCGCCCGGGCGCCATGGCTTCGAGCACGTGCTCGCCGAGATCGACCGGCAGCGGATCCCCGGTCCAGGCCTCGCGATCGAGCGGCCTGCCGTCGATCGTCACCTCGAGCTCGGGCGTCTCCGCGACCTCCTTCGGCACCCAGACGACGAGCCGCGCGAGCATCGCCGAGAGCGCCTCGCCGCGCAGGCGGGCCCGGCTCTCCCGCTCGCTCATGCCGGCGCGCTGCGCCTCGCGCGCGACCTCCGTGTAGAGCCGACATGCGGCCTCGCGTCGGTTCGTCTTTTCATAACATTCCGCGAGCCTGTACCGCGTACCCATGGCGGCATCGAGGCGGAGGCTCTCTTCGAGCATGGGGCAGGCCTCCGTTTCGCGCCCCTCGGCCGAGAGCTCCATCGCCCGCGTGAAGAGCACCTCCGCGCGCTCGACCGGGTCGAGCTCATGCGCGGACGTGGGCTCCTCGGCGCGGGCGGCCGTCATCGTGATGGAGAGAGCGATCGCCGTGAGCAGCGCGGCTCCCTTTTGCGTCCCGGACCTCATGTCGAAGCTCCTTCGATCCCCGTATCAATGGCGCCCCGTGAAGGGGTCGTAACCTCTGTGCGCCGGCTGCGTGGGTTTGGCAGGGCTCGCCGCCGTGGACGTCGGGGTGGCGGCCTTTCGCAGGGGCGCGCGGCCCGCGCCGGCGGAGGCGGAGGCGGAGGCGGAGGCGGTCGGGGCGACGGCCTCCGTAGGCGTGATCTCGATATCCAATTCGTTCGTCGCAGGCGTCACCGCGGCCGTGGGCGCGGGCGGCTGCGCCGCGGGCATCGGGAGCGCTTCCCGCGTGGTCGTGAAGGGCACATGCACGCCGAGGGCCCGCGACTCCTGGGTTCGTTGCGGCATGCCCATGAGGCCGGGCCATTGCACGCCGATCGCCGCGGCCCCCGCGCCGGCGAGCGCCGAGAGAGCGGTCAGGCCCGCGACGAGCACGAGCCGCGCCGGCCGCGAGGTGGGTTTGGCTGGGGACCCCTCCCAGGGCCCCATGCTTCGCTCGTCTTTTTCGGCCATCTCGGGCGCGGGCGCCTGCTCCTCGACCAACATGAGCGGAGGACGGCTCGGCATGCGTGGTGTCTCCGGCGGGGGCTTCGAGGGCGACGTCGGTATCGTGGGCACCGATTCGAGTGTTTCTCGCGGCGTGACCAGCCGCAGCCGGCCGGGCGGAATGCTGCTGCGGCGCGCGGGGGCAAAAAGACGGGTCGCGTCCTCGTCCTCCTCCCGCGTCACGTCCCAGGGGCCGAACGGCCGGAGCGCGGCGAGCAGATCCATCGCGGAGGCATACCGGCGGGTCGGCTGTTTGTCGAGGCAACGAAGCACGACGTTATCGAGGCCGCGCGGCACGTCGGGGCGGATGGCGGAGGGCAGCTTGACGGGCTTGGCCAGGACAGCGGCGAAGATCTCGGGGACCGTGGCCGCCTGGAACGGCGCGCGCCCCGTGAGCAATTTATAGAGAATGGCGCCGAGGGCCCACACATCGGCCCGCGTGCAAACCTTGCTCGCCGAGCGCATTTGCTCGGGCGCCATGTAAAGTGGGGAGCCCATGAGGTCGCGCGCGCCGGTCATCTCCGGGTCGTCGTTCTCGGGCCTCGTATGCTTGGAAATCCCAAAATCGAGGACCTTGATGCAGGGGGATCCGTCCGCGCGGCGCGTGAGGAAGAGATTGCCGGGCTTCAAATCGCGGTGGACGATCCCGGCGGCGTGGGCCTCGGCGAGCGCGTGGCAGGCTTGCGAGACGTACAGGACGGCCTCCTCGATGGGGAAAGCGCCGCGGCGCTTTTGCATCACGGCGAGGTCCTGTCCTTCGAGCATCTCCATCACGATGTAGGGCGCGCCGGAGTCGAGGCGGCCGACGTCGTACACCTCGGCGACGTGCTCGCTGCGCAGGCGGACGACGGCGCGCGCCTCGCGCAGGAATCGCTCGACGGACTGATCGCTCGCCGCCTCGGGGCGCATGAGCTTCACGGCGCGGACCTCGCGCAGGTCGAGGTGCGTGGCGGCGACGACGACGCCCATTCCGCCCATCCCGAGCACCTTCTCCACGCGGTACTTCCCGGCGAGGACGTCCCCCACCGAAACGATGTTCGCTGCCTCCTGCTTCGACATGGTGCCTTCCAATCAAATGAAGAAAGGTAGGTATGGCCCACGCCCCCCCGAGGGCGCGCGGCGTCGCACGCACGAAGCCCCTGCGCCCGCTGCCGAATCAGCGTCGCGGACGTTGCGTCCTTTCATGGCCCCGCCGGTCGGGCCGTAATGTGTTCCAGACCTGTAGCTTTGCAAGTCTCTGCAAAACCGGGCGAGCCGAGATCGCGGAGAAAACCATGGAATTCGACGCGAGGTTTTTTGGGCGGTCGGTCGCCGTCGGCCCGGGTCGTCCGGGCAGCGGCGCATGTCCGCGTCATGCAGAGACTTTCCCCCGGGAGCGGGGGGTTCCTGAAGGAAACACGCGATCAGGGATGGATCGCGGTGTCGGGGGAGACGAGAATGGGATGGGGGAAGAAACGAGATGCGCCGCGACGGACGCGCGGGCGCCCGGAACGATTACTTCCGCGGAAGCGACACGCGCACGACCTCACCGCCGCTCGTCCCGACCCATACCCAGGCCGAGCCCTTGTTCGTGATGAGCATCGTCGTCGGCTCGCCGCGCGCGCCGAGGGAAAGCGCGTGTGTCGGGGTCATCGGCCCGCCGCCCGCGGCGTCGAGCGTCGCGCCGTCGAAGAGCGCCGCGCGCCCGTCGGCGAAGCCCACGACGAGGCTCGTCTCGCTCACCGCGGCGCACGTGATCGGGACGCCGATGTCGACCATCTTCGTGGCGAGCCGGCCGCCGCGCTGGGTCACGATACACGCGGCGCTGTCGCCTTTTTTGTAGAGCACGTGCAGGGCCGCGCCGCTGCTCAGGCGGTCGAACTTTTTCGCCTCGGCGGGCAGGCCCACGCGCCCGTTGGCGCCGGGCTCCGGCGTCGGGCCGGGGTGCATGCGCAGCTCGAGACCGCCGGGGACCTCCACGACGACCGTCGTGTCCACGGCGCCGACGTCCGCGACCTTCACGTTTCCACGCAGCGCGAAGGGCCGCGCTTCGACCTCGTTGCCCGAGACCGAGAGCTGGATGGCGTTGCCGTCCCAGGTGAGCGCGAGCGCGTGTTCTCCCGAGGGGCGACCGCGCAGCGAGCGTACGTCGCCCGCGACGCGCTCGAGCTTGGCGCGGTGGTGGATGTCGAGCACCGCCCACACCTCGTTTTCGCTGCGCACGAGGGCCACGTCGCGCGACAGCATCGCCACCTCGTCGCCCTGGCCGAACGAGAGGTTCACCGTCTTGTTCGTACCGCTGCCGATCGGCACGACGGCGAGGCGCGCGGGCGCGGCGGAGACCATGGCCACGAGGCCTGGATTGTCGACCGCGGCCGCGCCGCGGACGTCCGCGTCGAGGGACTCGACGCGACGGGGTGCAGAGAGGCTTTTGTAGGGCATCGCGGCGAGCGTAATGGATCCCGTGCCCGAAGCGGAAGCATCTTTTGCCCCCGCGCGCGCATCTTCTCGGGAGGGCATTTTCCTGTACGATGCCCCCATGCGCTTCCCTTCCCGCTCCTTCCGCCATACCCCCCGAACGCTCTTCGTTGGCCTCACGGCCCTTGTTTTGCTCGCCGCAGGTTGCAGTGACGACCCCGCTTCGAACTGCGGCGTCGCGGGGTGTGGCGAGGGCGGGACCGGCGGCGCGGGCGGCGCGGGCGGCGCGGGCGGGATGGGCGGCATGGGGCCGACGGGGGACATCACGGCGAACGTCGTCCGGTACGACTACACGTTCGACCTCGTCACGGCCGAGGCGCAGTCCAAGCTCGCGCTCGACGTCGCGGAGCCTGGCGGAGATTGCTACAGCGTATCGTGCGAAGCATCCTCGCTCACGGACGTCACGTGGAACGAGGGGCCCGCGGCCTCGGCCGATTTTGCGAACAATGCGCTGAAGACGTGCGGCCCGGGGGTGCCCGCGGGCCCCACGCTCACGGTCGGGGCGCGCACGACGGTTTCGAACGATACGTACTGGGGCCTCGACGTCGGGTTCTCGCGCAAAAAGGACCTCGCGGGCGGCGACTTTTCGTATCTGCTCTCGTGGGTCGGCGGCTGTGATCGATTCGGCCCCTGCGACGACGATCCCTCGCGCATGAGCGATTTCCATTTCGAGGTCACGCATCCCGCGGGCACGGTCGTGCTTTGCCCGGGGACGCTCACGGCGGGGGACACGAAGACCACGTGCGACGTCACGAATGCGCCGACGTACTCGGCGTTCGCGATCGCCGCCGATCCGCTCTGGGAGCGCGCGCCGTACGGCAGCTTCGCGGGCGTCGATCTCGTGTTTTACGAGGTCCCGCTCGGCACCCTCGCCGCGTCGCTCGACAAGGCGAGCGTCGGCGCGTTCATGGACTGGATCACCGCGCTGCTCGGGCCGTTCCCGTATGGCAAGGAGCTGCGCATCGCGGGCGGGCCGACGGCGTGGCTCGGCTTCGAGCACCCGGCGAACATCATCCTGCACCAGCAGCTCGACAAATTGCAGACCGATTATGCCGACGCGATGATGCACGTGCTCATGCACGAGATCGTCCACCAATGGGCCGGCGATCACACGACCCTCGCGTCCGCGGCCGATTTCGTCTGGAAGGAGGCGACGGCCGAATACCTCGGCTACGTCTTCGAGGACCTCGCGCGCCCCGAGGGCGAGGCCGCGGCGACGCGCGCCTACTGGGACGGCGTCTCGCCGCTCTCCAAGCATTGGCCTCGCCCGACGGACGAGCCCGCGCCCGAGGTGCAGGACTTCTACGGGGACGTGTATGGCCCCGGGCCGATGGTGCTTTATCTCCAGCTCGAACCGCTCATCGGCAGGGACGCCGTCCTCGCGGGCATCGCGGATTTCCTCTCGAAATCGGGCGGACGTAGCGTGACGGAGCTGAAGGAAGCGCTCGAAGCGGCGTCCGGGCAGGACCTCGACGCCTATTTCGACGCGTGGGTCTTCGGCAAGGGCGCGCCGGTCTGGCCGACGTTTGCCGTCTCGGCGACGCAGCTCGACGGCCAGGCGACGATCACGGTCACGCAACAAAACCCGAACGGAAAACTCTTCCCCTGCGTCGTCGAGGTCGAGATCAAGGGCGCCACGGAGACCGCGCGCGTCGGCGTCGATTTTGGCCTCGCGCCCCAGGACGCGACGGCCACGATGCAGATCCCGTTCTCCGAGGCCGTCGCGACCGTCACGCTCGATCCGGATCACCGCCTCATCGGCACGAAGGCCGGCGCGCAGCCGATCACCGCCGCGCGGCCGGTCTGGATTTTCTGATTCTCCCCGCTTGACGCCATTTGCAGCAAGTGCCCGCAAGCCCTGACGACGGCGCCCGCCGGGCGTCCGTTGGCATCATCCTGGCAATCGCTCCGCGGCGAGGGGCCTGTTTGCCTGGGGCGCGCAAAACGCGCTCCCTCGGCAGGTCCCTTGGAGGGCTATGGTCAGGTCGAAAGGCACGGGGTTCGGTCGACTCGCGGCATTTGCACTTCTCCCGCTCTCCGGTGTGGCACTCGCGGATACGGTCTCGCTCCTGGCGCAGCGAGACGGGCCCGACGGAGGGGCCGAGGCTCCACAACCGCCGAACGGACCCAGCGTTTCGTCGGTATGGGCTTACGACGAGCTTTTCACGTTTCCCCTGGAGAACGGCTGCTGGTACAGCGCGAGCATTCGGGGCACGGTGCGCCCGATCGTCGCGGGCCGCGACGCGGGGCAAAAGGTCGAGCCCGATCTCGCGGTCACGGCCCTGCTCTCCTGCCAGGGCGCGGCGACCGTCAAGGTCTCCGAGCACGTCACGGGCACGGGCCCGATCACGCAGGCGCAGGTGGAACACCTGCTCGAATGGCGCGCCAGCATCCTGACCGACGAGGCCGGGAGGAAATGCTCGTACGTGCCGGAGATCGATCTCGTGGGCGATGGGCTCGTGGGTGCGGGCGTCAGCTACCTTTGCCCGAGGCCGTGATACGCCCCGTCACCCCTTCACGCCCCCCGCCGTCAGGCCTGCGACGAGGTGTCGCTGCGCCACATAAAAGAGCGCCATCACGGGCAGCGACACGACGAGCGCGCCCGCGGCGAACTTCTCCCATTGCGCGTCGTATTCGCCGATGAACCGCTGGAGCATCACGGGCAGCGTGAACATCTCTTCTTTGTCGAGCAAGGTCGCCGCGAGGATGAACTCGTTGTAGGCGCCCATGAACGCGAAGAGCGCGGTCACGGCGATCGCGGGGCGGGCGGCGGGGAGCACGACGCGGACGAAGGCGGAGAACCGCGTGGCGCCGTCGACCATCGCGGCCTCTTCGAGGTCGACCGGGATCGCCTCGAACGCCGCGCGGAGCTGGAAGATCGAGAAGGGGACGCTCGTCGAGGCATAACAGACGACGAGCCCCGTGCGCGAGTTCAGGAGGCCGAGGTAATTCAGGATCATGTAGAGCGGGATCGCGCTCGCCACGGCCGGGAACATCTGCGTGGCGAGCAGCGCTCGCATGCCGGACTCCTTGCCGGCGAAGCGGAACCGCGCGAGCGCGTACGCCGTCGGAATGGCGATGAGCACGCCGACGAGCGCCGTCGAGAGCGAGACGACGAGCGAATTCGCGAGCTGGCGGCCGAAGAGCCAGACCTCGGCCCCGTCGACCTTGCGCGACGCGCCGACGACGGCCGAGAGGTGCGCGAGCGTCGGCGCCTCCGGGACGGGGATCACGCGGGGCGAGGGCGTTTGCGTGCCCGAGAACGCGAGCGCGACGACCCAGAGGACCGGATAGAGCGCGAACGCCACCGCGATCACGAGGATCACGTGGCACGCGGCCGATTCGAGGAGCGAGGGCTTTTTGTTCACGCCGCACCTCCCGCCGTCTTCGCGATCGCCGCCGCCGAGGCCGCTTTTTCGCGCGCCTCGCGTCGCTCCGCGAACCAATCGGAGATCCGCGTCCGACCGAAGAGCAAGAGGAAGATCAGCACCGCGTATGCGGCGGCATATCCGTATTGCGCATTGCGGGTGAAGGCCCAGCGATAGGCCTCGGTGACGAGGATCTCCGTCGTCCCGTCGGGCTCGCCGCCGGAGACGAGGAAGACGACGTTGAACATGTTGAACGTCCAGACCGCGCCCATGGTCACGGCGGGCAGGAGGCTCGGCCGGATCATCGGCAGCGTGACGAGCCAGAGCCTTTGCCAGCGGCTCGCGCCGTCGACCTTCGCCGCTTCGAGCACGTCGTCGGGCACCGCCGTGAGCGCGCCGATCGTCACGACCATCATGAAGGGAAAGCCGAGCCAGACGTTCGTCGCCACGTTCGCCGCGAATGCGGTGGAGAAGCGGGCGAACCAGGAGATCGGTTCGAGGCTCGTGCCGAAGGTATCGTTGAGGGCGTGGACGAGCCCCGTCACGGCCCCGAATTGCCGGTGGAACATGCCTTTCCACGCGAGCGCGGTCACGTAGCTCGGCACGGCCCAGGGGATGATCAGGAGCACGCGGTAGAGCGCGCGCAGCCGCAGCAGCGGTCGGGAGAGCAGGAGCGCGAGCGCGACGCCGATCGCGACGTGGAAAAACACATTGATCACGGTCCAGAGGACGGTGACCAAGAGGACCACGTAAAACGAGCCCGTCGAGAGGAGCGACCCGCCGCGCGCCGTGAGGATCTGGACGAAGTTCTCGAGGCCGACGTAATTGTGCCAGCCGACCTCTTTGAGGTTCTGGATCGATCCGCCGAGCAACGACGTGAGCGCGCCGAGCACGAGCGGCAAGACCACGAGCACGCCGACCGCGATCACGGCATGCGTGACGTACGCATACGCGGGCAACGAGCGCTTCACGTGTTTTCGGAATTCCGGGTCCTTCGCGCGCCGGACGAGCGAGAGGGCGCCGAGCAAGAGCAACGCGCCGAAGACGACGAGCCCGGGCGTGCGCGAGGCGGGCGGGGGCGACGGGCGGCGCACATCGTCGAATCGACGCTTGGCCTCGGAGAGCGCAGGGGAGGGGAGCGCGTCGCGGCGGAGGACCTTGCGAATGGCGCGGTCCGAAGGCTCCCACACGGCATTCATCGCGAGCGACGAGGGCATCGCAACCGTGGACTTGGCTTGCTCGGCGAAGGCGGCGAGGAATGCGTCTTCCGGCGGCAAGGGGACGTCGATGCGGGCGGGCAAGGTGCGCGCTCGTTCGAGGCGGATCCTCGTCGCCTCGGGGCTCGCGAGCAGGCGCGCGAGCGCGCGGACCTCGGGGCGCGTCGCGCCTTTTGGCGTGAGCATGACGGCCTCGACGCCGAGATAAGGCAGGAGCGGCTTTCCAGCGGCGCGAACGAGCGGCAGCGGGGCCACGCGGTAATGGAGCGAGGGCGCGTCCGCGAGGCTCGTCGCGAGCCACGGGCCGTCGATGGCGAACGCGGCCTTGCCGGAGCGAAAGAGGTTCGTGACGACCGAGACGTCGGTGTCCTCGGCGACGACCTTCTGGGCGCGCAGATCGAGGACGAAATCGAGCGATTTTTCCGCGGCGGGCCCCACGAACCCGAATTGATCCCCCGGCGTCAGCATGAGCCCGCCGAACGCGTGGACGAACCCGGCGTGGTAATACGTCGACTGCGAGTTGTACGCGAGGGGAACGACCCCGGCCGGGAGGGTTTTTCCGAGCGCGGCGATCGATTCGAGGTCGGCCGGGAGGTCCTTGACGAGGTCCGTGTTCACGTAAAGAGCGACGCTCTTCTGCGTGATCGGGACGCCATAAGGCTCGCCGTGGAGCGAGACGGCGGCGAGCGTGGGGCCGGCGAACGCGTCGCGGTCGAGCGCGTCGCCGACGGGCGCGACGACCTTGCGGCCGTCGTAATCGCCGAGCTTGTCGTGCGCGTCGAGGAAGAGGTCCGGCCCTTCGCCGAACTGCACGGCGGCGGAGACCTTCGATTTGAAGGCGTCCGAGGGCAGCGCGAGCAGCTCCACGCGTTCGCCCCGGAAGCGCGCGACGATCTCTTCGAGCGCTTTTTGCTCGTCGCCGCGCTGCGCGTGCCAGAGCCGGATCGGCTCGGCCTGGGCCGCGGGCGAGAAAAAGACGACCACGAAGAGCGCAAAAAACACCCCGAAGGCGGGGAAGCGTCGCCGCTGCGTCGATTTCAAGCGTTCACCTCGCGCGGAGCGACGTCCCCGTCGCCGCGTCGAACAGGTGGATCGAGCGGAACACGATGGGGAGCGTCTCGCCTTTTTTGATGCTCCGGCGGGCCTCGACGCGGGCAATGAACGGCGCGCCCGCGATCTCGCCGTGCGCATACGTCTCCGGGCCGAGCGCCTCGACGACCGAGACCACGAGCTTCGTCGTCTCCCCGCCGCCCTCGGCGAGCGCGACCTCGTGCGGCCGCACGCCGAGCGTGACCTTTCGCCCCGGTTCGAGCCCGCCCGCGAACGTGGCCTCGTCGACCGGCACGACGAGGTTTTGCGCGCGAAACACCCAGGCTGACCCCGCGCGTTCGAGCGTCCCGTCGACGAAATTCATCGCGGGGCTGCCGAGGAAGGCCGCCACGAACTTCGTCGCCGGTTTGTCGAAGATTTCCAATGGCGCGCCGGATTGCTCGACCTGGCCCTTGTTCAGCACGAAGATCACGTCGGCCAGCGTCATCGCCTCGACCTGGTCGTGCGTGACGTAGACGCTCGTCGCGCCGAGCTCGTCGTGCAGCTTCCGGATGTCGACGCGGACCTGCGCGCGGAGGGCTGCGTCGAGGTTCGAGAGCGGCTCGTCGTACAGATAGAGATCCGCCTTGCGGACGATCGCGCGCCCCATGGCGACACGTTGCCGCTGCCCGCCCGAGAGCTGCTTCGGCAATCGATCGAGCAGCGCCCCGAGCCCGAGCATGTCGGAGGCGCGCTTGACCTGCTTTTCGATCTCCGCCGCGTCGGTCTTGCGGAGCTTCAGCCCGAACGCGAGGTTTTCCCGCACGGTGAGGTGCGGATAGAGCGCGTACGATTGAAACACCATCGCGATGTTCCGGTCGCGGGGTTCGAGCCGCGTCACGTCACGATCGCCGAGCTCGATCTTGCCGGTGTCGGCCTCTTCGAGCCCGGCGAGCAGGCGCAGGAGCGTCGATTTCCCGCACCCGCTCGGGCCGACGAGGACGGCGAAATGGCCCTCGGGCACGCGGACGTCCACGCCCTTGAGCACCTCGGTTTGTCCGAACTTCTTCTTGAGGGCCGTGACCGTGACCGACGCCATCGGGAAGCTCCGGGGCTAGCGCTGGGATTCGGGGACGAGGACGGCGCCGCTCGAAGGCGGCAGCTTGACCGAGAGGCGGCCGTCGTTCGTGACGGTGTAGGTTTGTCCGCCGTCATTGAGGACGTCGACGAGCACCGTGCCGGGCGCGGCGCCGACCTGCATGGGCTGGCCGCCGAACTCGGGCGCGCCTTCCTTCTCGATGTTCGCGTTGATCACGACGATCGCATAGGAGTCGCCCGCGTCGCCGCCCGTGCGCTCGAACGCGAAGACGTTCGCGTCGGAGTCATTCGGGCCCGTCCGATCGCTCGCCCAGAGGATCTGGAGGTCCCCCTTGTTCAAGGCGGGGTACTTGCGCCGCAGCTCCGAGAGGCGGCGAATCCACTGGAACGTGGGCGCTCCCCTCTCGTAGCCCGACGTCCAGAGGTCCTCGCGATTGCCGGGGTCGTTGCCGCCCTGGAAGTCCTGCTCGGTGCCGTAATAGACGCAGGGAATGCCCTCCTCCGTGAAGAGGAAGAGCAGCGCGTTGTGCAGCATCTTCCGGCGCGTCTCGAGCGCGAGCGGCGTGCCGAAGATCGGATCCTCGGGGTACATGCCTGCGCCCGTGAAGAGGAAGCGGGGCACGTCGTGGTTGTCGAGGAAGTTCACGAGCAGCTTCTGCGGGGAGATGCCCTGGCCCGCCGCGTTCACCGCGCCGCCCTGGGCCGGCGTCACGCCGTAATTGACGGTCCGCTCGGTCCAGAGCTTCTGGATGTTCGAGGTCGGCCCGCGGTAACGGAACACGTCGCGGATGACCTGGAACTGCTGCGGGAAGTAAAACACGCTGTCGAGCATGTCCGCCGTCAGCGGGACGCCGTCCGTCACGCACTGGTTGTCCTTCGCCAGCTCGTCGGCCGGCGGCGGGGCGTCGTTTCCGTTTTTCGTGAACGAACCGACGAGCTGATCCCGGCCGTCGAAGGCCTCGCCGAACATGAAGAAGTTCGTCTTGCCCTTCGCCGCGAGGCGCTGCCGGACCTTCTGGGTGAAATGCCGCCAGAAGCCATTCTCGACGTGCTTGACCGTGTCGATGCGGAAGCCGTCGATGTCCGTGAGCTCGATCCAGCGCGTGTAGGCGTCGACCATCGCGTCGCGGATCGGGCAGAGCTCCGTGTTGACGTCCTTCAAGCCGCCCGGGAAGTCGCCGCGCAGGAGCTGATCCGGGTCGTCGAAATTGTACGTGCGGCCCTTGCGGTTGTAGGCGAGCGGGTTTTGCAGGATCTCCGGGAACGGCGGCATGTGGTTCGACGCCGGGTCGTGCGCGAAGATGACCGGCGCGAGGCCCGATTCCCCGAGGGACGTCTCCGCCTGCACGCCGCGGACGTCGTAGGTCGGGTCGTACTCGTTCTCCTTGAAGACGTCCGGCGTGCCGGGCACGGATTGGTTGAGCGGGTCGTCCGCCTGCCCATTGCCGTTGATGTCGTAGAAGAAGAGCTGCCCCATGTGGTTCGTGACGATGTCGAGGATGACCTTGATGTTGCGGGCATGCGCCGCCTTCACGAGGCTCTGGAGCGCCGCGAGGTCACCAAATTGCGGGGCGGGCTGGGTGAGGTCCTGCGCCCAGTAGCCGTGGTACGCGTCGAATCCGGCGTCCGTGTAGACGTTCTTCACGACGGGCGAGATCCACAGCGTCGTGACGCCGAGCTCGTCGAGGTAATCGAGCCGCTGCTCGACCCCTTTCCAATCGCCGCCGTGCCACTTGCCGGGCGCCGACGGGTAGATGGAGAAGTTGTTTCCCCAGTCGCCGTCGGCGAAACGATCGATGAGGATCTGGTAGATGATCTCCTCGCGCCAGTCGACGACGTTCGTCTTGAGCTCGACCTCCGGCGGATCCTCGAACTCCATGCAGCCGGCCTGTGTGACACCGGAGACGACGAGGCCGAGGACCACGGCCGATGAACGCGCTCGATTCATGAGGCTCCTTCGATTCGCTTTCATGTCATCCACCGTAGGTCGTCTGCGCGTTGAACCACCACTCGACCCCGACGCCGAAGAAATGCTCCCATTGCCGGATGCTGAAGACGTCGTCCTTCGGGTACATCGAGCGCGCCCCCTCGTCGCGGTGCGTGAGGAGGTAAATCAGCCGGAGCTGCGGGCGGCTGTAGCTGCCCTTGCCCGCAGGATTCAGGAAAGGCACGAGGCCGATGCGGAAGAGGCCGCCCATGACCGGATCGGCGGAGGGCGCCGGAATGGGCTGGCCCGGCTCCGCCTGGGGCTGGGACCGCACGCCGCGCTGCTGCGCCTGGTAGGAGAGCTCCGTCGCGATGCCGCCCCACTCCGTGAGGAAGAAATGGGGCCGGGCCATGAGGATGCCCTCGTCGACGTCGTTGAAATCGAGGGCCGGGCTCGCGTCGCGGAAGCTCCGGAAATACGCGGCCGCCATGAGCCCGAGCGGCCCCGTCTCCCAGTTGCCGCTGAGCGTGATCCAGAGCTCACGCGCGCCCGCCGAGGTGCGGTCCGGCGCGAGCTGGAACGGCGTGCCGAACTCGCCGTACGCCGCGGCGCCGCCCGCATACCGGAGGAACAGATTCACGTGGGAAGCGTCGCGCCCCGTGAACGCGCCGACTTGCGCGCCGATCACGTACCCGAAATCGGCCGGCAACGTATCGTACGTGCCCTTCACCTCGGTCTCGCGCTGGCCCGAGGGGATGTCGTGGAGCTCGCCGTAGACGACCGCCTTCACGCCGCCCGTCTGCCCGACCTTGACGATGTGGCTCGCCTTCAGGCTCGTGATGAACTTCTGCCGGTCGAGGATATTTACGTTGGTCGCGCCGACCTGGTTCAAGGCCGGCGTGCGCGCCACGGTTTGACGGAAAAATCCCGTGTTCGGCTGGTTCAGGCCGGCGTGCCAGGCGACGAAGGTGCGGCCATTGGGGAAGTCGTAGCGCAAGCCGCCGCCGACCGTGTTCAAGTTGTCGAGGGGCCAGAAATCGAGCAGGTACGAGTCGTCGCCGCGGTACATGCGCGAGCCGACCCAGGCCGAGAGGCCCTTCGTCACGACGTTGTTCGCCTGGAGGAACAGGTTCCGGACGGCCATGCGGACATTGAAATCCGCATTGTAATGGAACAGCGGCGCGGACGTGCCGAGCGTGATCACGGCCCGCGTGGTCGTGCCCGTGGCTTTCCAGTAATCCTGGCGCTGGACGTCGATCTCGACGTACGGCGATTCATCGAGGCGCGAGCCACGCGCGACGATGTCGGCGTCCCGGCCGGCGCGCTTTCGGAAATCGGTGGCCGCTCCGACGCGGCCGTACGTGCCCAGGAAAAACCCGGACTCCGGCGGCGGGGGATCGGCTTTCGGGGCCTCGGCCGCAGGGGGCGCCTCCGCCTTGGGCTCGGCCGGCTTCACGTCGCCCGCATCGGGGCGCTTTGGTGCTTGGCCGTTGTTCGCGGGGGGCGGATCTGCCGGCTTGCTCGCCTCGCCCGGCGGCGGCGCGGGCGGCGCATCGGCCAGCGGCGGCGCGCCTTCGGACGCGGGGGGCTTTGGTTCGGCGGTGGGCTCGGTTTGCGCTGCCGCGAGAGACGGGGAGGCACAGAGCGCCGCGGCGAGGAGGGCCAGCGGGACGCCGTGGATACGGCTCCTTCGCGGCCCGAATTCGGGTCCGGATCGTCGCACGTCGGGCACGGTACACCAAGGTGCGGCCCCGCGTGAAGATTGCATCGGTCGAGACGCACGGAGTCGGCGGCGCCGTCAAACCCGGACCTTCCGCGGCAGCATGCTGCGGACCCATCCGAGCCCACGGGTGATGCCATCGAATGCGAGGGCGATCACGATGCCATCGTAGGGTACGCGATACCGTACGTCTCCAAAGTAAAGCATCGCGACCAGCACGAGCGCGAGGAGGTGCGCGGAGAGCAGCGCATGCCGCGCGAGGTGGCGCCGGAACGAGGCGGCGAAGGCGACGAGCATCGGCGGCAGGAGCAGCACGTTGTGCAGATCGATCGCGCGCCGCATGGGGCGGCGATACGTGTCCGTGCCGGAGTCGGGCCAGACGATATTGTAACCCCACAACATTATGACGTGGCTGAGCGCGTAACGCGCCTGGCGGACGAGCCCGGTCGTCGCGACGCACTTGCGCGCGAGCGCGTAAAACGGGTCCGCATTCCACATCGTGCCCTGGACGGTGAGCTTTGGGCCGAGCGCGGCATCGAGCCGGACGAACGCATCGGGGTATTTCTTGTCGCGATAGGCGAGGTAGCCCATCGGCGGAGGCCCGAACGAGGAGACGTAGCCGCGCGTGCGCGCCTCGATGTCGACGGCGTGGCAGCGGCCGAAGGCGTAATTGAGAGGGCCGTTCGCGGAGATGAGGCCGACGCGCCCCATGTGGTGGTGAAACCGCGCGGCGGAGACGGCGAGCACGAGGAGGACGGGCACGAGCGCGCGCGCGAAGTGCGCGAGGCGGATGCGCGGGAGGGCGCGGCGGCGCGCGAGCCACACGAGGAAAACCAAGGGGAGCGAGAGCAGGATCTGCGGGCGGAACGTGGCGCCGAGCGCGACGGCCGTGCCGAAGAGAAAGGCCTCCCGCGCGCGCCCCGTATCCGCGAGGCGGAGCGAAAAGAGCGCGGCGGCGGTGACGCACACCGTGAAGGGCAGCTCGCTCAGGAAGTATCCGCCGAGCGAGATCCACGGATAATAAAAACAAGCGAGGAGCGCGGCGATCCGCGGCGCGATCCGGCCGCGGACGATCCGCTCGCAGAGGAGCGAGACGAGCGGCACGAGCGAGGCGCCGAGCAGCGCGTAGACGACGGCCGGCGCGGCCTGGTTTTCCCGGCCAAACACGGCGCGGACGAGCGCGAGGAGGACGTGGGTGCCGTAGGGGAAGAGGACGGCGGAGGGCTCTTTGCGGAGCGGGGCGTCGAGCAGCGCGGTGGAGCGCTCGAAGTAGCCCGCCATGTCGGAGTAGAGGTGCTCTTCGGGCGGGTGGACGACGAGGTTCCACACGAGCCGGAGCGCGAGCGCGAGGAGCGTGACGGCGACGAGGAACGGGCGGCGCGGAGGCCGGAGGGTCATCGACGCGAGGCGCGGAACGCTTCGGCGAAGCGGGCGGCGAGGTCGTGATCGATCGGAGCGCCGGCGCGGCCGCCTGCGCGGAGCGCGGAGCCGACGATGATGCCGTGGGCTTTTCGGACCGCGGCGAGGTTGTCGATCGTGACGCCGCTCGCGACGTAGACGGGGACGGAGACGGCGCGCAGAACCGTGTCGAGATCGGCCTCGGAGGCGGCGCGCCCCGTGCCGCTGCCCGTGACGAGCAGCGCGTCGGCGAGGCCGCGCTCGGCGAGGTCGTGCGCTTCTTCCTCGATGGGCCGCGGCGCGAGGGGCGCGGAGTGCTTGACGTCGACGTCGCAGAAGATGCGCACGCGATCGGCGGCGAGCGCGCGGCGCGTGCGCAGCGTCTGGTGCGCGGCGCCTTGCACGAGGCCTTGATCGGTGACGCGCGCGCCGGTGTGCACGTTGACGCGGATCATGTCGGCGTGCGTGGCGACGGCCACGGCGAGCGCGGCGTCGGCGTCGTTGCGAAGGATGTTCACGCCGAGGAAGAGTCCTTTGCTGCCCTCGCGCGCGGCGCGCGCGCAGGTGGTCATGCACGCGATCGTGATCGGCGGGACGGGGCCAGGGAAAAAGGGCGCGTCGCCGAAGTTCTCGATGACGATGCCGTCGTAGCCCGCGGCCACGAGCAGCTCCGCCTCGCGAAAGGCGCGCTCTTCGGCGGGGCCGAGATCCCCGGTGGATCGAGGGCTGCCGGGCAGGGGCGGGAGGTGAATGACGCCGAGGAGGCTGGGGAGGACGCTCGTCACGCGGAGACCCTTACCACGTGGTTCACGAAGATCGTTTCTTCGCGGTGAACTGGTTGTAGGTCATGCGGATCGTCTCCTTGTGACCGCGGTTCAGGTAGGGATCGGCGTCGAGCGCCGCGAGGAAATCCCCGCCGCCGCTCGTCGCAGCGGCCGCCACGGGCGGGGGCGTCTTCGCGGCCTCTTCCCGGGCTTTTCCGAGTTCGGCTTCCAGGGCCGCCGCCTTCTCCTTGTTCTCCTTCGCGGATGCGACCTCGCGCGCGAGCGCCGCATCCCGCTCGCGGAGCTTCGCCTCGCTCTCCGCGAGTTGCTTCTTCGCGGCGGCGCGCTCGTCCTCGGCGGCCTTCTTTTGCCGCTCCACGTCCGCGATCTTCTGCTGGCTCGCGGCGGCGGCGCTGCGCCCTTCCTCGGCGGCGCGGGCGAGCTCGGCGATGGTCCTTTGCGCGACGTCGTTCTCGATGGCCTTCGTATCGAGCGCGCGGTTCGCTTCTTCCTGCGCCGCCTGCGCGGCTTTTCCGGCGGCGCGCGCGTCGTCCCGCTCGCGCTCGAGCCGCGCGACGTCGGCCTCGATCGCTTCGAGCTTCCGCTGCGCCTCCGCGGCGGCCTCGGCCTCCTTCTTCGCGGCCTCGGCCTCCTTCTTCGCGGCCTCGGCTTCTTTTTGTGCGGCTTCGGCCTCCTTCTCGGCGGCGGCGCGCTGGGACTTCAGGTGGACGAGCTCGCTCGTCGCGCGCTCGCGATCCTTGCGTTCGTCGAGGAGCTGGCGCTGCGCGGTCTTCAGGCGCGCGGCGGTTTGTCGCCGGAGCAGCGAGAGCATCACGCAGAGGCCGAGGGCGATGATGGTGAGCCAGTAGAGCGAGGACTGCGGCATCGAGCTTGGGGTCTACGGTAACGGAAACGGCGCTTCGTTTCATCTCCCCCGGATGGGATCGAGGCGCCTCGATCCTGTGGGAAAAATCCCGAAGACGGACTAGGCTCCGCCGCCATGTGGTGGCTGTGGATCGTCGCGCCGATCGCCGCGGGGCTCATTTTCGTGCTCACGGGGCAGGTCGACAAGCGAGCACTTTCGGCAATCGAAGCGTGGCGTGACGCGTTCGGCGCGCGGCGGGCCGGGGGCAAGGCCCGGGCGAAGGCGGCGGGCACGAAAAAGAAGAAAGCGAAGGACACGCGCCCGAAGCGCATCGCGGGCCTCGCGACCCCGCTCGGGCGGGTGGCGGAGCTCGCGGGCGGCGGGAAGCTGCTCGGCGATTACGAGCTCGTGCCGAAGGTGGCCTACGCGCGGTTCGTCCTGGGAGACGTCGCGGGCAGCAGCGATCACCAGACGGTGATCGTGGCGATGGAGGAAGCGGGCCCTGCGTTCACCGCGCGTCCGCTGCCGTTCGTCGACGGCAAACCCGCGCCGAACACGGGCATCCAGTTCCGCAAGCACCCGGAGTTCATGGATGTGTACCTCGTCGAGGGATCGACGTCGCTGGCGAAGGCGATCGGCAAGTGGCTGACGCGCCCGCTGCGCGAGCTTCTGTGCGAGTCGGGCGAGGTGTGGGTGCGCGTGGAGGACAAGGCCCTGGCGCTGACGATCTACGGGCCGGTGCGCGAGGAGAAGATCGCGGCGCTGCTGGAGATCGCCGACCTGTTCGTCGCGGAGCACGGCGCGGAGGGCGGGCCGTCGCTCTTCGGTGAGGACGAGGAGACGCGCGCGGCGCGGTTCGCCGAGGACGTCGAGGACGAGGACGGGGACGACGAAGAGGACGAGGGCGACGACGAGGACGAGGACGAAGGCGACGACGAGGAGGAGGACGAGCCCGCGAAGCCTGCGGCGAAGGCGCCGGCGAAGCCTGCGGCGAAGGCGCCCGCGAAGTCCTCGAAGCCGACGAAGGGTTGAGGGGCGGGCGCCTAGATCCGATCCGGGGGGGTTGTCAAGGCTGGGCGGAGAGCGGCACGTCCTCGGACGGGGCCGGGCTTTGCGACGCGGCGCGCGCGCGATCGGCGCTCAGCTTGTCGATATAGGAGAAGATCGATGCCTCGTGGCCGGCGGACAGGGGAGAGCCCTCCTCCTCGAGCTCGTCGCGGAGCGCGTCGCGAAAGCGGCCGAGGAGGCCGACGGTCGCGCCGCGGAGCGGGGCCGTGACGGAGGCATTTTCCGCGCCTGCGAGGAGTTTGGCCCGCTCGCGGAGGAGGGTATCGATGGAGTCGCCCGCGGCGACGAAGTCATGGGCCCAAAGGACGGCGGAGGACGCCGAGCTGGGGGACGAAGGTCTCGCGAATGCGCTGGGCAGCATTCTTCTTCGCGGGGGGGAGCGAGGGGTGCGCCTCGACGGCGAGACAGATGTAATGGATGGCGGAGCCGAATCCGTCGTGCAGCTCGTCGGTGGACGCGAGCTCGACGGCGAGGGGCGCTTGCCTCCATGCGGGATCGGGGATGTCCTCGATTTCTTTTTGCTTCTTGCGGAGACGCGGCTCGTAGAGCTTGCCGGTTTTCGAAAGGCGCAATTCGTCGACGCGCGTATCCAGGAGATCACGGAGCGAGAGTCGTAGGTCACCGAGGGTCAGATTCCGCATGGGTATGCCTGCCTTGTAAGTTGACGGCGAGGATTGAGACGAACGGGGGGCAAGGAACATCAATGGCAAGGCGAGGAAGCAAGAACTTGTCGGTTTGCCTGTAACACCTCGCCCACCCCCGTCTGGACGCCGCCCCGCCCCCGTGGCAGGCGCCGCGAGCACGCGCATCCGGGCCTGCCACCGCGCGCCAACGGGCTTCGACAGCAAGCACCGCGCAGACGCCTGCG